>NZ_JABBPF010000083.1 GCF_012927415.1 Polaromonas sp. | reverse complement strand
ACCCGCCCTGGGGGCCCCGCGCCGGAATCCCGCGGCCGTCGAGACCGAAAGCCTCGCCGGACAGGCCTTGGATGCCGAAGAAAAAGCCGAACTGCTGGCCGCGCAAAGCGAAGAGCAGCAGAGCCAGCAACCGGCGCTCGAGGAAGTGCTGCGTCAGGCGCAGGCCAAAGCCAATGAGCAGCGCGCCGGCGTGACGCAGGTTCAACAGCAAATCCAGGTGCTGGCCGCTGACCAGCGCCACATCGAGGAGCAGTCTCGCTCGCTTGCCTTGCGCCACGAGCGACTGACGGCTGACCGCAATGCGCTTAACGCGCCCGACGAGGCGCGTCTGGCCAACCTCAACTCGCAGTTCGCCAGCGCGCAGGAAGCGCAGGCCGTGGCCGAAGCCCGCCTGCAGGAATTGACGGAAACCGTGCCCCAGCTTGATGAAGCGCGGCGCACTTTGCAGCAGACGGTCAATACCGAATCCGCCAGACGCGCTGATTTGTCAGCCCGCACCGAGGCGCTCAAGGCGTTGCAGGAAAAAGTCAGGACCGACGGCAAGCTGAAACCGTGGCTGGTTAGGAACGGCCTGGATGGTCTGCAAGCGTTATGGAGTCGCCTGCACATTGAGCAGGGCTGGGAAAACGCCCTCGAAGCCGCCCTCAGGGAGCGTCTGGGCGCGCTTGAGGTTTCACGGCTGGACCTGGTGCGCGGCTTTGCTGGCAGCGATGGACAGGGCGCACCGCCCTCCAAGTTGTCGTTTTTCACGCCGCCCGTTGCCGCGCTTCCCGCGCCGGCCAACCCATCGCTCAATCTTAAACCGCTGGCCGATTTGCTGCGGTTGAATGATGCCGGGCTGTCAGCGCTGCTGGGCGACTGGCTGCACAGCTGCTACACGGCCGAAAAGCTGGATGACGCGATGGCAGCGCGCGCGAGGCTGCAGGCCGGCGAAGTGATTTATGTCATGAGTGGCCATGCGGTGACAAGACACAGCGTGAGTTTTTACGCGCCCGACTCCGAACAGGCCGGTTTGCTGGCCAGGGCACAGGAGATTGAAAACCTCGACAAGCAGCTAAGGGCGCAGGCGTTGATCAGCGAGGAGGCCAGAGGCGCGCTGGTGCGCGCTGAAACGGTTTATACCGATGCGGCGCAACGCCTGGCCAGTGCCCGCCGCGAAAGCGCTGAAGGGCAAAGCCGTACCCATGAGCTGCAGGTCGAGGTGCTGCGTCTTGCGCAGCTGGCCGAGCAGACGCGCGCTCGCAGCCAGCAGATCCAGGCCGACATGGGCGAAATTGAAGCGCAGCTCAGTGAGCTGCAGGAGCGCAAGGTGACGGCGGAGGTCCGCTTTGAAGAACTCGACATGCAGCTGGCGGACAGCCAGGAGCGCCATGCCCAGCTTGACGATCGCGTGATTGAAACCGGGCGCCGGATGGCCGAATCGCGCGAACAGCAGCGCACCCTGGAGCGGCAGGCGCAAGAAGCCCAGTTTGCGTTGCGCAGCCTGCTTTCGCGCCGCGAAGAGCTGGCCCGCTCGATGGCCATTGCGGCGCAGCAGGCAGCCGCGATTGCGACGGAGGAAGAGCGTGCTGGCGATGAGTTGTCACGCCTGACCGATGCCGCGGCGCAGGGCGGGCTGCAAAACGCGCTGAACGTCAAGCTCGAGCGGGAAGCCGACCTGGGCGCCCAACGCAGTCAATATGACGATCTGACCACCAAGTTGCGCGCCAGCGACGAGCGCCGCCTGCAGCTGGAACGCGAGCTTGACCCCTTGCGCCAGCGCATCACCGAGTTCCAGCTCAAGGAACAGGCGGCGCGCCTGGGTTTTGAGCAATATGCCCAGTTGTTGCTGGACGCGCAGGCTGATCTGGCCGATGTCGAGTTGTCGCTTCAAACCGGCAATGTGCGCGCGGCTGGCCTGCAGGGCGAGATTGACCGCATCCACCGTGATATCCAGTCGCTGGGTGCCGTCAACCTGGCGGCGCTGGACGAACTGAGCACGGCCAGGGAACGCAAGCAGTTTCTCGATGCGCAGTCGGCCGATTTGAATGAAGCGATGGCGACGCTGGAAGATGCCATCCGGAAAATTGACATGGAAACGCGCGATTTGCTGTCCAGCACTTTTGAAGCCGTCAACGGCCACTTCGGCAAGATGTTCCCCGAGCTGTTTGGCGGCGGCAATGCGCGCCTGGTCATGACCGGGGAAGAAATCCTCGACGCCGGCGTGCAGGTGATGGCGCAGCCGCCCGGCAAGAAAAACCAGACCATTCACCTGCTCTCGGGCGGTGAAAAGGCGCTGACGGCGATTGCGCTGGTGTTTGCCATTTTCCAGCTCACCCCGGCCCCGTTCTGCCTGCTCGACGAGGTCGACGCGCCGCTTGACGATGCCAACACCGAGCGCTACGCCAAGCTGGTCAGCAGCATGAGCAGAGAGACCCAGTTTTTGTTCATCAGCCATAACAAGATCGCCATGGAAATGGCTGAGCAACTGATCGGCGTGACTATGCAGGAGCAGGGCGTTTCACGCATTGTCGCGGTTGATATGGAAGCCGCGCTCAGTTTTGCCGAGGCCGTCTAAATCATCATGAGTACATTACAAATCAGTCTGGCGGTGGCAGGTGGCCTGGTCCTGGCCGGCGTGGTAGCACACAGCGCTTGGTCGACCCGCAAGAACCTGCCGAAACGGGCGACTCCCCGGGAGCCGGCGCCAGAGCCCGCGCCATCGGCTGGTGTGCCGTTGACGCTGGACGCCGATGCCCTGGCGGAGCGGCAAGAGCCCAGTTTTGACACTGATTCGGGCCTGCAGGCTCTGACTCAGCTCACCCTACCTGACCGGAGAGCCGGTCTGGACATCCTGATCGATGCGATGGCCTCCGTCGCGCTGGAGTCTGTCGTTTCAGGCGAAGCCGCGCTCGCCGCGATGCCCAATACGCGCCGGGTCGGCAGCAAGCCGTTTGGGGTTGAAGGCCTGAGCGTGGCCAACGGGGAATGGGAGTTTCCCGCGGCCGGCCATCGCTACAGCGCCTTCCAGTGCGGGGTCCAACTGGCGAACCGGACCGGTGCCCTCAACCAGATTGAATATTCGGAATTCGTGATCACAACGCAAGCTTTTGCCGATGCGCTTGACGGTCAGGCCGAGTTTCCCGAGATGCAGGACGAGGTGGCGCGTGCCCGCGAACTGGACCAGTTTGCCAGCGCGCATGACGCCCAGTTGAGCTTTACCCTGCGCGCGAACCGCACGGCCTGGAGTCCGGGTTATGTGCAGCAAAGCGCGGCCAGGCTGGGTTTTGCCACGGGTGCCATCCCCGGCCGCATGGTATTGCCGGCCAACCAGCCGGGCCATGCGCCGATTCTGGGGCTGGCTTTTGACACCCAGGCCGCCATGGCCGACGACCCCGAACAAACCGCGCTGCGCGAACTCACTCTGTCACTCGACGTGCCGCAGGTGCTGCGCTCAGAGCAGCCTTTCGCACGCATGTGCGAGCTGGCAATTGCGCTGGCTGGCAGCATGGACGGAGTAATCATCGACGACAACGGCAACTTCATTCGCCCGGAAGCGATGGAGGGAATCCATGCAGATCTGGAGTTGCTGTATGACACGCTGGACGGGCGCGATCTTTCAGCGGGCTCGGCGCTGGGCCGTCGCCTGTTTTCGTGACTGCTCCGGCGGTTTTCCCGGCAGAGCCACTTTTCTTTGCCATTCCCTGAGCTGCTGTACTGACTGAATCCATGGCCACCGTTGACCTGTTTGCACCGCCGCATTCCCCTGCCGAACGCGCTGCCCGGTTGCGAGCCGAACTCGATGCGCACGCCCACCGCTATTACGTGCTTGACCAGCCGACAATTCCGGACATCGAGTACGACCGGCTGTTCAGGGAGTTGCAGGATATCGAGACGGCTCATCCTGAACTGCTGACGGCTGACTCGCCGACGCAGCGTGTCGGTGGCAAGCCGCTGGACCAGTTTGCCAGCGTGCGCCACAGGGTGCCCATGCTCAGCATTCGCACCGAGACCGACACCGAGCCGACGGGTGCACGGAACTTCGACACGCGCGTGCGAAAGGAATTGACGCTGGCCGCGTCCGATCCTCCGGTCGAGTACGTGGGTGAGCTCAAGTTCGACGGCCTGGCCATGAGCTTGCGGTATGAAAACGGGGTGCTGGTGCAGGCTGCCACGCGGGGTGACGGCGAGGTGGGGGAAGATGTCACGCAAAATATCCGTACCATCAAGCAGATCCCCTTGCGCTTGCCCGCCGGGTTTCCGTTTCTGGTTGAAGTGCGCGGCGAGGTCTACCTGAGCCGTGCCGATTTTGAAGCGCTGAATGAAAAGCAGCGCGAAAAGATCGCCCAGGGCGCTAAGGGCGAAAAAACTTTTGTCAACCCGCGCAACGCTGCAGCCGGCGGCGTACGCCAGCTTGATCCGGCGATTGCCGCCGAGCGGCGCCTGAGCTTTTTTGCCTACGGACTGGGCGAGATCACGCCGCCCGCAGACGGCGGCCCAAAGTTTGAAACCCACTTCCAGCTGCTGATGACGCTCAAATCATGGGGTTTTCCAGTCGCGGTCCAGACGACACGGCTGCAGGGTGCTACTGAATTAATAGCGTTTCATCAGGCCATGGGCGAGCAGCGCGACCGCCTGCCGTACGACATTGATGGTGTGGTGTACAAGGTCAACAGCCTGGCGCTGCAGCAGAAAATGGGTTTCGTCACGCGCGAGCCTCGCTGGGCCGTGGCGCATAAATATCCGGCGCAGGAGCAGCTCACCATGGTGCTGGGCATTGACGTGCAGGTCGGCCGCACCGGCAAGCTCACGCCTGTCGCCAAGCTGGCTCCGGTGTTTGTCGGGGGCGTCACCGTGACTAATGCGACCCTGCACAATGAAGACGAAGCGCGCCGCAAGGATGTGCGCGTCGGCGACACAGTCATCGTGCGCCGCGCCGGTGATGTGATTCCCGAGGTGGTCAGCGTCCTGCTGGACAAGCGCCAGCCGGATGCGCAAATCTTCACCATGCCACGCCACTGCCCGGTCTGCGGCTCGGATGCAGTCAGGGAAGATGGCGAAGCCGACTATCGCTGTACCGGCGGCCTGTTCTGCGCAGCCCAGCGCAAGGAGGCAATCCTGCACTTTGCGCACCGGCGCGCGGTCGAGATCGAAGGCCTGGGCGACAAGCTGGTCGAGCAGCTGGTGGAGGCGAACGTCATCCGCACTCTGCCCGATCTTTACAAGCTGGGTTTGAGTTCGCTGGCCAGCCTGGATCGCATGGCCGAAAAATCGGCTAAAAACCTGCTTGAAGCGCTGGAAAGATCCAGGCAAACCACCTTGCCGCGTTTCGTCTTCGGCCTGGGCATCCGGCACGTCGGCGAAGCGACCGCCAAGGCGCTGGCTCATCATTTTGGCAAGCTTGACGCCGTCATGGACGCCACTGAGGCGCAATTGCTGGAGGTCAACGACGTCGGTCCCATCGTTGCCCAAAGCATACGCACCTTCTTTGAGCAGTCGCACAACCGGGAAGTGGTCGAGCAGTTGCGCGCTTGTGGCGTGACCTGGGAAGAAGGCGAGCCCGCTGTCGTGGCTTTCAGACCGCTGTCGGGCAAGACCTTTGTCATCACCGGCACGCTGCCCAATCTGAGCCGGGACGGGGCGAAGGATCAGATTGAAGCGGCGGGCGGCAAGGTGGCCGGCTCTGTCAGCAAGAAAACCGACTACGTCGTGGCGGGTGCCGAGGCCGGCAGCAAGCTGGTGAAAGCGCAAGCGCTGGGCATTGCCGTGATTGATGAATCAGCCTTGCTGGCGCTGCTGGATTTGCCGTCCGGCTGAAACAAACTGGCTTCAGGAGCTTCAATCTCCCTGTGAGTCCTTGTGATCCAAGACGTAGGCCAGCATCCAGGCACAGAGGTCGGGTTCCGCAGCGCCTTCCTGACCAAAATCTTTGCCGCTATTAAAAAAGTAGCCGGATGCGCCTGCACTTGACGCACTAGCCCCTAATTTCATTGAAATTTTGCCGGATTGCTTCTTTGGGTGCCAGGCTTGCTGACTTACCAAACCCCTCGGCCCTGGCCTACAAGCTGCCAAGTGCCCAGCGCCTTAATCTTGCCTGCGGAAGACGGGTGAATTGGCTTTTCTCATCCTGCTTCCAAGCTGTGATTCAGCTGTCCGCACCGACACGAATCCTCCTTTCAACACCGCAACTTTAAAGGGAAATCATTATGAAAGCACTGGTTTACCAAGGCACTCGTGACGTTCGCGTCATGGAGATGCCCGACGCCAAAATCGAGCGGCCCACAGATGTTCTGGTCCGGATTACCGCGACCAATATTTGCGGCTCCGATTTGCATATGTATGAAGGCCGTACCGATATGGAGTCAGGCCGTATCCTGGGCCACGAAAATCTCGGCGAAGTGGTCGAAGTAGGCAATGCGGTCGACCGGATCAAGGTCGGCGACCGGGTCTGCCTGCCGTTCAACATCGGCTGCGGCTTCTGCAAGAACTGCGAACGCGGGCTGACCGGTTTTTGTTTGATCGCCAATCCCGGCTTTGCCGGCGCGGCGTATGGCTTTGCCGGCATGGGCCCATACAGCGGCGGCCAGGCTGAATACCTGCGCGTGCCTTATGCCGATTTCAACTGCCTGAAACTGCCGCCTGACGCCGAAGAAAAGGAAAACGACTATGTGATGCTGTCGGACGTCTTTCCTACCGGCTATCACGCGACCGAACTGGCCGGCGTGCGCCCTGGTGAAACAGTTGTTATTTACGGCGCCGGCCCGGTGGGCCTGATGGCGGCGCATTCGGCAGCCATCAAGGGCGCCAGCAAGATCATGGTGGTCGATTCGCACAAGGACCGGCTGGCCCTGGCGGAGAAAGTCGGCGCCATTGCAATTGACGACTCGGACGGATCATGCGTCGAGCAGATTCTGGAGTTGACCAAGGGCAAAGGCGCTGATCGTGGGTGCGAATGCGTGGGCTTTCAGTGTTACGACCATCACCACCACGAAGTACCGAACCTGACCATGAACAATCTGGTGAAAACGGTGCGGGCTTCCGGCGGCATCGGTGTGGTCGGTGTTTTTATTGCCGAAGACCCGGGTGCTAAAGACAAGCTGGCAAAGCAGGGACAGCTTGCATTCGACTTCGGCCAGTTCTGGATGAAGGGGCAGCACATTGCCACTGGACAAGCCAACGTCAAAGCCTACAACCGCCAGTTGCGTGACTTGATCGAGGCAGGCAAAGCCAATCCGTCGTTTATCGTTTCGCATGAACTTTCACTGGATCAGGCGCTTCAACTTCCCCGGCCCCCGGCCCCCCACCTTAACATCAAGTTCCTGGCCCGCACGGTGGGCTGACCCCTGGTTTTTTTGCGGCGGGGCCATTCTTTTCCGAACCCACGGCCGGGGGTGTGCATTGCATCGCGCACTGCACAATTTCCTGCGCAACACGATAATCGGTCGATGACCATTCGTGAAATTCTGAAAATGGGCGATGCGCGTCTTCTGCGCATCGCCCAACCCGTGACGACCTTTGACACCGATGAACTTCATGTCCTGATTTCAGACATGTTCTACACCATGCAGTCTGTCAATGGCGCCGGTCTGGCGGCACCTCAGATCGGCATCGATCTGCAGGTCGTGATTTTCGGCAGCGACCAGATCAATCTCCGCTATCCCAATGCGCCCGTCGTGCCGCGCACCGTGCTGCTCAATCCGGTGATTACGCCTTTGAGCGTGGAAGAAGACAGTGATTGGGAGGGTTGCCTGTCCGTACCCGGCCTGCGGGGTGTGGTGCCGCGTTTCTCGCACATTCGTTATACCGGGTTTGACCAGTACGGCGACCCGATTGACCGCACCGTGGAGGGCTTCCATGCGCGCGTGGTGCAGCATGAATGTGACCATCTGATCGGTAAGCTTTATCCGATGCGGATTCGTGACTTCGGCCAGTTTGGCTATACCGAGGTTCTTTTTCCGGGGCTGGATGTCAACGCTGACGACTAAGTAATCTTTAACCAGAGGCGTACGCTGCGCGACCTTGTTGGTAGTTTTGTCCTGTTTGAGCGTGTGTTGCGCAGAAAGTTTTGCGAATGTTTCAGGCTCCCGTTCCCGGGCCAGTGAATGCGCCGGTGTCGAAATCTTCCCTGCCTTATCAGTTGAAGTTTGAGACCGTCAGCGGGAGCGGCGACGACCTTCAATTGCGTTCGCTACTGGATCGGCAGCAATTTCATGATCCCATGGGTGAGGCCGAGCGCGAAGGCATTTCTTCTTCGGCCTGGCCTATATTTGGCCTGTTATGGCCGTCTGGCCGCGTGCTGGCCCATGTCATGCTGACCTGCGAACTGCAAGATAAACGCATTCTGGAACTCGGTTGCGGCCTGGCGCTGGCCAGCCTCGTGGTTCATCGCCGCGGCGGCAACATTACAGCCAGCGACTGCCATCCATTGGCGGCTGATTTTTTATTGGAAAATCTCAAGCTGAACCACCTGCCGGCCATGAAATACCAGGTTGGTAACTGGTCGCGCGCCAATCCGCTGCTTGAGCGCTTTGACCTGATTATTGGCAGTGATGTGTTGTATGACCGTGGTCAACCGGAGGTGCTATCGCAGTTTATCGACCAGCACCTGCAAGCCGGTGGTGAGGTGCTTATTGTTGACCCCGACCGTGGCAACCGGGTGAGTTTCAACCGGAAAATGGACCTTTTGGGCTATGAGCATACCGAGACACGTGTTTCTTCCCTTCCCGGCAGTGGTGAAAAGTACAAGGGGCGTTTGCTGCGGTATCTGAAGGCCTCGCCGCACTGAAAAATGCGCACTGCGCCGCGTCTCTGGGCTTCAGGCGTTCAGTGCGTCGAGCAACTCGGTTTCTATGGCGATCTGCGCCTTGTTGTGCTGCAGTTCGGTGCCGTCGATTAAAAAGCTGTCTTCGACGCGCTCGCCCAGTGTGCTGACTTTGGCCAGCAAGATGTTGATGTGGTGGCGGGCCAGCACGCGCGCAATCAGGTACAGCAAGCCGACCCGGTCGCTCGCCGATACGCTGAGCAGCCAGCGCTGCGCTTTTTCATCGGGACGAAGGTCGACGCGGGGCGCCACCGGAAAGCTTTTGACGCGCCGGGATACACGACCTTTTCCCGGTGGCGGCAATGGGCCACGCTCTTCGAGTGTACGGTCCAGGTCAGCCTCCACCATGGAGGCCAGTTCGCGGTAATGATCGTCCAGCGCGGGACTGATTACCTCGAAGGTATCGAGTGCGTAGCCATTGTTGGCGGTATGAACCTTGGCATCCAAAATACTGAAACCGGCCTGGTCAAAATAGCCACAAATGCGCGCGAACAAATCGGGCGTATCCGGCGTGTAGACCAGCACCTGCATGCCTTCGCCAGCCAGCGAGCGGCGCGCACGCACGATGACTTTGGCCTTGCCTGCGTGGCGCGACAACTGGCGGGCATGCCAGGCAATATCGCTGGCTTCGTGGCGCATGAAGTAACTGACGTCCAGCGTATTCCAGAGCGCCTTGTGCGCCTCGAATGGCTCGGCGTGCAAGGCGAGCGTAGTGAGGGCTTCGCGTTTGCGCGCTTCCACCTCGGCCTTGGCATCGGGCGCGCGCCCGCCCAGCACCCGCAGCGTGTAGCGGTAAAGGTCTTCCAGCAGCTTGCCTTTCCAGGCGTTCCAGACCTTGGGGCTTGTGCCGCGAATGTCGGCGACCGTTAGCAGGTAGAGCGCGGTCAAATAACGTTCATTGCCGACGCGCCTGGCAAACGCGGCAATCACCTCCGGGTCGCTCAGGTCCTCTTTTTGCGCAATACGGCTCATGCTCAGATGTTCGCCCACCAGAAATTCGATCAGTTTCGCGTCTTCCGCTGCAATGCCGTGCTGACGACAAAAAAGGCATACCTCCTTGCGGCCCAGCTCGGAATGGTCGCCGCCACGTCCCTTGGCAATGTCATGGAACAGCGCGGCAATAAACAATACCCAAGGCTTGTCCCAGCCTGCGGCCAGTTGCGAGCACATCGGGTATTCGTGAGAATGCTCGGCCATGAAAAAGCGCCGCACATTGCGCAGCACCATCAGGATGTGCTGGTCTACGGTATAGACATGAAACAGGTCATGCTGCATCTGCCCGACGATGTTTCGGAAGACCCAGAGGTAGCGCCCCAGCACCGAGGTCTGGTTCATCAGCCGCAGCGCGTGGGTGATGCCTTCGGGTTGCTGCAGAATGCGCCGGAAGGTATCCCGATTGACCGGATCGCTGCGGAATTTCCCGTTCATGACGCTTCTGGCGTTGTACAGTGCCCGCAGGGTACGGGCCGACAGCCCCTTGATGCCCACGGTCTTCTCGTACAGGAGGAAGGTTTCAAGAATGGCATGCGGTTCGCGCAGATACAGGTCGTCGTTAACCACCTCCAGCATGCCTGACTTGTCAAAAAACCGCTCGTTGATGGCGCGTAGCGGATAGGTGTCGGGGGTCAGGCGCTCCTCGATGTTGAGCAGCAAAATCTGGTTGAGCTGGGTGACCGCCTTGGCTGCCCAGTAATAGCGGCGCATCAAGGCTTCGCCGGGGCGGCGCGGCAATTTTTTCGCGTCATAAGTTTCGGCCTGGTAGCCAAAAGACTCGGCAACCGCCGTTTGCAGGTCAAACACCAGCCGGTCTTCACGCCGGCCCGAGATCAGGTGCAGGCGCGCGCGAATCAGGCTGAGCAGCGCCTCGTTGGACTTGATCTGCCGTATTTCAAAAGCCGTGGCCAAACCGCTTTTGGCCAGCTCATCCCAGGATTTACCCAGACCGGCAGCGCGAGCCACCCAAAGCACCACCTGCAAATCGCGCAGGCCGCCCGGTGATTCCTTGCAATTGGGTTCCAGCGCGTAAGGCGTATTTTCGAACTTATTGTGGCGCTGGCGCAGTTCCAGCGTCTTGGCCACGAAAAAAGCTTTGGGGTCAAGAATCGCTTCAAGCTGCGTCTGCAGGCTCGAAAAGTTTGTTCTGGAACCGGTCAGCAGCCGCATCTCAAGCAGCGATGTCTGCACCGTGACATCCTTCGCCGCTTCTTCCACGCAGTCGGTCGCCGTGCGCACGCTGGAGCCAATCTCCAGCCCGCTGTCCCAGCAATTGCTGACGAAGTTTTCAAGCTTGGCCTTTAGTACCGGATTGCTTTCGAGGTTGACGTTATCGGGCAGTAGCAGCAACACGTCGACGTCGGAATGAGGGAACAACTCGCCCCGGCCGAAGCCCCCCACGGCAACCAGGCACAAATCGGGTGGAAAACCGGCGCGTTGCCATAGTAAAAGCAGGGTGGCATCGGTGTGTATGGCGAGCTTTTGCAGCAGGCTGTGAATGCCGCGCGTGGACGCGCCGCTTCCCGCCAAAGAGGTGAACAGTGCGGATTTACCCGCGCGATACTGTTCGCGCAGCAGGCCCAGTTCAGTCATGGGTGGAAAGTTGGCCAGCCCTGAAAGGGCTTGCTCAGGCACTGGCACTGGCGGCGGTTGGTACGGTCGTGTTTGGTGGCACAAAGGCTGGAATCGACGGGCTGCCGGCAGAAAGCGTCAGCACCTCGTAGCCGGTTTCCGTGACCAGAATCATGTGCTCCCATTGAGCGGACAGTGAATGGTCGCGCGTTACGATGCTCCAGCCGTCTTTTTCCGGGCCGTCCTTGATGTCGCGCCTGCCGATGTTGATCATCGGTTCGATGGTGAAAATCATGCCCGGCCTGAGTTCTTCCAGGGTGCCGGGGTGTCCGTAATGCAACACCTGCGGGTCTTCATGAAACTTGGTGCCGATGCCATGGCCGCAAAACTCGCGGACGATGGAATAGCCCTGCTTTTCGGCAAAAACCTGGATCGCGTGGCCAATATCGCCCAGGTGGGCCCCTGGCTTGACGCACATGATGCCTTTCCACATGGCTTCGTAAGTGACCTGGCACAAACGCTTGGCCGCAATGGACACCTCGCCCACCATAAACATGCGGCTGCTATCACCGTGCCAGCCGTCTTTGATGCCCGTCACATCCAGATTGACAATGTCGCCTTTCTTGAGCGGTTTGTCATTCGGAATGCCATGGCACACCTGGTGATTGACCGAAGTACACAAGGACTTCGGGTAGGGCGCGTAATTGGGCGGGCCATAGCCCAGCGTGGCTGGAATGGTGCCTTGCACCTGGGTCATGTACTCATGGGTCAGCCGGTCAATTTCGTTGGTGGTTATGCCGGGTTTGACGAAGGGAGTGAGGTAGTCCAGCAACTCGCCGGCGAGCCTGCCTGCCGCGCGCATGCCTTCAATGCCTGCCGCATCTTTGTAAGTAATACTCATATCGGAATTATCCCACCGGACATCAACGCCTGCATTTCAGGGCTCGGCAAGAGGTTTTTGTGCAATGCCTGATAGCGTCGTGGCCATGTGGTCGCAAGCGCTAGAAGCGGCCGGTGCGCTGATAAACTCGAAAAATCGGCAGTACACCCAGAATTCAACCCGCTTCTCAGGTGTTGCGCTTTCGCAGGAGGTGTCAAGCCGGAAAAAGCAGCCTGCCAGCCGCCCTCAACATCTCCACCAAAAGGCCATGGTTACCGTGAATCTGCACTTGACGACTTTTGAGGGCGATGCCTACGGCATCAGTGCCCTGAGCGACTTTCGCGCTCAGCAACTTCTTCCCCGTTTGCAAGCCATTCACGACAAAATCGTGGGTATCAGCGCCCGGTTTGTGCACTTTGTTGCGACCGAAGAGTTGCCAACGGAAGCCTTGAAAACCCGTCTTGCGGCCTTGCTGAGCTATGGCGAACAGTGCTCCGGACAGACTGGCAATGCGGGCGATGATTTGCGTTTTGTCGTGTCGCCGCGCTTTGGCACGGTGTCGCCCTGGGCCTCCAAGGCGACCGACATCGCCCACAACTGCGGCCTGGTCGTCAAACGCATCGAGCGCATCACCGAGTACCGTGTGACGCTGAAAGCAGGTTTGTTCAGCAAGACCGCGTTGAGCGAAACCCAACGCGAGCTGGTCGCTGCCCTGCTGCATGACCGCATGACCGAAAGCGTGGTGGCTGACCGCGCCCAAGCGCAGGCCGGTCTGTTCACCGAACTGCAGGGCGCGCCGCTGCAAACCATCGACGTGCTGCAGGGCGACACAGCGCAGGGCAGGGCCGCGTTGGCGCGCGCCAACACCGAATTCGGCCTGGCGCTGGCCGCTGACGAGATCGACTATCTGGTCACCGCCTTCACCCAGCTCAAACGCAACCCGACCGACGTTGAGCTGATGATGTTTGCGCAAGCCAATAGCGAACACTGCCGCCACAAGATCTTCAACGCTGACTTCACGATTGACGGCGTGCCGCAGGAGAAAAGCCTGTTTGGCATGATTCGCAACACCGAGAAGCTGCACCCGCAGCACACGGTGGTGGCGTATTCAGACAACGCCTCGGTCATGGAAGGCGCAAAAATTCAGCGTTTTTATGCCAAATCCGCCTCAGGTCCAACAAATACCGCTACTTCTAGCTATCAAACCTATAGCGCTCATGACGATGTGCTGACGCATGTGCTGATGAAGGTCGAAACGCACAACCACCCCACGGCGATTTCCCCTTTCCCGGGTGCAGCGACCGGTGCTGGCGGCGAAATCCGCGACGAAGGCGCGACCGGTCGTGGCTCCAAACCGAAGGCCGGCCTGACCGGTTTTACCGTTTCCAGACTGTTTGACGGTGACTACGGCAAGCCCGGTCACATCGCCAGCCCGCTGCAGATCATGCTGGAGGGCCCGCTGGGCGGCGCCGCGTTCAACAACGAGTTTGGCCGGCCCAATCTGGCTGGCTACTTCCGCGAATACGAACAAACCGTGGGCGGCCAGCGCTGGGGTTACCACAAGCCGATCATGATCGCCGGCGGCGTCGGCACCATCGATGCCGGGTTGACCCACAAGATATTGTTTCCTGCCGGCACGCTGCTGATCCAGCTGGGCGGCCCGGGCATGCGCATTGGTATGGGCGGTAGTGCGGCCAGTTCCATGGCCTCGGGCGCCAACGCTGCCCACCTGGACTTTGATTCGGTGCAGCGCGGCAACCCTGAAATCGAGCGCCGTGCCCAGGAAGTGATTAACCAGTGCGCCCAGTTGGGCGGCGCCAATCCGATTCTGGCGATTCACGACGTGGGCGCCGGTGGCTTGTCCAACGCCTTTCCCGAACTGGTCAACGATGCCGGGCGTGGTGCGCGCTTTAACTTGCGCGCCGTCAAGCTCGAAGAAAGCGGCCTGTCGCCGAAAGAAATCTGGAGCAATGAAAGCCAGGAACGCTACGTGATGGCGATTGCGCCCGAGTCGCTGGCACTGTTCGAAGCATTTTGCGAGCGCGAGCGCTGCCCGTTTGCGGTGATTGGCGTGGCGACCGAAGAGCGGGACCTGATCGTTGCAGATGAAGCAAGTGCAGATATTGCATGCCAGTCAGGGCCGCGGAACCGGCTTAGCCGGGCCGCAGGCGCAGCGGCCCCCTCGGGGGGCAGCGAACCACACGCAGTGGGGAGCGTGGAGGCTCCAGTTCATATGCCGCTGAACGTGCTGCTGGGCAAGCCCCCCAAAATGCACCGTGACGTCACCCGCGTGGCGCGCCCCATCAAGCCGCTTGACCTGACCGGCGTGAATCTGCAAAAGAGTGCGATTGACGTGTTGAGCCATCCGACGGTGGCGTCCAAACGGTTTTTGATCACCATTGGCGACCGCACCGTGGGCGGCCTGACGCACCGCGACCAGATGGTTGGCCCGTGGCAGGTGCCGGTGGCTGATTGTGCGGTGACGCTGGCCGATTACCAGGGCTTTGGCGGCGAAGCCATGAGCATGGGCGAGCGCACGCCGCTGGCCACGGTGAACGCTGCTGCGTCGGGCCGCATGGCGGTGGCCGAAGCCATCACCAACCTGCTGGCCGCGCCGATCGAGCTGTCGCGGGTAAAACTCTCGGCCAACTGGATGGCTGCCTGCGGCGAGCCGGGTCAGGACGCGGCCCTGTATGAAACCGTCAAGGCCGTTGGCATGGAACTGTGCCCGGCGCTGGGGGTGTCGATTCCCGTCGGCAAGGATTCGCTGTCGATGCGCACCGTCTGGAGCGACGAGTCCGGCAGCAAAAAAGTTACCTCGCCAGTCTCGCTGATCGTCAGCGCCTTTGCCACGCTGGCCGACGTGCGCGGCACGCTTACGCCCGAGCTGAACACGGTTGAGGCTGACTCCACGCTCATCCTGATCGACCTGGGCAAGGGCCAGATGCGCATGGGTGGCTCCATCCTTGCGCAAAGCCTGGGGATTGAAGACGGCGATGTGCCGGACCTGGACAACGCCCAAGACTTGGTGAGCCTGGTCAGTGCCATCAACGCCTTGCGCGCGCAGGGGAAAATTCTGGCCTACCACGACCGCAGCGACGGTGGCCTGTTCGCCACAGTTTGCGAAATGGCTTTCTCCGGCCATGTCGGCGTCTCGCTCAATGTCGATATGCTGTTGTTAGAGGGTGACGGCATCAGCGACAGCCGCATGGATACGGGCGACAGCAAAAACTGGGCGACGCAAGTGGGTGGCCGGCGTGAAGAGTTGACGCTGAAGGCGCTGTTCAATGAAGAGCTGGGCGTCGTGATCCAGGTGGCTAGCTCCACGCGCAACGAGGTCATGCAAACCCTGCGCGAATATGGCCTCTCCAAATTCAGCCACTTCGTCGGCAAAACCCGGCCGCAACATGCGGCGCTGGAGGTTGGCAAAGGTGAAGTGCAAATCTGGCGAGATGCCAAGTCGGTGTTCAAGGCCCCGTTGCAAGACCTGCACCAGGTCTGGGACTCCGTGAGCTGGAAAATTTGCCGGCAGCGTGACAACCCGCTGGGTGCCGATTCGGAACACGCGGCGGCTGGCGACCCGCTCGACCCCGGCCTGCATGTGCACCTGACGTTTGACCCGGCGAAGGCGCCGGTCGCACCAGCATTGAAACTGTCAAGGCCCCGGGTTGCGGTGCTGCGCGAGCAGGGCGTCAACTCGCATGTCGAAATGGCTTATGCCCTGGCGCAAGCCGGTTTTGAAGCCTGCGACGTTCACATGACCGACCTGCAAGACGGCCGCGCCAGGCTAGCCGACTTTGCGGGTGTGGTCGCTTGCGGCGGCTTTAGTTACGGTGACACGCTCGGCGCCGGCATAGGCTGGGCGCGGTCCATCACCTTTAACAACCTGCTGGCGAATGAATTTCGTGGTTTCTTTGGCCGCAACGACACATTCGCGCTGGGCGTATGCAACGGCTGCCAGATGTTTGCCGAACTGGCCGACATCATTCCGGGCGCTGAAGCCTGGCCACGCTTTACCACCAATCGCAGCGAACGTTTTGAAGCGCGTCTGAGCCAGGTGGAAGTGTTGGAGTCACCCAGCCTGTTCTTCGCTGGCATGGCCGGCACGCGCCTGCCGATTGCCGTGGCGCACGGCGAGGGCTACGCCAATTTCACCGACCGCGGCGATGCGGGCAACGCGATTGCCGCCATGCGCTTTACCGACAACCACGGCAAGCCAACGCAGGCCTATCCCGCCAATCCCAATGGCAGCGCTGGCGGGTTGACGGCGGTGACGACAGCGGACGGCCGTTTTACCGCCATGATGCCGCACCCCGAACGCGTTTTCCGCAATGTACAGATGAGCTGGACCAGCGGAGACGTGACCGGCTTGAGCCCCTGGACACAACTTTGGCGCAATGCACGCAAGTGGGTGGGTTGACCGGTCCGGTCCAATGGCGCCGCGAGCAGCCCCGCTCATGACAGTTATTTGCGGCAGCCGGTATAGTGCATCCCTAGCGCGGCTGATCCCGTATTGACGAGCCGGCCTGCGCGCATTCGGCAGCTTTAATCTCTTGCAATTTCCGCCGGAAAATTCATGAGCCTGCGAGACAAGCCAACCGGCGTGAAAGCACCTGACATGTCAGTAAACCAGCAGCAAGAAATCATTGACGGACTGACGCGCGAAAACGCATCGATTTCGCCCAAGTATTTCTACGATACGCGCGGCTCGGAATTATTCGAAGCTATCACCAGAGTGCCTGAGTACTATCCCACGCGCACCGAACTCGCCGTCATGCAAACCCACTCTCGCGCAATTGCGCAAAGCGTTGGCCCGGGCACCACACTGATTGAATTCGGTGCAGGCAATTGTGCCAAGGCTCGCGCCTTATGCAGGTTGATAGATCCCGTGCGCTTCGTTGGCATCGATATTTCCGCAGACTATTTGCAGGATGCGATAAAGAGCATGCGGTCCGAGTTTCCCGGCATTGAGTTGCGTGCCGTGGCGGCGGACCTGAGCCATGGGTTTGAGTTGCCTGCCGACATACCCCGCGCCAAGCGACTGGTGTTTTATCCCGGGTCTTCGATTGGCAATTTTGATCCTGAGCATGCCCGTGAACTGCTGGAACGCATGCGCTCACTGATTGACGGGGACGGCGCGTTATTGATAGGCATCGACCTGCCCAAGGATGTTGCCGCGCTCGAAGCAGCCTATGACGATGCCGCAGGTGTGACCGCAGCATTCAATCTCAATGTGCTGGCCCATGTCAACCTGCTCATAGGCAGTAACTTCATATCCTGCCAGTGGCTACACCGCTCATTTTTCAATGCAAGCGAGTCGCGGATCGAAATGCATCTGGAAGCAGTCACAGACGTGCTGGTGTGCTGGCCGGGTGGTGAGCGCAGTTTTGCGGCGGGTGAGCGTATTCACACCGAAAATAGCTACAAGTACCCGCTGGATAAATTCATTACCCTGTTGTCCCTCGCGGGATTTGCCAAAACGCAGACATGGACCGACGAGCACCACTGGTTTGCCGTCATCCGGGCTTGCGCGTGAATCCCTTGCCGAACACCGTCATGCCGGCCGACCTGATTAGCGCCTACAACGCGGTACGCCAGCAAAGCGCTGCCCTGGCCGCACCCTTGTCTTGCGAGGACAGCTGTGTGCAGTCCATGCCGGATGCGAGTCCCGCGAAGTGGCATTTGGGCCACACCACCTGGTTTTTTGAAACCTTTGTGCTGGAACCTCGCGAACCTGGATTCAAACCCTTTCATTCCGCATTTCGCATGTTGTTCAACTCGTACTACAACGCAGTCGGTGACAAGCACCCGCGACCGCAACGCGGCCTGCTGACGCGCCCCGGCTTAAGCGAGGTGTTGGGCTACCGAAGCAATGTGGATGAACGCATGCAGGCGCTTCTGCTGACGAAGCCTGATGACGACGAACTGCGTGAACTTGTTGTTCTTGGCCTGCATCACGAGCAGCAGCACCAGGAACTGCTGCTGACCGACATCAAGCACCTGTTCTCGGTCAGCCCACTGTACCCGGCTTACACTGACCCGGCATCTCCCTGTGCGACCGCAGCACCGCTGACATGGCATGCTTTCCCTGATGGTGTCGTCCAGATTGGACATGAAGGCGACCCATTTTATTTTGACAACGAGAAGCCCCGGCATCGCGTTTATCTGCAAGCCTACCAGCTAGCCTCGCGTCTGGTGACCAATGCCGAGTACGCCGCTTTTATCGAGGCGGAAGGTTACGGTACGCCCGCCCATTGGCTGGCCGAGGGATGGGACTGGCGTCTGGCCGAAGGCCGTGATCACCCGATGTACTGGCAGCGAAACACAGCCGGGTGGCAGGAGTTCACCCTGGGCGGGCTGTGCGCACTGGACCCCAATGCGCCAGTGCTGCATGTTTCTTATTACGAAGCAGATGCCTACGCGCGCTGGGCCTGTGCGCGACTACCCACTGAGGCCGAATGGGAGTCGGCGGCAGCGCCACTCGCGTTGAATACTCATTCTGCCGGCGCCGGTTGTTTTCATCCTCGAAGCACCCAGGATGCCGGCTTGAGTCAGTTGTTTAGTGACGCCTGGCAGTGGACCCAGTCCAGCTATGCTGCATATCCGGGGTTTCGTGCGCCCCCTGGTGCCGTCGGCGAATACAACGGCAAGTTCATGGTTAACCAGTATGTGTTGCGGGGTGGCTCATGCGTCACTCCGGAAAGTCATCTGCGCGTGAGTTATCGAAATTTCTTTCCGGCGTCAGCTTGCTGGCAGTTTTCCGGCATTCGGTTGGCGCGCGATGTCTGAGCCTGCGGCTGCGCAGCCGGATGTTTCCGTGGTCCAGATTAAAGCTGGTTGTCCGGCTCATGCCACGCATTTTTGCAAATTACCCGCATGTAAAATTTCCTGCCAGCCGCCTTGATCCCACCAGGCGGCGGCGTCTACCCAGTGTGCAAATAGGCTACACCAGATTACATGGTTGGGTCACGAGCGACGGACGGGCGTCTTTGCTGCCGCATCGTCTGCAGACTGGACGCTGGTCTCAGTGCCCGCCGGCAAGTGTCTCCGCCGCCATGCTTTTTCGATTTCCACTGCCGCGTACACCACGAAGGCAGCCGCCAGGCACACTGCGAGTTCGGACAGGCTCAATGGTGCAGTCTTGAAAATTGGATTGAGCGCGGGGACATAGATCGTCGCCATCTGAAGCATAAATGTCAGAAGCACCGCGCCCAGCAATGGTCGGTTGGATGCAATGCCAATGCGCCAAAGGGGGTCGTGCTCGGACCGGATGCCCATCACATGCGCCATTTGCCCGAGAGTGAGTACCGTGAACACCATGGTCTGCCAGTGCGCATGCCCGGTGGAAATAGCCCAGGCCTGCACCCCCAGGCATAGTCCGCCAATCAATAGACCCACGCCCAGGATGTGTTGCCACATACCGTGAGCAAACAGACTTTCCCTGGGCGACCTGGGTGGCCGGTGCATGATGCCTGGTTCGGCCGGCTCGGCTGCCAGTGCCAAGCCCGGCAGGCCGTCGGTGACCAGATTGACCCAGAGGATGTGGATCGGCAGCAGCGGAATCGGCAGCAGTAGCAGCGGGGCCAGAAAAATGGTCCAGATCTCGCCTGAGTTGCCGGTCATCGCGTAGCGCACAAACTTGCGGATATTGTCGTAAATGCGCCGGCCTTCGCGCACGGCGCTCACGATGGTGGCGAAGTTGTCATCGAGCAGCACAAGGCTGGCGGCTTCGCGGGCCACGTCGGTCCCGCCTTTGCCCATGGCCACGCCGATGTCTGCCCGTTTGAGCGCTGGCGCGTCGTTCACGCCGTCGCCAGTCATGGCCACGAATTCGCCCTGCGCCTGCAGCGCCGCCACGATACGGATTTTCTGCGCCGGATCCACGCGGGCGTAAATTCGCACCCGTTGTACCTGTGAACGCAGCGTTTCCTCATCCATGGCGACCAGGTCGGCGCCTGTCAGCACTTGGGCCCCGGCGTTGTCAACGATGCCGAGTCGCAACGCAATCGCGCGCGCCGTGGCGGGATGATCGCCCGTGATCATGACGGCAGTGATGCCGGCGGTCATGCATTCGCCCACCGCTGCAGCTGCTTCGGGGCGCGGCGGATCGATCAGTCCGACCAGTCCAAGAAAGCTCAGACCGCTTTCAACCGCCTCGATTTCAGCGTCGGCCTTTGGCAGCCGTTCATGGCTGCGCCGCGCTACGGCCAGCACCCGCAGACCCTGCGCGGCCAGAGCGTCCGCGCGCGCCAGCCAGCCGGCGTGGTCGATGCTGACCGAAACGCCTTCGCTGATGTCCTTGCACAACGGAATGACCGATTCCGGCGCGCCCTTGGTATAGGCCACAAATCCTCGCGGAGTGCGATGGACGGTAGTCATGCGCTTGCGGTCAGCATCGAATGGCTGCTCGTGCACGCGCGGCCACTGGGTGTCCAGCGCGGCTTTGTCGAGGCCGGCATTTGCAGCCACGTCAGCCAGTGCCGTCTCGGTCGGGTCGCCCAGCCAGCCGCCTCCGGGCGCCGGGCGGGCATCGTTGCACAAGGCCATTGCGCGCAGCAGTTCTG
>NZ_JABBPF010000042.1 GCF_012927415.1 Polaromonas sp. | reverse complement strand
CGATCACCATGCCGGTGTGCGGGTCGGGTTGGCCGGTCAGGAAGACCTCAGCGTTGTAGGTGTGCCCGTGCACACGTTTGCTGCTCTCGGTTTCAATGGCGCGATCCAGGGTATGCGCAGCGTCAAAAAAAAAGGTCTGGCTGAGTTCGCAGCGCATGGGAATGCCGTTCATCGGATGCTCGTGATTTTGTGGGTTTGCAGGCTGAGTCGCCAGGCCGGACGCTCCAGGCACAACGCGATGCATGCTTCGGTGTTGCGCTTTTGCTCGGGATTGTCCATGGGCTGCAGATAACGATGGGTAAAACGGGCCGCCTCCAGTTCTTCCAGCTGGAACGACGGCTGCGGCCAAACCAGCTTGAGTTCATGGCCTTCGCGTTGAACCCACGGCGCACCGGCCTTGGGACTAACGCAGATCCAGTCGATACCTTCGGGAGCGGCAATCGTGCCGTTGGTTTCGACCGCGATCTGAAAGCCCCATGCATGCAGCGCCACGATCAGCGCGCTATCTACCTGCAGCAGCGGTTCGCCGCCGGTCATTACGACAAAACGGTGCGCACTGTGGCCAGCGGGCCATTGGGCCGCGATCCGGGTGGCCAGCGCGTCGGCGTCGGCATACTTGCCGCCCAGCGTGCCGTCGGTGCCGACGAAATCGGTATCGCAAAACCGGCATGCGGCGCCGGCCCGGTCCTGCTCGCGGCCCGACCACAAATTGCAGCCAGCGAAGCGGCAGAAAACCGCTGGACGGCCGGCGTTGGCGCCCTCGCCCTGCAGCGTGTAAAAAATCTCTTTGACCTGGTAGCTCATGATGATCCGGGGTTCTAGTTGTTTAACTTGCCCTGAACGCCCTGCACAAGGAAGTTCATGGCCAGAATCTGCTCGTCGCTCAACGTCTTGCCGGCGGCAAGCACTTGGTGGCCTTCGTTGTCAAGCAGCGCGCTGCGCGCCTTGAAGGGATGCAGCCTGCCGGCCGCTATGTCGCGCTGGCGTGCCAGCACTTCGTCGGCCACTTTTTTCGGCACTTTGGGGCCAAAGCTGTCGACGCGGATCATGCCTTCCCTGACGCCACCCCAGAGCGCGCCACTTTTCCAGCGGCCATCGAGCAACGCTTGCGCGCGGCTCGTGTAGTAACTGCCCCACTGATGGGTGACGGCCAGCACCTGCGCATCAGGTGCAAATTCGCGCATGTCGGAGTGGTAGGCAACCGCCAACTTGCCGCGCTCCTGTGCGGCGCTCATCACGGCACTGGAGCCGGTATGAAAAGCGATCAGCTCGACACCCTGGTTAAACAGCGTCATGGCCGCTTCACGCTCGCGCGGCGGATCAAACCAGGCCCCCAGCCAGAGCACCTTGACGGTTGCCCCGGGGTTGACCGAGCGCATACCCAGCGTGAAGGCGTTGATGCCCTGGATCACCTCTGGAATCGAAAAACCCGCCACATACCCGGCGCTACTGGCCAGCCGGCCGGCGGCAATGCCGGCCAGATAACGGCCCTCATAGTAGCGGGCATTGGCCACCGCCACGTTGGGCGTGGTTTTGTAGCCGGTGATGGACTCGAACTTCACGTCCGGAAAATCCCTGGCGACCTTGAGCGTAGGCTCCATGTAGCCAAAGCTGGGGGTGAAAATCAGCTGGTTTCCCTGGCGCGCCAGGTCGCGGATCACGCGCTCGGCATCGGCCCCTTCGGCCACGTCTGCGACAGATGTGGTTTTGACCTTGTCGCCCAGCGCAGCTTCGACGGCCTTGCGGCCTTCATCGTGCTGGTGCACCCAGCCCGCCCCGGTGACAGGCGTGACATAGACAAAGCCGATTTTGAGCGGTGGCCTGTCGGGCGCAGCGGCGGTGGTTTGGGGAGAAGCGGAAAACGCGGAAGAAAAGGGAAAACAGGCGGCCAGGAGCGTCGGAACGACAGCGGTCACGAGGTTTTTATACATGGTGGTCCTCTACATGGTCCCGGCATAAAAAACAGCAGCGCGCCGGGACAGCACACTGAAGGCTGTATTTTAAGGCCTCGGACCCCGCACGCCCTGCCGCCAAGGCGCATGACCGGCCTTGCGCACTGTCAACGGGGATAAGGCCGGTGCAAGGCGCAATCGGGGTTAAGCCGCACGCCGAAACCGGGCGCATCCAGCGCAGAGGCTTTCATCCGACCGTTGACAGGCACCGGCTCGTCCTGCAGCAGCGGGTTGAACATCGGCACCACTTCGTCAGCCTTGGGCGCCATCATCAGAAATTCGGCAAATGGGCTGTTATGCCGCGTGATGACAAAGTGGTAGCTGTATACCGATGAACCATGCGGGACCACGAGCGTGTTATGGGCATCGGCCAAAGCCGATATCTTCAACAGTTCGGTCATTCCGCCGCACCAGCCGACGTCGGGCTGGATGATGTCGCAGCAACCCATTTCCAGCAGCAGGCGAAAACCCCAGCGGGTGGCCTCGTGCTCGCCGGTGGTGACCATCATGCCGCGCGGCACATTGCGGCGCAGGTCGGCATAGCCCCAGTAGTCGTCGGGCGTCAGCGCTTCCTCGATCCATTTCAAACCATGCTCGTGTGCGGCGTTCGCCAGACGAATCGCGTAGTTCGTGTCCAGGCTCATCCAGCAGTCGAACATCAGCCAGAAGTCGGGACCGACGCGGCTTCGCATCTCGGCCAGCTTCGCAATGTTCTTCTGCAAGCCCTCCACGCCTTCAGCCGGGCCGTGTTGCAGCGGCATTTTGCCACCGATAAAGCCCATTTCCTTGGCCAGATCGGGCCGCGCGCCTGTGGCATAGAACTGCAGTTCGTCACGCACCGGTCCGCCGAGCAGCGCATGCACCGGCTCCTTGCGCACTTTGGCCAGCAGGTCCCACAGCGCGAGGTCCACGCCCGAAATGGTGTTGACCACCACACCCTTGCGGCCGTAGTACAGCGTGGCGAAATACATCTGGTTCCACATCTTCTCGATTTCCGTCACGCGGCGGCCCTCAAGGAAACGCGCCAGGTGCTTCTCGACAATGAAGGCACCGATCTCACCGCCGGTAGTGACCGCAAAACCCACTGTTCCATCGCTGGCCTCGATCTCCACCACCAGCGTGCCGAGCACGTTGATGCCGAAAGACTGGCGGCTCTGGCGAAACTCGGGGTAATGCGCCATCGGCGTGGCGATGTGGTCGTCGATCCAGTGACCTTCGCCCTGGTCGTGGTAGTCGGCTCCGCCGCCACGGACCGTGAAGGCGCGTACGTGCTTGATGGTGGGCATGTCATTCATGGTGGTTCCTTGGTTTGGAAAAATAGGAATCAAGCCGCGGGAGTGACCACGGCCACGGCCTGCGCCGGCTGCCGCTGGCGCAGGGCCAGGAACAGCGCCGCGCCGATCAGCGTCGTGCCGGCCAGCCAATAAAGGCCGGCACTGGGCGACTCGAACGTTTTCTCAGCCCAGGTCTTGACGTTGGGGGCAAAAAAGCCGCCAAGCGAACCCAGCGAGTTGATCAGCGCAATGCCGCCAGCCGCTGCTGCGCCGCCGAGATAAGCTGTTGGGAAGGTCCAGAACAGCGGCTGCACGGCGATAAACCCGGCGGCTGCAAAGCACAGCGCAACCAGCGACAGCAGCGGCGAGCCAGAGGCTACCGACAGCGCAATGCTCGCTGCGCAAACTACCAGGCTGGCACAGGCCATGCCGGCGTATTGCTGCCGGCGTTCGGCCAGCCTGGGAATGAAATACGCCGCGACCAGCGCACACACCCAGGGGATCGCGGTCACCAGCCCGACCTCAAAACCCACCTTCTTGCCCAGCAGCGTTGCCACCTGGGTAGGAAGGTAGAACACGACGCCATAAACACTCATCTGGATGAGGAAATAGATCACTGACAGGAACAATACGCGGGCGTTCGCCAGCGCTGACAGCACACTGCTCGGGCCATGCGCCGCCTTGTATTGATCTTCGACGGCAATGGCATCGGCCAGCGTCGCACGTTCGGCAGGAGTCAGCCACTTGGCGTCCTCCGGGCGGTTGTCGAGATACCAGAAAGCCCAGACACCGACGGCAGTCGCCATCAGGCCTTCAATCAGGAACATCCACTGCCAACCCTTGAGACCGAGGGCACCGTTGATCTCAAGCAACAAGCCTGACAGTGGACTGCCGAAGATGAAAGCCAGCGGCGCACCGAAGTAGAACATGCCAATCACGCGGGTGCGCGCGTGCACCGGAAACCACTTCGTGAGGAAGTAGATGACGCCGGGAAAGAAGCCGGCTTCGGCGACGCCAAGCAGGAAGCGCAGGACGTAGAACGAAGTTTCGCTGGTGACAAACATCAGCGCTGCCGAAACCAGCCCCCAGGTGACCATGATGCGGCACATCCAGGCACGGGCGCCGACACGGTGCATGATCAGGTTGCTGGGCACTTCAAACAGCGCGTAACCAATGAAGAAGATGCCGGCGCCGAAGGCGTAGGCTGCGTTTGACACGCCGGTGTCGAGCTGGAACGCCTGCTTGGCAAAGCCGATATTGGCTCGGTCCAGAAAGGCCAGCACATACATCAGCAAAAGAAAGGGCACGAGCCGGCGGATGGCTTTGGCCGTGACCCGCTCAAGTTCGGGGTTGATACCTGCATTCATGATTTGTCTCCGGAAGTCATTAGGATGTGGGCAGCTCTGCGGCTGTTTGGGGCAGTAGCGCGCTTTGGGTTGGGCGCCCGCGCCGCGCTGGTGTTAAAAACTCAGTAGGTCAGTAGGTCGCGCGTCCGCCAGACAGGTCGAACACGGCGCCGGTGCTAAAGGCGCAGTCTTCAGACGCAAGCCAGCCGATCAGCGAAGCCGCTTCGTCAACCTGCAGGAAGCGGCCCATCGGAATCCTGGACAGCATGAAGTCGATGTGCTCCTGCTTCATGGTGTCGAAAATCGCGGTTTTAGCCGCTGCAGGCGTGACCGCGTTAACCAGCACACCGGTTTTTGCCAGTTCCTTACCCAGCGATTTGGTCAGGCCGATCAGACCGGCTTTGGATGCGCTGTAATGCGAGGCGTTAGGATTGCCTTCCTTGCCTGCCACCGACGCGATGTTGATGATGCGGCCGTAACCTTGCTTGACCATGTGCGGCACGATGCTGCGGCTGGTCAGGAAAGGTCCGATCAGGTTGACCTCAATCACCCGCCGCCAGACGGCAGGCGCCAGTTCCCAGGTCGGGCCGTTGCCGCCGGTGATGCCGGCATTGTTGACCAGGATGTCGATGCGGCCAAGGGCTGCCAGTACAACCTGCGTGGCGGCTTCCACCGAGGCCTCGTCGCTCAGTTCCACAACGGTGGTGATGACCTTGCCCAAAGAGCCGAGCGCCGCGTGCGCCTGTTCGAGGCGCTCTGCATCAATGTCCCACAAAGCGACTGCAGCACCCGATTCAAGTATTCGCTTTGCCGTTGCATAACCCATGCCCTGGGCGCCACCTGTGATCACGGCGACGCGTTTGCTGAGATCGAGCTGGTTCATTTTGTCTCCTGAATATTGGCATGGATGGTTTTTTGTTGCTGCTCGCCAAGCCCGGTGATACCCAAACGCATCACCTGCCCGGCTGACAAGTAAATCGGTGCCGGTTTCTGGCCCATACCCACGCCGGGAGGGGTACCAGTAGAGATCACGTCGCCAGGCTGCAGGCTCATAAACTGACTGATATACGAGACCAGCGTAGCCACATCAAAAATCATGGTGCGTGTGTTGCCGTTCTGATAGCGCTTGCCATCGACCTCCAGCCACATGTCAAGCGCCTGCGGGTCCGGCACTTCGTCGCGTGTCACCAGCCACGGGCCCGTCGGGCCAAAAGTGTCGCAGCCCTTCCCCTTTTCCCACTGACCGCCGCGCTCGAGCTGGTAGGCGCGTTCCGACACGTCGTTGACGATGCAGTAACCGGCCACATGATCGAGCGCCTTCTCTTTGGAAACATAGCGCGCCGTGCTGCCGATCACCACGCCGAGCTCGACTTCCCAGTCCACCTTCAACGCGTCTGGCGGAATTTCGACATCGTCATTTGGACCGACGATAGCGCTGGTGGCTTTCATGAAGAGAATGGGTTCCGCCGGAATCGCCATGCCGGATTCTTTGGCATGATCGGAATAGTTCAGCCCAACGCAAATCATCTTACCGACGCCGCCAACGCACGAGCCCAGGCGCTGGGAACCGCTGACCAGTGGCAGGGACGCGGTTTTCAGCGCAGCGATTTTTTCAAGCGCGCCAGCGCCCAGTGCGGCGCCACCAATATCGGCCACCTGTTCCGATAGGTCGCGCAAACCGCCTTCCTGGTCGATCAATCCCGGTTTTTCCTGCCCGACCGGGCCATAGCGAACCAGCTTCATCTCTGTCTCCTTGTGTTGTGGATGGCAGAACTTTAAAACTCCCGTCGATATACTTCCAATCAATAATTTAGCTAAAGCGTTTCCAAAATGGAATACCGCAAAACGACAGTCAATGCCACGCCACGGCTCATCAACCGCTTAAGGCTCAAGCACTGGGCACTGCTTGCGGCGCTGGCCGAAACGCGGACCCTGCATGAGGCGGCAACGCGGATCAACGTGACCCAGCCATCGGCTACCAAAATGCTGGCGGACATTGAGTTGGCTTTTGAATTCGTCCTGTTTGAGCGCCACTCGCGCGGCTTGCGGCCAACGGCGCTGGGCGAAGAGGTCGTGGTCTATGCCCGGCAATCTCAGGCCAGCCTGAGCCGCTTCATCGAAGGGCTGGACGTCAAACGGCGCGGGGGACCTGGGCTGCTTGTGTTGGGCGCCATCATGGGCGCCGCGCCCGATTTGGTCGCTCGCGCCGTCGCCCGCATCAAACAAGAGCGGCCGCTGCTGAACATTCGCATGGTGGGAGAGACCAGCGATCAGATCAGCACATCGCTGGAGCGCCACGATATCGAGTTGGCGGTAGGTCGATTTGCGTCCCTGCTCCAGCACAACCTGTTTGACTTTGCTCCGCTGTCCAATGAAATCATGCAGGTGGTCGTGCGGCGGGGGCATGCGCTGGTGCGCCGCAAACAGCCTCAACTCGAAACCCTGATGGCCCTGCCCTGGATTTTGCAGCCGGTGACCAGCCCTGCACGCCAGTTGCTCGAAGAAGAGTTTGCCAGGGCCGCGCTGTCAACTCCTCCTAACGTCGTTGAATGCGCGTCGGTCTTTGCAACGCTGCAGCTCCTGCAGACCAGTGAAGCCGTGGCGGTGCTGCCAGAGTCAGTCGTACGCGACCATGTCAAGGCCGGCCTTTTGCGCGTACTGCCGATCCCAATCGGCACTGACCTCAAAGGCTTCGGCGTCCTGACGAGAAAGAATGAAGTCTTGTCGGAGGTGGCAGCAACCTTCGTTGCCTTGCTGCATCAGTTCGCACAACAGTAGATTGATTCGCTTGGGGCCGACCGGTCAGCCGGTACTGGACCTGCACACACACCCGCAACGCCTTGGCTTATCGCGACAGCGGGTACGCCTTTGCCATCCAGAAATACATCACCGCGCCAATCAACAGCGTGCTGACTGCAATTTGAAGTGACAGCGTAAATCCCGCGACAGCGCTCGCGCTGCGCCTGAGTAACAGCGCCACCAGCGGCGGGCCAAGAATCTGCCCCACGCCATAAGCGGCAGTCAGCAGACCGATAAAGCTTGCTGCCGTGTCGGGCCGCAAACGGCGCACTTCCTGCATTGCAAAAAAAGTAATCGCCGTGAAGGGTATGCCGAGCATCAGGCTGCCGATGGCAAAGCCGGCCAGGCTGGGACTCCACAGACTGGAGGCAATGCCGAGCGCCTGAATAACATAGCAAACGCCCAGTCGCACGCGCAAATCGCCACCGTGCGGCAGCCGCGTGGCCAGCAGCGCGCCGACCATGACGCCGACGCCGAAAATCGGCCAGAACAGGTCCAGCCACGCAGAGCCGGGCAGCGCCGCGCGCGCAATAACGGGCAGGAAGGTGGCCGTAATGATGTAGCCGAAACCAGCCAGACCGTAGGCCAACGCCAGCAGCGTCATCTCGCCCGGACCGTTTGCCCCGGATGCAGATGCAGAGAGGCTGGCCACTTTGAGGCGGGGCTCGCCCAACACGACCAGTCGCTCCTCATTGCCACGAAGGATGTGCCACACCGTGGCCGAAAGCCCGAAAGCCAGCACGCCAAAAACCAGCCAGCCCATTGAAGCCGTCCAGTGCCAGGCCACCATTGCACTGGCCAGAAGACCGCTCACGATAATGCCGGCGCCCGGTCCGGCATAAATGATGCCGCCCATCGCCGGCACGCCGCTTCTGGAAAGTTGTGACAGGCACCAGCCGGAGGTGTAGACAAACACCACGGCGCTGATCACTCCCGCCGCAAAACGCAGCGCGGGCCAGATGGCGGGAAACGGCCAGGCCATCGCCAGCGTCAGCACGCCGGTAGCGATCAGCCCGAATCGCACCAGCGTCGAAAAAGCCAGCAAAGGCAAGTTGCGCAAACGCGACCAGAGCCACGGCTGCAGCGTGCATAACAAGGCGCCCAACATGTAGCCCAGATAGTTGGCGCTGGCCAGCCAGCTCGCGCCCGGCAGATCAATCACACCGTCGCTAAGCATCATGGGCAAGAGGGGCGTGAAGGCAAAACGGCCTATGCCCATGGCAACCGCGAGCGCGACCAGCCCTGCCAGGGCGATGGGCCAGGGGCGCGCTGTTTCTGGCCTGGGTACTTTTTGTAGGGTCTTCGCCTCTGCTGTGGTCATATCAATACAAAATTTATCATTATTTCCCCGTCTTGCTTTTCAGAGCATAGCGGACAGGATTAACTACATGAGCCCGGGACCTGGCTCGCTTCGACAGGTCTTTCATTTTGCCGGCTCTCATTAGCAAACGAAGCAGAAACCTTTATCGATCATCAGAGAAAATCCTTCGTGCAGTCTCACGCAGCGGCTTTTTCAACAGTTTGCCATTCGGATTGCGTGCCAGTGGGATGTCGCTGAAGGTGAACGTTTCGGGGACTTTGTAGTCGGAAAGGCGGGACGCGCAAAAGTTTTTCAGCGTTTGCGCGTCCAGACCCTCCCTCGCCACGACAAACGCGTGCACCCGTTCGCCCAACATCGGGCATGGACGACCCACGGTGGCGGCTTCGATCACCAGAGGATGGGCGGCCAGCACGGCCTCTACTTCACTCGAGTAAACCTTGTAGCCGCCCCGATTGATGACATCTTTCAAACGATCCAGCACATACAGGAAGCCAGTGGTATCGAACCTTCCGATGTCACCGGAATGCCAGTAGCCATCGGTAATGCTGACAGCGGTGGCCTGCGGGTTGTTCCAGTAGCCTTTCACCACCATCGGGCCCCGTATCCATATCTCGCCACTCTGTCCTGCAGGCACCGGTTCACCCTGCAAGTCGACAACCAGAATATCGGCACAAGGCACCGGCTGCCCCACCGAGTCTGCATGCGCCGAAAGGCCCTGCCTGATTGAAAAGACCTTCATCAGGGATGAACAGGGGATAAGCAAAGGAAATGAACAAGCCCCATCTGCCTGCAAAGAGCCGATTGCTGTCCGGCACAGCCACGGCACTGGACGACATATGCCGGTAGCCAAATCCACAGCTACGGTGAAAAATTGCCCGCACGCGTCAGAAACGCGTCGCAACCGTGGTGTACGGGCCGGGATCTCGCGTGGGAATGCGCCCCTGGCAAGGTTGCAGTACAAGCTCGACGACCGGACAGACGTCCCGCAGGCTATGCAGAAAACGCGTCAAAGCGCTCATCGAGCCTGTCAATATGGCGCCGCTTGGCCGCGGCATCGATAAAACTCGCTTCAAAGCTGTTGCGCGCCAGCGTGTAGGCGTGCCGCGCGCTAAGTTGGGTCGCGGCGAAGGTCTGCGTGAAGTTCTCGTTCAGGTAGCCGCCGAAGTAGGCCGGATCGTCGGAATTGATCGTCGCTGCCAGCCCGGCCTCCAACAACTGGCGCAGGTTGTGGCTGGCCAGGTCCGGGAACACGCAGAGCTTGAGATTGGACAGCGGGCAGACCGTGAGCGGAATGCGGTCTTTGGCCAGCCGCCGCATCAGCGCCGCGTCCTTGCTCGACTGCACGCCGTGGTCGATCCGTTCTACCTTGAGGACATCCAGCGCGGTCCAGACATAGGCTGGCGGCCCCTCCTCGCCGGCATGGGCGACCAGATGAAAACCCAGTTCGCGACAGCGCGCAAACACGCGGGCGAACTTTTCCGGTGGATTGCCGACCTCACCGGAATCCAGGCCGATGCCTATGACCTTGTCCTGGAAAGGCAGGGCCTGCTCCAGCGTCTTGAATGCATCCTCTTCGCTGAGGTGGCGCAGGAAGCACAGGATCAATGAAGCGCTGATGCCCAGCCCGGTTTGCGCATCAACGCAGGCGCGGTGCAGGCCAGTAATGACGGTTTGCATGCTGACGCCGCGCGCGGTATGTGTCTGCGGGTCGAAAAAAAGCTCGGCGTGAGCCACGTTGTTCTGCGCCGCCTTGACAAAATAAGCCCACGCCATGTCGTAGAAATCCTGCTCCTTGATAAGCACGCTGGCACCGGCGTAATAGATGTCGAGAAAACTCTGCAGATTGGTGAAGGCGTAGGCGCTGCGCAGTTCTTCCACGCTGGCGTAGGGAATCGCTACGCCGTTGCGACTGGCCAGCGCAAAAATCAGTTCCGGCTCAAGCGATCCCTCAATGTGAATATGCAGCTCAGCCTTGGGCATGCCCCTGAGCAGCTCGGGCAGGCGGTCGGTGGCAACAGGTTTTATGTCAGGTTTGGCCAGATTCATTCCAACTCCAAAAAAGAAAAGCCGCCGAAGGCAGCTCCCAGACTGAGGTTGCTAGCGCCCCCGCCTCATGGCGTGGAGCATCGCCTCATTGTCGGCATTTCATTGCGAACTCACTGAGGGAGTAGGCGCCAACTCGCAGGCGGTGCTGCAGCACGACAAGGCACTGCAACGACCTATCGAATTAAAGTAGAAGTGACATCAGTTGCCTGGAACCTTGCCTTCCACCCCTTTGACGTAGCTCTTCAAGCCACCGAGAAACTTGTCATCGGCGACGATGTCCTTGGCCACCAGTTCCTTGCCGTTGTTGTCCATGATCGGCCCTTTCCAGATGGCGAAGCTGCCGTCTTTCAGGCCGGCCTTGACCTCTTCGATGCGTTTTTTGGTCTCATCAGGCACATCGGCGGCCAGCGATACCAGGTCAATCGCGCCTTCCTTCACGCCCCACCAGGCGCTTGTACCGCCCTTCCAGGAGCCGTTCAGCGCTTCACCCACGGACTTGACGTAATACGGACCCCAGTTGATCACAGCCGAAGCCAGATGGGCTTTAGGGCCATAGGCCGTCATGTCCGAATCCCAGCCGAAGGCGCGCTTTCCCATCTTTTCGGCGGTCTGCAGCACGGCCGAGGAGTCGGTGTTCTGGAACAGCACGTCGGCGCCGCCATTGATCAGCGCGGTGGCTGCCTCAGTTTCTTTGGGCGGGTTGAACCACTCGTTGACCCAGACCACCTTGGTTTTGATTTTAGGGTTGACCGACTGCGCGCCCAGCGTGAAGCTGTTGATATTGCGCACCACTTCAGGGATAGGCACGGAGCCGACCACGCCCAGCGTGCCGGACTTGCTCATCTTGCCCGCCACCACGCCGGCCATGTAGGCGCCTTCGTAGGTGCGACTGTCGTAAGTGCGCAGGTTCTCGGCAGTTTTGTACCCGGTGGCATGTTCAAACTTCACGTCCTTCAGGTCGGTGGCGACCTTGAGCATCGGCTCCATGTAGCCAAAGGTGGTGCCAAAGATCAGCTTGTTGCCCTGCGCGGCCATGTCGCGAATCACGCGTTCGGCATCAGCGGACTCTGGCACTTTTTCGACAAAACTGGTCACAACCTTGTCACCAAACTCTTTTTCCACGGCCTTACGGGCGTTGTCATGGGCATAAGTCCAGCCGCCATCACCAACCGGGCCGACGTAGGCAAAAGCAATCTTCAGCGGTTCAGGCTTGACCGGGGCGGCAGCGGTCGGCGCAGGCGCCGGGGCCGGGGCTGGCACTTCCTTTTTGCCGCAGCCCGCCAGGGCCGTCGCTACGACAGCGGAAAGGGCCGCCAGCTTGAGCAGGGAACGTTTTTGCAAGTCAGTCATGTCGTCGCGCTTTCATTCAGGAGTCAAGGAAAAAGAATCAGTGCCAAGCGGCAAAAACAACAATCATTATGAGGCTGAAAAATCAGGCCCCGGGGTAGAACGGCTTGCCAATGGCGCTGGGCATGTTGACGCGGATCCACAGGGGGTTGCGCGAAATCAGCACCAAAACCACGATGGTGGACAGGTAAGGCAGCATGGTCAAAAACTGCGTCGGCACATTGACGCCCAGTCCCTGCAGATGAAACTGCAGCATGGTGACGCCACCAAACAGATAGGCACCAAGCAAGACCCGGGCCGGCCGCCAGGTGGCAAAGGTCGTGAGCGCCAGCGCGATCCAGCCCTTGCCGGCAATCATGCCTTCCACCCACAGTGGCGCGTACACCACCGACACGTAGGCGCCCGCCAGCCCGCAAAGCGCGCCGCCCGCCATGACCGCCGCCAGGCGGATGCGCCGCACTGGATAGCCGAGCGCATGCGCCGACTCCGGACTTTCACCGACCGAGCGCAGCACCAGCCCGGCGCGCGTGCGGTACAAAAACCAGATGAGACCGCCGGTCAGCGCCATCGCGATGTAGACCATGGGGTGCTGGCGAAACAACGCCGGGCCGAAAAATGGAATATCCGCAAACCAGGGAATCGACAACTGTGGCTGCTCGGGCAGCTTTTCCTTGACATAACCAATGCCGGCAAAGGCCGAAAAACCTGCACCAAACAGGCTCAATGCCAGCCCGGTAGCGTACTGGTTGGTGTTGAGCCAGATCACCAGCACGCCAAAAATGGCGGCCAGCAAAGCCCCCGCCGCCATGCCGGCGGCAAAGCCCAGCCAGCTGTTGCCCGTATGCACCACGGTGGCAAAGCCGGCGATCGCGGCGCACAGCATCATGCCCTCCGCGCCCAGATTGACGATGCCGGCTTTTTCGTTGATCAGCAGGCCGAGCGAGGCAATCGCCAGCACGGTGCCGGCGCTCAGGGTGGCGGCCAGCAGCAAGGCGGTGGAATCCATCAGCGGCCTCCCAGGGCGGAAATGGAAAACGGTTTGAAGAAGCTGAAGCGGTAGGCGATCAAGGTATCGCAGGCCAGCAGATTGAACAGCAGCAGACCCTGGAATACGCCGGTGATCGACTTGGGCAAACCCAGGCGCGACTGCGCCAGTTCGCCGCCGATGTAGAACATGCTCATGAGAAGCGCCGAGAACATCACCCCCACCGGGTGAAGCCGCCCGACAAAAGCCACGATGATGGCGGCAAAACCGTAGCCCGCCGGCACATAGGGCGTGAGCTGGCCGATCGGCCCGGCCACCTCCAGCGCCCCGGCCAGGCCGGCTGCACCGCCTGAAATCAGCAGCGCCACCCACAGGGCGCGGCTCGAGGAAAATCCGGCATAACGGGCGGCCGGCGGGGCCAAGCCACTGACCTCCTGGGAAAATCCGGCATAGGTGCGAAACAGATACAGCCACAGCGCCGCGACGCCCGTCAGGCCCAGCAAAATGCCGATATTGACGCGCGAGCCCTGCATCAGCCGCGGGATTTGCGTCACCGCCTCAAAGGTTTTGGTTTGCGGAAAGTTGTAGCCATTCGGGTCTTTCCAGGGACCAAACACCAGGTAGTTGAGCGTCATGTCGGCCACATAGACCAGCATCAGGCTGACCAGGATTTCATTAGCGTTAAAACGGTCGCGCAGAAAAGCGGTGATGCCCGCCCAGAACATGCCGCCCAGCACGCCGGCCACCAGAATCGCCGGAACAATCCACGGCCCAGTGGTCTTGTCGGCGAGCAGTGCCACGCCGCCGGCCGCCAGGGCGCCAATCACAAACTGGCCCTCGGCGCCGATGTTCCAGACATTGGAACGAAAGCACACGGCCAGGCCCAGCGCAATGATCAGCAAGGGCGTGGCCTTGACCAGCAGTTCGCCGAGCGCATACGGTGATTTGATGGGCTCCCAGAAAAACACCTGCAGGCCCTTGAGCGGGTCCTTGCCGAGCGCCACAAAAAGCGCCACGCCAATGGCCACGGTCAGCAGCAGCGCCAGAATGGGCGAGGCGTAGCTCCAGAATGCCGAAGGCCGGGGGCGGATTTCAAGCCGTGCCATGTTGCGCTCCGGTTTGCGTCCACAAGCCGCTCATCCACAGCCCGACTTTCTCCACCGTCGCCTCCGCGCGCGGCATCGAGGGCGAAATTTGACCCTTGGCCATCACATAAAGCCGATCGGAAATATCAAACAGCTCTTCAAGCTCCTCGCTCACCACCAGTACCGCGCAGCCGGCGCCCGCGAGCTTCAAAAGCTCGCCGCGAATCTGCGTCGCCGCACCTACATCGACACCCCAGGTCGGCTGGGACACGATGAGCAGGCCGGGCGCCGCATCCATCTCGCGGCCCATGATGAATTTCTGCAAATTGCCCCCTGAGAGGGATTTGGCGGCGGCCTGCGGACCACCGCACTTAACCTTGTAGCGGTCAATGATCCGCAGCGCCTGCGCCTGCAGCTTGCCGCCATGGAGCCAGCCGCCCAAACCCACTGCCTGCCTGCGCGTGAGCAGCAGGTTGCGCGACAGCGAGAGCGAAGGCACGGCGCCCCGCCCCAGCCGCTCTTCCGGCACAAAGTGCAGCCCCAGCTTGCGGCGTAGCGCCGGGCCCATCTTGCCGGCGCTCTGGCCCCCGACCACAATCGCCCCGCTGGCGGCCCGCGTGTCTTCACCGGACAGGGCGTAGAGCAATTCCTTCTGACCGTTGCCAGACACGCCGGCAATGCCGACGACCTCGCCAGCGCGCACCTGTAGCGCGACGCGGTGCAGGTCAACGCCGAACTGCTCATTCCTGGCCAGGTCGAGCTGCCTGACGTCGAGCACGATGCCCCCGGTCTTGACCGCACGATGCTCGAGCAGCGGCGGCTCCGCACCAATCATCAGCCGGCTGAGCGAGGCATTGGACTCCTGGCGCGGATCGCATTCGCCAGACACCCTGCCCCCACGCAGCACGGTGCAGGCGGTGCAAAGCGCCCTGATTTCATGAAGTTTGTGGCTGATGTACAAAATGCTGCAGCCTTGGGCGGCCAGCTGGCGCAGCGTGACGAACAGGTTTTCGACCGCCTGCGGGGTCAACACCGAAGTCGGCTCGTCAAGAATCAGCAGCCTGGGTTGCGTCAGCAGCGCCCGCACGATTTCAACCCGTTGGCGCTCGCCCACGCCCAGCGTATGCACCGGCCGGGCCGGGTCCAGCTGAAGGCCATAAGCCTGCGTGGTTTGCGCAATGCGCCGGGAGACGTCCGCCAGGCTCTGGTGCTTGTCCAGGCCAAGCCAGACGTTTTCGGCCACGGTGAGCGTGTCAAACAGGCTGAAATGCTGGAACACCATGCTGATGCCGAGCGTGCGCGCCTCCTGCGGGTTGCGCACCGCTACCTGCTTGCCGTCCATGGCCACGCTGCCGGCGTCAGGCTTGACGGCGCCGTAGATGATTTTCATCAGCGTCGATTTGCCGGCGCCGTTTTCGCCCAGCACCGCATGGATTTCGCCAGGCCGCACGCTGAGCGCGATGTCGCTGTTGGCCACCACGCCGGGATAACGTTTGGTGATGCCGAAAAGCTGCAGCCGGGGCGGCGTGCCTGCAAGGCTTTCGGTGGGTGTTGGAGAGGGAACGACGGTCATGGTCTCTGGCTTGGCTGGAAATTTCCGGTGATCAAGTTTTTTTAGCATTTCAGGCTTCTGGTCCAGTATTTACGGCCTGAGTCAGCTATTTTTTTTATAGCATTTATTCTTCCATCGGTGGGCGCGCATCGCCGGCCAGCCAGATCCCGCCGACCAAGCCGACAAGACAGAAAACGTCAGGCGCCTCAAACCTGTTCACCCGGCCGGGTAATATGAAGCCTTGCCGGTTGCCACCGGTCTGGTTGTTTTAAGCTGACGCGCATGACTCCCATCCAATCTGCAGTTCGGCGCCCCGTCAAAACCCTTCGTTTCATCCGACGGGGCGAAGTCGTAAGTCTGCGCAATGTACCACCCGAGCGCACCCTGCTGGAGCTGCTGCGTGAGGATCTGGGGCAGGTCGGCACCAAGGAAGGCTGCGGCGAAGGCGACTGCGGCGCCTGCACCGTGGTGCTGGGCGAGGCAGAGAACGGCCAGCTCCGCTACCGTGCCATCAACAGCTGCATCCGGCTGGCGCACTCGATAGACGGCATGGCGCTCTGGACGGTGGAAGACCTTGCGGCGAGAGACGGAAAGCTTCATCCGGCCCAGCAGGCGATGCTGGAGTGCCACGGCTCTCAATGCGGATTTTGCACACCCGGCTTTGTCATGAGCCTGTTTGGCCTGTACCAAAACCATATCTGCAAGGGCGAGGCGATCACGCGCGCGCTGGCGCAGGAAGAACTGTCGGGCAACCTGTGCCGCTGCACCGGTTACCGGCCGATTCTGCAGGCCGCGCTGGCCATGGGCAATCTGCCCCCGGTGCTGCTGGACGAAACTGCCTTGCTACAAAAAATGGAGCAGCTTGCAGCCGTACCTGCTGGACCTGAAGCCGATTCGGCTTATAAATCGCCGGTGACGCTGGCGGCTTTGCTGGCAGCGCGCGCCGCGCACCCGAAGGCGCAGCTCGTTGCCGGCTGCACCGATGCCGGACTGTGGGTCACCAAGCTGCACCGCCAGTTTGACGAGGTGCTTGATGTCACTCGGGTCAGGGAGTTGCGCCGCATTGAAGATCAGCCGGGTCAGCTGGCCATTGGCGCGGCGGTCACGCTGGCCGATGCCTTTGCCGCGCTGGTCAAAGACCGGCCCCAGCTGCACAACTTTGCCGCCCGCTTTGCCGGCCTGCCAGTGCGCAACTCGGGCACGCTGGGCGGCAACGTAGCCAACGGCTCGCCGATTGGTGACTCCATGCCGTTGCTGATTGCGCTGGGCGCACGGGTGGTGCTGATGAGCGCGCACGGCCAGCGCGACATGCCCCTGGAAACCTTGTATACCGGTTACAGGCAAAACGTGATGTCGGCCGATGAGGTCCTGGCCTGGATCCGGGTGCCCAAAGCCATCGCCGGTGAAACCATGCGGATTTACAAGATATCGAAACGCTACGACGACGATATATCCGCCGTCTCCCGGGCGCTGAAGCTACCTACACAACACGCCCGGGTTCAATCAGCATCCATCGGCGCGGGCGGCGTGGCGGCCACGCCGATGCGCGCCGTGCAGACCGAAGCTGCGCTGGCGGGGCAGCCGTGGACGCTGCAGACCGTGCAAAGGGCCATTGCCGTGCTGCGCGCCGAGTTCTCGCCGATTTCCGACATGCGCGCGTCCAGCGCCTACCGCAGCGAGGTGCTGGGCAATCTGTTGCAGCGTTTCTGGCTTGAAAGCCAGGGCCTGCAACACAGCAACCTGGCCGAGTTCACGCTGGAGGACGAGCCATGAATCAGCTGGACCTGTCGGTCAGCCGCGACGCCGTGGCCGACCCCGATGTGCTGGTCGAGGATGCGAATGCGGATCAGGCTGGCCGGGCGCGTGACGCAGCCAGGCCCTGTGAGGCGGCGCAACCAGCGCACCAGCCGCCGCTGCCGCAAGCGGCCGGCAGTCCGGTTTTTCACGAGAGCGCGCGTGCCCAGGTGGCCGGCGCGGCCACCTATGTGGACGATATTCCCGAGCTCAGGGGCACGCTCTATGCCGCGCCGATTCTTTCCACCGTGGCGCATGGCCGGCTGATGGGTGTCGACACGGCAGAGGCGCTGACCATGCCGGGCGTGCGCGATGTAATTCTGGCGTGCGACATTCCCGGCGATCCGATGCTGGGCAGTTTCTCGCATGACGAGCCGGTATTTGCGCGGGACACCGTGCAGCACATCGGCCAGGTGATCGGCGTGGTGGTGGCCGAATCGGTGATGCAGGCGCGCCGCGCAGCGCGCAAGGTGAACTGCCGGATCGAAGTCCTGCCCGCCATGCTGGACGTGCGCCAGGCGCTGAAGGCGCAAAGCTACGTGCTGCCGCCGGTCTTCGTGAAACGCGGTGACGCCACCCGGGCGCTGAAAACTGCGCGGCACACGCTGCACGGCACGCTGGAAGTTGGCGGCCAGGAGCATTTTTACCTGGAAGGCCAGGTGGCCTGTGCGCTGCCGCAAGAGCAGAACCAGTGGCTGATTTACGCCAGCACCCAGCACCCCGGCGAGGTGCAGCAGTGGGTGGCGCATGCGCTGGGCATTGCGAGCCACGCGGTGCGCGTGGAATGCCGGCGCATGGGTGGTGGCTTTGGCGGCAAGGAAACGCAGGCAGGCCATGTGGCGGTATGGGCCGCGCTTGCGGCGAACAAACTCAAATGCCCCGTCAAGCTGCGGCTGGACCGCGACGACGACTTCAGGGTGACTGGCAAACGCCACCCCTTTGCCTACGACTACAGCGTGGGTTTTGACGACAGTGGGCGCATTACCGGCCTCAAACTCATGATGGCCGCCGACTGCGGCTTCAGCGCCGACCTGTCGGGCCCGGTGGCCGACCGCGCCTTGTTTCACGTTGACAACGCCTACTTTTTGCAGGACGTGGAAATTGCGTCTTATCGCTGCAAGACCAACCTCCAAAGCAACACCGCCTTTCGCGGTTTCGGCGGTCCGCAGGGCATGATCGTGATGGAAACCATCATGGGTGATATTGCACGGCAGCTGGAACTGGAACCGCTTGGGGTGCGCAAGCGCAACCTTTATGGCGACGAACTCGTCGCACCGATGAGCGCAACCGAGCCTGCGCGGCGCCGTGACACCACCCATTACGGCATGACGGTCGAAGACAACATCCTTTTGCCACTGTTGTCAAAACTGGAGCTTACTTGCGGCTATCAGCAAAGGAAAAAGGTCATTTCCGCATGGAATGCGCGCAGCCCCGTGATCAAGCGCGGCATCGCGATCACACCGGTCAAGTTCGGCATTTCCTTTACCGCCACCCTGTTCAACCAGGCCGGTGCGCTGGTACATGTGTATACCGACGGCTCCTGCCAGGTGAACCACGGTGGCACCGAAATGGGCCAGGGGTTGAACACCAAGGTGGCGCAAATCGTGGCGGACGAATTGGGCATCGCGTTTGAGCAGGTGTTGTCAACTGCCAGCGACACCAGCAAGATCCCCAACGCCTCGGCCACGGCGGCCTCGGCCGGCACCGACCTCAATGCCGGAGCCGCGCAGTATGCCGCCCGCCGTGTGCGTGACAACCTGGCGCAGTTCGTTGCCGGGCTGGACGGCTGCGGCGCCGGTGCCGTGACCTTTCGGGGCGGGCGGGTCAACACCCCCGCAGGTACCCGTCCGTTTACCGAGGTCGTCAAACTGGCGTATGCCAACCGCATCCAGCTCTGGAGCGATGGCTTTTACCGCACACCCAAAATCCACTACGACAAAACAACCTTGACCGGCAGGCCGTTTTTCTACTTTGCCTACGGCGCGGCCTGCACCGAAGTCGCCATCGACACGCTGACCGGCGAAAGCCGCGTGCTCAAGGTCGACATCCTGCATGACGCGGGCAAGAGCATTAACCCGGCGATTGACATCGGCCAGATCGAAGGCGGCTTTGTGCAGGGCATGGGCTGGCTCACCACCGAGCAGCTGGTCTGGAACGACAAGGGTGAACTCAACACGCACGCGCCCAGCACCTACAAAATTCCGGCGACCGGCGACATTCCCGAGCACTTCAAGGTCGATTTCTGGCCCGAAGCCAACCGCGAAGACAACATCTTCGGCAGCAAGGCTGTCGGCGAACCGCCGCTGATGCTGGCGATCAGCGTGTGGGAGGCGCTGCGCGATGCGGTGGCGGCTGCGCAGCCGGGTATGCGGGTGCAGCTGGAGGCGCCGGCCACGGCAGAAAATGTGTTGCGGGCGCTTGGGGGTTTGTGAGAAGCGGTGAACTGGTGGAATTTAAAATTTTTCCGCATGTTGCGCGAACGCTGGACACGTTTGTCAGGCGGAGTGCGGTGGTCAGGCGCCTTGAGATGTCCGAACACACCTGACCACTGCAGCTTTTGCCGCAGGCGAGTATGCTGACGCACGACACGGGCACTAGCCCCGGATTACCCACCTGGAGTCTCTTACATGCGCCTTAATCCACTCGGCCGTACCGGCCTTTTTGTTTCCGAGCTTTGCCTGGGCACCATGACGTTTGGTGGCGCGGAAGGCATGTGGCGCCAGATCGGCGCGCTGCAACAGCCCGATGCCGAAAAGCTCATTGGCCAGGCAATCGACGCCGGTATTAACTTCATCGATACCGCAGATGTTTACGCAGGCGGCATTTCTGAACAGATTACCGGTCAGGCGCTGAAAAACCTGAAAATTCCGCGAGAGAACGTGGTCGTCGCCACCAAAGTCTTCGGCGAGACTGGCAACAGCCCGAACGCCCGGGGCTTGTCGCGCAGCCATATCACGGACGCGGTCAAGGCAAGCCTGAAGCGTCTGCAGCTTGAGCACATTGACCTCTACCAGGTGCACGGTTTCGACGTCGCCACGCCGATGGAGGAAACCTTGCGTGCGCTGGACCAGCTGGTGCGGCATGGCCATGTGCGTTACGTCGGTGTATCCAACTGGGCCGCGTGGCAGATCGCCAAGGCGCTGGGCATTGCCGAGCGCCTTGGCCTTTCGCGCTTTGACTCGCTCCAGGCCTACTACAGCGTGGCGGGGCGTGACCTGGAACGCGAGCTGATTCCCATGCTGCGTAGCGAAGGCGTTGGCCTGATGGTGTGGAGCCCCCTGGCCGGTGGTTTTTTGAGCGGCAAGTACCCACGGGAAAAAGACCAGCCAGCCAATCAAAAAGAAGACCTGCAGAAAACCGGGGAAGACAGCCGACGACTGGCCTTTGACTTTCCACCCGTCGACAAGGAAAAGGCGTGGCGCTGCATTGATGTCATGCGGCCAATCGCAGAGGCGCATGGCTTTT
>NZ_JABBPF010000082.1 GCF_012927415.1 Polaromonas sp. | reverse complement strand
CGGTGTGGGGGTGCGGGGGCGGGGGGTGCGCGCATCTGTGTTGGGTGGGGGGCCCCACCCCCGCCCCCCCAAACGACGAAATGCCAAACGCCGCGCATAACGCTGAAAACCACCATTTTTACAAGCAAAAAAGTGCTTTTACGCCAGAGCTATAAACGTAACTAGCTATTAAATTCATAGTGAGTTCAATCCTCACCAGCCCGCCAGTCATGCGCTCCTCGCCCTTGCAGCAGCGCCTGCGTGTGCTGGGCAATCATCAGTTCCTCATTCGTCGGAATGACCCACGCCGCCACGCGGCTGCCAGCCGTGCTGATGCACCGGGCGCCTGACCCGCGCGCCTGGTTGGCGTCCTCGTCGAGCGCGATGCCTAGCCAGGCTGCATCCCGGCAGACGCGGCGCCGGATCATGGCGCCGTTCTCGCCGATGCCGGCGGTGAACACCAGCGCATCCAGCCCGCCGAGCGAAGCGGCCAGGCTTCCGAGCTGCTGGCCGATGCGGTAAACATACAGGTCGATGGCTTGTTGTGCATGCGGCGTGTTGCTCGCCTCCACGGTCCGCATGTCACCCGACACACCCGACACACCGAGCAGGCCGGATTGTTCATACAGTAGCGTTTCAACCGCCTGAAGGCTCATGCCCAGATTGCCGATCAGGTAGAGCACGACGCCAGGGTCCAGGCTGCCAGAACGCGTGCCCATCATCAGGCCGTCGAGCGCGGTGAAACCCATGGTCGAGGCGACGCTTTTGCGGCCCTGCATGGCGCACAGGCTCGCGCCATTGCCCAGATGGGCGACCCCACCACCCGGCCATTGGCCAGCGCGCCAAGGTGGCCAGGCAGCACGCTGGCGATGTATTCATACGACAGGCCATGAAAGCCGTAACGCCGCACGCCGGCCTGGGTGATCTGGCGCGGCAGGGCGTAGGCCTGTGCGACCCAGGGCTGGGTGGAGTGAAACTCGGTGTCAAAGCAGGCGACTTGCGGCAAGTCTGGGTACAGGCTGGCAATGGCATGAATGGCCGACAGGTTGTGCGGCTGGTGCTGGGGCGCCAGCGACGTGAAGCCGTCGAGCTGGGCCAGAATTTCGGGCGTGACGCGTGCGGGCCGCGTAAAGCGCTCGCCGCCATGCACCACCCGGTGGCCCACGGCCCCCAGCGTGCGGCCGGCTGCATGCTGGCCCAGCCAGTCGAACAGCTGCTTGAAGGCCTCCTCCTGACCGCGCACCGGGTCGGCCGGCACGTCGATTAGGCGGTCTTCCAGTGGGGCGCCATTTTGTCCCCACACCAGCATGCGGGGGGCGCTGCCGATGCCTTCTATTCGGCCGTTCGCGATGCGCTTCAACGCTGAATCAGGCGCAACGTCGTAAGCGGCAAACTTGACGCTGGACGAGCCGGAGTTGATGACCAGCAGCGCTTGCTTCATGCCAGCGCCTTGAGCCGGTGGGCAATCAGCAGGATGGCGATGGCACAGGAGGCGATGCGCGAATGGGCCGAGTCGGCCCGGCTGGTGAGCACAATCGGCACGCGCGCGCCCATCACGATGCCGGCCGCCTGGGCGCCGCCCAGGTATTCAAGCTGCTTGGCCAGCATGTTGCCCGACTCCAGATCGGGCACCACCAGGATGTCAGCGTTGCCGGCGACCTCGGACTTGATGCCCTTGGTCCTGGCGGCAGCCAGCGAGACCGCATTGTCAAAGGCCAGCGGGCCGTCGACCAGGCCGCCGGTGATCTGGCCCCGGTCCGCCATCTTGGACAGCGCAGCGGCGTCCATCGAGGAGCGCAGCTTGGGCGTCACGGTTTCCACCGCCGACAAAATGGCGACCTTGGGCCGGGCGATGCCGAGCGCGTGCGCCAGGTCGATGGCGTTTTGCACGATATCGACCTTGGCATCAAAATCGGGCGCCACGTTGATGGCCGCATCGGTGATCAGCAGCGGCTTGGGGTAGCGCGGCACATCGAGGACAAACACATGGCTGATGCGGCGTTCGGTGCGCAGGCCGGTTTGGGCGTTCACCACCGCGCTCAGCAGTTCGTCGCTGTGCAGGCTGCCCTTCATCAAGGCGTCCACTTCGCCAGCGCGTGCCATCTCGACCGCCTTGACAGCCGCCGCATGGCTGTGCGGCACATTGACGATGGAAAAACCGGCGAGATCCATCTGGCATTCGTCGGCAAGGCTTCGAATCCGGGCTTCCGGCCCAATCAGCAGGGCTTCGATCAAGCCCAGCCGGGCAGCGTCGAGTGCGCCTTCCAGCGCTTCGCGGCTGCACGGATGCACCACACCCATCCTGATTTTAGGTAGACTTTGCGTGGCATTCAGCAGCTGGTCGTAGCGCAGATTCTCGTCCGCCACCATGGGTGTTGGCAGGTCGGTGCGAGCGATGCGCAGCTTGGCGGCCGGCGCAATCACTTCGGCTTCGCCTTCAATCACCACATCGCCGTCCTGATTGATGCAGCGTGTGCCAAGCCGCACATGGCGATTGCCGGTGTTGAGCGAAATCACCGAAACGGTCACGGTCAGCGTATCGCCGATGTGTACCGGCTTGATAAATTTAAGCGTCTGGCCGAGGTAAATCGTGCCCGGGCCGGGAAATTGGGTACCGAGAACGGAGGAAATCAGCGAGCCACCCAGCATGCCGTGGGCGATGATCTGGTGGAAGTGACTGGTTTTGGCATAAAGCGCATCGACATGGGCCGGATTGACGTCACCCGACACAGCGGCGAAAAGCTGAATGTCGCGTTCGGTAACCTGACGCTGCAGACTGGCACCGTCGCCCACACGAATTTCTGCAACCGGGTGGTTTTCAAGAAAGCTGGCAGAGGAGTTGGCTTGAATGCGGGGAGAGTCCATGGGCAGCCTTTCATTTCTGGATGGGTTTTGCGGGCTATTTCATGATGGTCGTTTGCGTTCATTGCGTCTGCCCCGGAGCCGCCCGTGCTCGTCAGGCACGCCGCCGGTACAGCGCTTCAACGCGCAGTAAAAAGCGCTTGCATCAAAAAAAATTCAGCGGCACCGCGGTTTGCCGCTGGCTCGGCGATTGGATCGCCCGGATAGGCAGGTGCCACGCCGTGCTGTGCATCGTCCGGCGCTTCAGCAAGGCTGGTTCCGCCGTTCCGACATTCGCTGCTCCAAAGTCCCCGGTGACATCCCGAATGCGGCTGTTTCCGATGCGTCAGGAATGGTAACCCAACAAAAAAACGACAAAAACGGCAAAAGCGGCAAAAGCGGGAGAAACGATGCATGCGCGACATGCTGTCTGGCAACCGCTGGCTGGTCAATGAGATGATTCAAAATTAACAGGATTTTGTAGTGGACAACAGTTTGCCGAAACTGATTAAAAAAATGAACGCGTTGCAGTTAGCTCACGTAGTGCAGTTGCAAGCCGTCACCGATGCTGTCGAGCAATTTCCAGCGCCTCCAGCATCAGAAGGCACTGCCCCTGATGACGATTTGCGATCGTATCGTCAGCGGCAAAAGTCCGGGCGGGATTCAGCCAGACTTGCACAGCCGCGTGCCGGGCCTGCCTGGGCAAGCAATTTCCGTCCTCTACGCCGTGGGCGAAGCGGCAGGTTTCGGCGGCGGCATGCATGGCTGGCGAGCGTTTGAAGGTAAATTTCTTGGCGGCTGCATTCTTTCCGGGCGCCTGGCGGTCAAGGCCATTGCAAGCGACGGTTGATTAAAAAAATGAATTCAAAGGAGACGACAAAATGACAAGAACCGGTGCCTGGCTGGCAACTTACGCGCTGGAGCAGATCGGTGCGCGCTTTACTTTCGGCATTCCCGGCGTGCACACGACGGAGCTCTATGACGAGCTCAACAACTCCCGGCAAATTACCCCGGTGCTTGTGACGCATGAAGGGGGCGGCGCTTTCATGGCCGATGCGGTCAGCCGCTTGTCTGACTCCATCGGCGTGCTGACGGTAGTGCCGGCGGCTGGTCTGACGCACGCCAGCAGTGGCATCGGCGAGGCATTTCTCGATGGTGTGCCGATGCTGGTGATTTGCGGTGGACCGCGTACCGATTCAGAGTACCGGTTTCAGCTGCACCAGATGGACATGCACAAGTTCATGGGCGGGCTGACCAAGGCAACCTTCAAGGTCACCAGCCATGAGCAGGTGGTGCCGACGCTGTTTGAAGCCTACGCGATTGCGACCGGTGGCGAACCCGGGCCGGTCTTCATCGAACTGCCGGTCAATATCCTGCTGTATTCCGGCAAGGTCGGCAAGCTGCCGTCCTACACACCGCCGCAAGCCAGGCAGGTCGGCTTCGATGCGGAGATTGTTCGCGCGGCCGAATTGTTGCGGGCTGCCAGGCAGCCCTGCCTGTTTGTCGGCTGGGGTACGCGCGATGCGTTCGAGCAGGTCAAGGCGGTGGCCGAGTGGCTGGAAGCGCCGGTGGCCACCACACTTCAGGGGCTGTCTGCCTTTCCGGGCAACCATCCGCTGCATGTCGGTTTTGGCTTCGGCGCGTCGGCGGTACCGGCAGCGCGCAATGCCTTCAAGGACTGCGACTGCCTGCTTGCCGTCGGCACGCGATTTTCCGAGATTGCCACTGGCAGCTACGGCGTCAAAGTGCCGGAAAACCTGATTCACATCGACATCAATCCGGAAACCATAGGCGCCAACTACCCGGCCAGAGTCGGTATTGCCGGCGATGCCGGCCCGGTGCTGACCGGGCTGCTCAAGGCGCTTGAAACCCTGGGCCCCAGGCGCGCCGCGCGGCCAGCATTGCGCGCCAAAATCCACAGTGACAAACAAGCCTACCGGCAGAGCTGGTACAAGAGTGATGCGGCTGGCATCGTCAATCCGGCGCGCTTTTTTGACCAGTTGCGCCTGCAGACGCCCGACAACGGCATCTTGGTGATTGATGACGGCAATCACACCTTCCTGACGGCAGAGCTGATGCCGATTCATGAGCCCAAAAGCGTGATCCTGCCGACCGATTTCAATTGCATGGGTTACGCCGTTCCGGCCGCCATTGGCGCCAAGTTGTGCCAGCCAGATCGGCTGGTGCAAACCATTGTCGGAGACGGCGCTTTTTTGATGACCTGCATGGAGATACTGACGGCTGCCACCCGGCAATTGGGCGTCATCTATTACGTGTTCCACGACGGTGAGTTGTCGCAAATTGCGCAAGCCCAGCAGATTCCGTACAACCGCAAACCCTGCACCGGGCTGGGCGCTGTCAACTTTGAAGGCGTGGCGCTGGCCACCGGCGCAGCTTTCCTGCGCATGGCCGACAACGACGCCATTGGCGACGCCATACGGCAGGCGCTGGTGATTTCGCTAACCGGGCGGCCAGTGATCGTGGATGTCCATATTGATTATTCAAAACGCACCGCGTTTACAGAAGGCGCGGTCAGGACGAACTTCGGACGTTTTCCGCTGAAAGAAAAGGTGCGCACGCTGGCGCGGGTCCTGACCCGGCGCCTGACGGGTTAACGCAGGGAATTGCCCGACGGCAGGCACCGCATGAACGCCTGGCTGTCAATCAGCGGAAACTGCCGGGCCTCGGGCAGCTGGTAATGCCACCATTCATGGGGGTGGTGAACAAAGCCGCTTTCCAGCATGACCGTCAGCAGCAGCATGCGGTTGACCTGGACGGCTGCCTGATGCGCCGCGTGAAAATGATGCGATGCCGGCGTCATGGTGTCGACCGGCGTACCCATGTCGAGAACCCGCCCGTCCGCGCCCATCAGCGTCAGGTCAACGGCAACGCCCCGCGTGTGGTTGGAGCCCTTGGCCGGGTCGGCAATGTAGTCGGGATTGGGCGCGGCGGCCCACAGGGCCTGCTGCGCTTCCTGCGGCCGGAATGCATCCAGTATCTTCAGCTGAAAGCCGAAGCCTCTGGCCGCAACAATGGCCTTGCGCAGGCAGGCTTCGGCTTGTGGATGCAGAAAACACAGCGGGTGGTCGTAGATGGCCTGACCGGTGAAGTTGTTGGCACCGGCATAAATCAGGTCAATCGCGACATCATGGCTTTGCTCTGTGATGTGAATGAGGGGCATCTGGGTTTCCAAAAATCCTGGGAAGGCGTCGTTCACCTGGCATTTGACCACGGCGCCCTGGCGGGCCGTCTGCAGCGGCCACAGGAGCCCTGAAATGTAATTTTGGCATTAAATAGGGCTGTAGTCCAATGAATACGGTCATTGTCAGCTATTAAAAACGTAGCAAATTGGGCGCCCGCCAAGACCGGGTGTTGGCGGATCGTTTGTAGCGCCTGACCGGGCCCGCGTCATGGCTTATTTAAACCAGCCTGAGCGCCGGATCAGATCCAGCCACGCCGCACACAACGCGAGCACCGCAGCACCTGCTGCCAAGCCCCATGGGCCGGGCAGGGCCAGGCCCATTAGCGTGCGCAGCCAAGGCACGCCCAGCACTGCCACCAGCAGCAGCCCCATGGCGGCGCCCATGCGCCATAGCCAGGGGTTGGTGGCGCTAACCGCCATGAGTGCCGGGCGCGACGGGTCGCGGTTGGCCAGGATCAGCAGCATCACGTTGAGGACCAGCGAGCCAAACACCACGCTGCGGGTTTGCGCGGCGCTCCACCCTTGCGCAGCGAGGTAGGCATAGCTCAGCAGCAACACCACGGCGATACCCAGGCCCTGCAGCACGGCGTAGCCCAGAGTGGCGGCGGCAAACGGCGAGTTCGACACCGGGCGGGGCCGGCGCTCCATCAGGTCTGCGGCCTCGGGTTCTGCTTCCAGGACAACCGCACAGGTGGGGTCAATCAGCAACTGCAGCAGCACGATGTGCACGGGCAGCATCAGCGCCGGCCATTGCAAAATCGTAGGTACCAGGGCCAGCGCGATGATGGGCAGGTGCACCGCAAAGGTAAAACGCACAGCCTTGCGAATGTTGTCGTCGATGCGCCGGCCTTGCCGGATGGCGGCCACGATGCGGGCAAAGCTGTCGTCCAGCAGCACCAGCGCGGCTGCCTCGCGCGCTACATCGGTGCCGCGCTCGCCCATCGCGATGCCGACGTCAGCAGCTTTCAGCGCTGGCGCGTCGTTGACGCCGTCGCCGGTCATGGCCACCACCTCGCCGCCCGCGCGCAGCACCTGTACCAGCCGCAGCTTGTGCGCCGGTTGCAGGCGCGCGCACAAATCCACCTGACTGAGGCGCTCGCGCAAGGCCGAATCATCCAGCGTCGCGATTTCGGCACCGGTGATGACCTCTGCTCGGTCCGACAGCCCGACCTGGCGCGCGATGGCACGCGCCGTGACGGGATGATCGCCAGTCATCATGATTACCCGCACACCCGCCCGGCGGCATTCGGCCAGCGCGGCGGCCACCTCCGGGCGCGGTGGGTCCGCCAGGCCGACGAGTCCTAGAAATTCGAAGTCAAAGTCGTGTTGGCTGCGTGGCCAGGGGGGCTCGACACCCGGCAGTGCGGTGGCGCCAGACCAGCGCCCGCGCGCTACGCCCAGCACCCGCAAGCCGCATTCGGCCATCGCCTCGACCTGACGCTGTATCGCCTCGCGCCGCGCAGCGCCCAGGTGGCACAGGTCTGCGATCGCTTCCGGAGCGCCCTTGCTCGCCAGCAGATGCTGGGACGGCTCAGCGCTAGCGAAAACCCGCGTCATCGCCAGAATATCGCCCGATAGCGCGTATTCGAATTCCGGCTCGCGGCCATCGTGTACATGCTCGGTGCCGGCCAACCAGCGGTGGCCAAACTGCTGGATCGCCTTTTCCATCGGATCGAAAGGGTCGCCGGGTGTCGCCAGCATTGCGAATTCGGTCAGAACATGAAAAGACTCCGGCAGGTCGGCGGCCTTGTCCGGCATAAAGTGCGCGTCGGCCGTTGCCAGCTCGGTCACGGCCATGCGGTTCAAAGTCAGCGTGCCGGTCTTGTCGACGGCCAGCACGGTGATCGCACCCAGCGCCTCGACTGCGGAGGGGCGGCGCGTCAGTACCTTTTGTTTTGAGATTCGCCAGGCGCCGAGCGCCAGGAATACGGTGAGGATGACCGGTATCTCCTCAGGCAGGATGGCCATGGCCAGCGCAATGCTGGAGAGCAGGCTGTCCAGCAACGGCCTGCCGTCCCACCACCAGCCCAGCAGCAACTGAATGAGTGCGAGTGCGAGTGCGCCAAGTCCAAGCCGGCGTACCAGCTTGCGCGAGGCCTGCTGTAAAACAGAGGGTGGCTCGACGGTGGCCGCCAGATCCGCGCCAATGCGCCCGACGGCAGTCGCGCTGGCGATCGCCTGCACCTCGGCCAGGCCGACACCGCGGGTGACGACAGTGCTGGCGTAGAGCATGACCCCCACGCCTTCCACAACGCCTTCCACAACGCGATCCGCGCTGCCCCCCGAGATGGCCGGCCTGGCTTGGGGAGGCTTGTCGCTGGCGGCCGTTGCCCCCGTGCTTGCCGCCGCCTGTTGTGCTCTGGCTTGTGCGAGGTCAGGTGTCTTGGACACGGGCACTGCTTCGCCGGTGAGCAGTGATTCGTCCACCTCCAGTTGCCCGTCCAGCAGCACCGCGTCGGCTGCAATGCGGTCGCCTTCGCGCAGCACCAGCACATCGCCACGCACCACGTCGCGCCCGGCAATGCGAAGCTCCTGTCCGTCCCGGATCACCAGCGCGCGCGGGGCCGAGAGATCGCGCAGCGACTCCAGTGCACGCTGCGTCTTGCGCTCCTGCATCAAAGTGATGCCGATAACGACAAACACGAAGCCGAGAAGGAACAGCGCCTCTGCACGATCCCCCAGCGCCAGGTAAATGCCGCCGGCTGCAAGCAGCATCAGGAACATCGGCTCGGTGATGACTTCGCGCACGATCGCGATGTTGGACTTGGGCGCGCTGCCTGGCAACAGGTTGGGGCCTTCTGCCTCCAGTCGGCGCAACGCTTCAGGTGGGCTCAAGCCCTGCAACGAAGGTAGCTCACCGCGCGCTAGAACAGACGCCTTATGGGTTGGGGTCGGGCTGCCAAAAACGATGCTCCGGATCTGCGCCCACTGCGTCTTGCCTGGCGCCGCCGGCGCCTCAATCTCATGCGCTGCCTTGAGGTTCAGCCGGCCCTGGGCATCAAAGACGACCCAGCTGCAACTTTCATTGACGACATCCTGCGCCTGGCTGCCGGCGATGCGCAGATACCAGTCGACCAGGATGAAGCGGCGTGCAGCGAACTCGGGCGCGCTGGTCTCGTGGCGGGCTATCCGGACATAACGGTCAAGGTCCAGCAGATGGACATGACCGTCTTCACCGACCAGGAACAAACGGGTTTCAGCGTTGACGGCAGGTGCGGAAATCCTTGTCATGCGGCGACCTCTCTCAAATTTCAGCAGAGCCCAAACATATGTCGCTGCCGGCAGGCGCGCACTTCATGAATGCCCGGCCTTCACGCAGCGGGAAAAGGACCGGTTTTCGGGGGTACCGAGCCGCAATTGACAGCACTGCGCCGCCCGGGTCTTTTACAGCTGGCGCGGGCCATCAGCTACAACCTGCGTGCCGGCCTCTCCGCGCAGCATCGCCTCTATCTGATCAAGTGAGCCGATGATGGCGCGCTGCCCGGTAGCTCTGACGAACGCACACGCAGCCTCTACCTTGGGCCCCATGGAGCCTGCTGGAAAATTGGCCTGCTGGAAGGCTTCCGGAGCAACCTTGCCGACTGGTCGCTGCGTGGAAAGTCCGAAGTCGAGATAGACCGCATCGACGTCGGTGGCAATGATCAGGCACTGCGCGTGCAGTGCCTGGGCCAGCAGTGAACTGCAGAGGTCCTTGTCAATGACCGCCTCAACACCCCGCATGCCGTGACCTTCAGCATCGGCAATGACCGGTATGCCGCCTCCGCCGGCGGCAATGACCAACGCGCCGTGGCCCAGCAGCCACTCGATTGACTGCAAGCCCAATACCCGTTGGGGGGCAGGGCAGGGTACGACGCGCCGAAAAGCGTTGCCGTCTGGCGCCATCGTCCACCCCTTCTCCTTGCCGATGACTTGGGCCTCAATCGCACTATAGATGGGACCAATGGGCTTGCTCGGAGCGCTGAACGCCGGGTCTGAAGCACTCACTTGGATTCGCGTCATGAGTGTGGCGACGACCCGGGCAGGCAGCAAGTTGCTGAGCTCCTGCTCCAACAGATAGCCAATCATGCCGTCGGTCTGGGCACCCAGCACATCCAGTGGATAGGTTTGCACGGCGAGGTAGGCGGCCCCCTGGAGGGCTAGCAGACCCACTTGCGGCCCGTTTCCGTGGGTCAGTACCAGTTCGTTGCCCGGCGCCACCAGCGCCAGTTGCACCGCCGCCCGCCGGATATTGTCCAGCTGGTTTTTCGCGCTCAGGGGCTCGCCCCGGCGCAGCAAGGCATTTCCGCCCAGTGCAACAACAAGCTTCATGCTGGCGTCCTGAAATGCATATGGTCGGCCTTAGCCAAGCGTCGCCACCAGGATGGCCTTGATAGTGTGCATGCGGTTTTCCGCCTGGGTAAAAACCACCGAAGCTTCGGACTCGAACACCTCATCGGTGACCTCGATCTCGCTGAGACCAAACTTTTCATGCACCATTCGGCCCACTTCGGTGTCAAGATTGTGAAAGGCCGGGAGGCAATGCATAAAACGGGTGCGTGGGTTACCGGTGGCAAGCATCAGCGCGGCATTCACCTGAAAGCCTTGCAACTGCTCAATTCGCTGCCTCCACACCTCGTCGGCTTCACCCATGGAAACCCACACATCGGTGTAGAGAAAATCCGCACCCAAGACAGCGCGTTGCGGATCGGACTCGATCGTGATGCGGGCGCCGGTGCGCAGGGCCAGGGCACGCATCTGCTCGACCAGTTCTGCCGGTGGCTGCAGCGTTTTCGGTGAGGCAATACGCACGTCCATGCCCATTTGTACCCCGCCGACCAGCAGCGAGCAACCCATGTTGAAACGGGCATCACCGAGATAGCAAAATGACAGCTCATGCAGCGGCTTCTCGCCGAACTCCTGCATCGTCAGCAGGTCGGCCAGGATTTGCGTCGGATGCCATTCATCGGTCAGCCCGTTCCAGACCGGCACATGCGAGAACTTTGCAATTTCCTCGACCGCGCTTTGATGGAACCCCCGGTACTCAATGCCATCGAACATCCGGCCGAGCACACGCGCAGTGTCCTTGAGCGACTCCTTGTGTCCAATTTGCGAGCCGGTCGAGTCGAGATAGGTCACATGCCCCCCCTGGTCGTGGACCGCCACTTCGAAGGCGCAGCGAGTTCGGGTCGAAGGTTTTTCGAACACCAGTGCGATGTTTTTTCCTTTCAACCGCTGATGCTCGTTTCCGACGGCCTTGCTGCGTTTCAGTTCGGCGGCCAGATCAAGCAGATAGCGAATATCGCGGGGTTCAAACTCCTTCAGGGCCAGCAAGCTGCGGTTGTGAAGGTTAAAACTCATCATTGGCTCCTTGAATACAGGCGGGATGTGTCAGGCGGTCACAGTGCGTCGCGCTGGACCGGGCAGGTCATGCAGTGGCTGCCACCGCGGCCTCGCCCCAGCTCGCTGCCCGGTATGGTGATCACCTCAACGCCCGCTTTGCGCAACAAGGTGTTGGTATACACGTTGCGCTGGTAAGCCACCACCACGCCCGGTGATAGTGCCAGCAGGTTGTTGCCGTCGTCCCATTGTTCGCGCTCTGCTTCGTAGCTGTCTCCTCCAGTCGGCACCACGCGCAGGCGTGGCAGGCCGATGGCTTCAGCGACCACATCCAGAAAGAGTTTTTCTTCAGCACGCACGTCAAGCTCTCCAGGCTGTTTGCCGGGGCGAAGACTGAAAGCGCGAATCTCCTGAACCATTTCGGGGAATACCGTCACCAGATCGACATCACAGAAGGTAAATACCGTGTCCAAGTGCATGGCACCGCGTGACTTGGGCATCTGGGCTGCAATTACGCGTGTGGCAGCGCCCTCGGCGAACAGGCGACGCGCGAGTTGGCTGACCGCCTGGGGTGAGGTGCGTTCGCCCATGCCTGCAAGCACCACACCCTTGCCGAGCGCGACGACGTCACCGCCTTCGAAAAAGGCCATGCCATGGTCCCGATCCGGATCACCCCACCACTCGGTGGCTTGTCCGGCAAATAACGGGTGGAAGCGGTAGATTGCCGTCATCAGCAGGGTTTCGTGGCGGCGCGCCGGCCAGTACATTGAACCCAGCACGACTCCACCATAGATCCAGGAACTGGAGTCGCGGGTAAACAGCGTGTTGGGCAGCGGCGGAAGCAAAAACTCCGCGTGCGAAAGGCACTGCGCGGTCAGACCCGGGATATCGAACGGCACTTCAGCGCGCAGCAGGCCGCCTATCAGATGCTCGGCCAGACGCGCTGCGGGCAGGCCGTCCAGCCAGGGCCGAAGTAGCGCGGCAGCCTCGGGCTCGATGAAGTCGGCGCCCAGCTTTCGCTCCAGCAGCCAGTTGCGGCTGTCGGCCTGCGCCACAACCTCTGCCAGCAGATTGTGCAGTTCGAGTATCTCCACCCCGCGATCGATCATGGCGTTGGTAAAGACGTGATGGTCGTTTCTGGCCTGTGTGACCCAAAGCACATCGTCGAACAGCAGCTCTTTGCAGTTCGCCGGGGTGAGCCGGGCTTGCGCCAGACCAGGTCGGCATACCAGCACCTTGCGCAGCGGTCCGACTTCAGAGTGCACGCCAAATTTCATGATGATTAGTCCTTGAGTGAAGCGTGAGAAGACGTGTGAACGGCGGGCTTACAAGGCCAGCTTGCCAACGCTCAGACCATAGCCGGCGCCAACGGCCAGCGCCAGCATGCCGGCAAAGATGGCCCATTCAAAACTGCGAAATGCCGGTTGAGCTTGTTCACGCCGGGCCAGCAGATAGACCAGCGCGCCAGGGGCGTACAGCAGCGCGCTGAGCAGCAGGTATTTCGGACCCGCCGCATACAGCAGCCAGACACAGTAAACAGTGGCCACCAGCGTGATCGGCAGATCCAACGGACGCACCGTGCCGGGTGCACCCTCGCCGCGCGCGGTGAGAAGGACACCGTACACCGCACTAAATAGGTAGGGCAGCAGGATCATGGCGGTCGACAGCGAGATCAGCGCGAGGTAGGAGGCCTTGGAGTACAGCGTTACGATCAGGAAAATCTGAACCATGGCGCTGGTCAGCCACATGGCATTGACGGGCACGCCATGCGGGTTCTGGCGTGCCAGTTTTTTGGGCATCACGCCCTCACCCGCAGGCGTGAACAGCGACTCCGCGGCCAGCAGTGTCCAGGCCAGAAAGCCGCCGCCCACCGAGATGATCAGCGCCACATAGATCAGCACGGCACCCCAGGTACCGACGGCTTTCTCCAGCACGCCCGCCATTGAAGGGTTCTTCAGGCCGGCGAGCGTGGGCTGGTTCAAGACGCCCAGCGACAAAAGCGACACGGCCATCAGCAGCGCCAGAGTAATTACAAAACCCAGCACAGTGGCACGCCCGACATCCTTGCGTTGCCGTGCGCGGGCCGAGTACACGCTGGCCCCCTCAATGCCGATAAAGACCCAGACGGTGACCAGCATGGTGCTTTTGACCTGATCAAGCACCGAGCCGAGCTTGGCATCACCCCAGAAAGCCAGGGTAAAGGTGTTCATATTAAAAGCCAGCGCCACCAGGATGATGAAGAGCAGCAACGGCACCACCTTCGCGATGGTGACGACGGCGTTCAGAACGGCTGCGCCCTGAATGCCGCGCAGAACCAGCGCATGGACCACCCACAGGACGATGGAGGCACCCACCACGGCCCCGGTCGTATTGCCTTCACCAAAGGCCGGAAAGAAATAGCCCAGTGCGCTAAATGCCGCGACAAGGTATCCCACGTTGCCGATCCAGGCACTCACCCAATAGCCCCAGGCCGAGTTGAAGCCGACATAGTCACCGGACAGGGCCCGCGCGTAGGCGTAAACGCCGTTGTTCAACTCCGGCTTGCGCAGCGCCATCATCTGGTAGAGCAGGGCCAGTGTCAGCATGCCGATACCGGTGACGAGCCAGCCGATCAGGATGGCCCCGGCACCCGCGCCCGACGCCATGTTTTGCGGCAAGCCGAAGATACCACTGCCTATGATTGATCCGACCACCAGGGCGACCATAAGACTCAAGCCCAGTCGGCCATCGCTGCCGCGCTGGCCGACTGCGGCTGAAGGAACCGGTGTGCCGGAGACTGGAGCAGTTGAGTTCATGATTTCAGTATGGAATTCGATGTGGTGATTCGTCTGTGCGTCAACACACATAGATACACAGGCGCACTGATATGGAAGAAGTCGCAGGGGAAACAGCTTGCGCCCTTCCTTGACCCCTGCCGCTGCGTGTATTGACACTTTGCATTCTGGATCCGGGGAGGTCGCCCATATTGATTCAAGTCAAACCGTTCAACGATTCGAGGTTTGTCAATCACGCGCCGGTTGGGCACGCCGTGCAGCAGGCCTCTTCAAAATAGTGCATTAATCAAACCTCCGGGCGTGACCGCCAGCCTTGTGGCGGGGCTCAAGCCCGGCTCCCCGCTCAATCAGGTGAGGGGGACATGCCGTAATCCATGGCGCAACTCAAAAGCGCGGGCATGTCGGTAACCGACAACCTGCTGCCCCCTTTCTGAATGCCGCGATTTATGGCGTTCCACACAAACGGGCGCGGGTTTTCATCGAAGGTTTCTGGAGTGATCTTCCCGTGCATTGGTCATTTCTCCGGGAAATTCACGCCCTGGATTCCCTCTTTTTTACCACCAGTGGGTTAGCGGTGAATACCGGGATCGTCATTGGGTCACCAGACGTTTGCGTCCAAGCTCTCTCTCAGCCCATGCAACGACCATTGCGCGATTCTAGGACCTGGGTTTGCAGCCCCATGCGCAACTCGACAAACCGGCAAGGATGCGCTTGTCGGTCTTACCGACCCGGAAAAAAAGCGGAAGGCGGCGCTCGTACCTGTCTCGGACATACTGATCGTCCACTAAATTTACCCACCAAGACGCTCAAGGCGGGCGGTCACGGCGTGCCGGGTGGAGAGAACTTGATGGTTCGATCGGATGGCAGCATGCGCTACTTTATGTTCCGCGAGTCTGCGAGCCTTCGAACTTTCCCTGAAGGCGAAGGGTTTCACGGCTGATGGTCGGACGCCATGCGGAAATTGGAAAATGCCCTTCCCGTGTCGCTGGGCATCTTCTTGATGAAGATGTCCACAGCGCCATGCTGGCGTGGCGGGCACAGCAATTGGGTTCGGTTTCGGCATGGGTAATTTGCTGCCCTACAACCCGCTCGACAAAAAAATCGTCGGTGCCAGCGTTTCGGGGGCGCTGCTCGGGCGCAAGCTACAAACAGAAAAAGGGCTGCCCGCATTTCATGGCGCAGGCATTTTCGTAATCTATTACTCGGGCAGCTTCGACGCTTCTCACCAATTGATTGAGCGTAACCAAGGCGCCGATCCGGTTGCCCGAATTGTCGTGGGCAAGGCAATTCTCGCCGGTGGGCGCAAGGGAGACGCTGCGTCAGAGGGTAGCAAGACCAAGGCGCTCTGCACACGGCTGAGGAAACACGCGGAAAGTATCACTGCGAACGAAAATCTGAAAATTGGCAATTTTTCAGTGCCGGTTTGCTGTCGTTGATGACATACGGATATCGCCGGGGTTGTTCCTTCTGATTGCCAACTTCGCTCCAATCTGGAACACACTGATCGACGGCTTTGGCAATTACGATCCAGGCAATGGGCGGTACCGCAGAATGTGTCTCAAGTGAGATGTGCTGCATCCCGGACGGGCGTGGGCCGGGAAATGTTAGGTCCGGTCCGACACCGCTGAGTAAATCGCGCCAGAGGTGAAGCCCCACGTCGCGGGGATCATCCCGCCCAGATCCGCTCACTGCTTAAAGTGCCCCCGGTGAGCTACTGAAACGCTACTTCCGAAAAGCTGCGCAGCTTGCGGCTGTGCAGTTGGCTCACGCCCTCGGCGCGCAGCAGTTCAACGGCGCGCATGCCGATGCGCAGATGCTGGTCTACCCGGTCGCGATAAAACTGGTTGGCCATGCCGGGCAACTTGATCTCGCCGTGCAGCGGCTTGTCGCTCACGCACAGCAGCGTGCCGTAGGGCACCCGAAAACGAAAGCCATTGGCCGCAATCGTGGCACTTTCCATATCCAGCGCTATCGCGCGGCTCTGACTGAAGCGGCGCTGCGGCTGGTTGGCGGGCAGCAGCTCCCAGTTGCGGTTGTCGGTTGAGGCCACGGTGCCGGTGCGCATGATACGTTTGAGGTCGGGCCCGACAGCTTGCGTCACGTCTTTCACGGCCTGCTCCAGCGCTTTCTGGATTTCAGCCAGCGCCGGAATCGGCACCCACAGCGGCAGTTCTTCGTCCAGCACATGATCTTCGCGTACATAGCCGTGGGCCAGCACATAGTCGCCAAGCTGCTGGCTGTTGCGCAGGCCGGCGCAGTGGCCGAGCATGATCCAGGCGTGGGGCCGCAGCACGGCAACGTGATCGGTGATGTTTTTCGCATTCGCCGGACCGACGCCGATATTGACCATAGTGGTGCCGCTACGGTCCGCGCGCAGCAGGTGGTAAGCCGGCATTTGTGGCAAGCGCGGTGGCGGCATGCCCAGCTCGTCGCCATCGAGCGCGGGCAGGCCCGCCCGCCGGGTCACCACATTGCCGGGTTCCACAAACGCGATGTATTCGCTGTGCGGGTTGGCCATCTCCGCGTGGCCGAGACGCACGAATTCGTCGATATAAAACTGGTAATTGGTGAACAGCACAAAGTTCTGAAACCACTCGGGCGAGGTGCCGGTATAGTGGCGCAGGCGCTGCAGCGAGTAATCAACCCGCGCCGCCGTGAACAGTGAGAGCGGAAGCGGTTCACCGGGGCGTGATTCATAGGTGCCGTTGGCGATGCCGTCGTCCATAGCGGCCAGATCGGGCAGGTCAAAAACATCGCGCATCAACATGCGGCGTTCCGCGCTCATGGTGCCTTCAATATGATCGCTTTCGGCAAACGAGAAGTGAATCGGAATCGGCTGAGCGCTGGTGCCTATTTCCAGTGCGACCTCGTGGTTTTGCAGAAGCAGCTGGAATTGTTCCAGAAGGTAATGCGCATAAAGCTCGGGCCGTGTCAGTGTGGTTTCAAAGTGACCCGGGCCAGCGACAAAGCCATAGCTGAGCTGCGAAATTTCCGGCGTCTCCAGGATGGCGCGCGCCACTGTTTTGGTGTGGATGCGAACAAAGGGGTAACAGGCGCGCACATGACCGGGCAAGGTTTCGCCCGCCACATAGCGTTGCATGGCGCCCCGCAGGTGCGCAATCTGCTGGTCATAGATGACGCGTACCTGACGCAGCGCCGCTTCGGCGTCGGTGTAGCGCATCGGGGCGATGAAGGTTGGCAGGTAGGGCATGAAAGGAATTTATTTCTTGGCTGATGCGGGCATGGCCCAGCGGAGCTGGTCGGCGGGCGTGACGGTCGCCTGACGTTTTTCGCGGTCAAACAGGCACAGCACACTGGCACTGCGATTTTTCATATGCGGCTGGGGGTGACGCCCTGTCACCAGCAGCGCCGTCATTCCAACGCTGTCGTCAAACACCATGGTCTGGCCTGCAGCGCGCGCATTTTTCAGCCCGCTGGCCTGGGTGCATCGCTCGGCGACCTGCCTGTCATGGGCCGACCATGCGGCTGGAGAAGACGCCGCCGCAAAACCGGTACCGGCAGCCCCAGTCAGGAAAACCGCTGCGCGAAAAGACCGGTGAAGGGCATTGAAAAAACAGCTTTGGCTATTGAGCATAAATGTACTTTCAAAAAGGAGATGCATCTTGCCACCCAGGCGCTAACCGGCTCGCGCAGTCCCCCAGACTCTTTCGCGATTATCAAGGGTATGTCAATCGTGAGGTTGAACACTGCTTTGACTGCCCTGCTACCCGGGCCACCATCGCCAGGAAAAAAAGCCGAACCATTTTTGCATTTATCTTTCCCAGCATCAGGCGGTGCAGTGAGTGAAGCAGCAACGGCAGCTAGGCCAGACGCCGACTCGTGGCGCCCCGGTGGACAGGCGCGACCGGCACGGATAGCGGCTTGCGACGTGCAAAACGGCCCGAAACACCTGGAGCTGACATCAGAACGACACATTGCAACCCTAGATTCAATACGGTTCAACATGGGAAGAGACTATGGAAGCCGCCATTCAAATCAACACGCTAAGCAAAACCTTCGCCAATAGCCGTAAAGCCTTGCAGCAGATTGATCTAGCATTGCGCCTGGGGAAATGGTGGCGCTGATTGGGGCCTCAAGCTCCGGTAAATCCACTTTGCACCGCCATATGGCTGGGTTGATGACCGGCGATTCGGGTCCGCAAGGATCGATAGTCATCCACAACAGGACGGTGCAGCGCAACGGAAAAATTGCCTCCAACATCAGGTCGGTACGCTGCGGTGTCGGTTTTGCTTTTCAGCAGTTCAACCTGGAGGGCCGCTGGCCTGTGATCATCAATGTGCTGGCCGGCACGCTGCACAAGGTACTGATGTGGCGCAGCCTGATTCGCCGGTTTACATTCAAGGAGCGAGCGCGTGGCATCGAATCACTGCGCCGGGTGGGAATTGCTGGATACAGTGCACAGCGTGCTTCCACCCTGTCCGACGCCCAGTAGCAGCGCGTCGCAATGGCACGCGCCATCGTGCAGGGCGCCAAAGTGGTGTTGCCAGATGAGCCGATTGCTTCGCTCGACCCAGAGTCGTCGCGCAAAGTCATGGACATCCTGGACCGAGTCAACCGGGGAGATAAATGCACCGTGGTCGTGCTCCTTCGCCAAGCCAATGCGGCGATAAAGTGTTGCCCCCGCACGGTCGCACTGCACCAAGGCAAAGAGGTTTACGACGGGCCCTCGGTCGGACTGACGACGGCCCTGCTGCGCGATCTTTACGCAGCGGAGGCCGATGACATCCTGGCCTTGGGCGATCATATTTCCAGCCTCGAAGACAAGGACAGACCGGTTCCTCATCTGGCTGGCCGGTGCCCCTGGCACAGGCCGCCTGAAGCAATTTTTTATTATCCCGTTCAACTTATCCAGGAAATTTCCATGATTAAAAAGCTACGGGCCGGACTGGCCGCTTCCGGCTAGTTGGGGCCTGGCTATTATGTTTGCCAGAGAAGTTCAGCGATATCCGAATTGTCTGGACTTCACCGCTGATTCCGCTGGATCCTCTGGTGATACGCAATAAGATGCCCGAAACCACCAGGAAGGCTGTCCGTGAGTTTTTCTATAGCTACGGCAAGGGGAGTCAGCAGGAAAAAGACAACCTGATGAAGCTTTTCAAGCTGTCGGGTTTCAAGGCCTCGACCCATGCCTAGTTGGTCCCAATTCGTCAACTCAAACTTTTCAAGGAAAAAAAGCAAGTTTGAGGCTGATGTCGCACTGCCTGCAGCCGAGAAGCTGGCCAAGGTCACCGAGATCGATCGCAAGCTCGCAGCTCCGGCCAGGAATTGATCTGTCATGTGAGCGCCGTACAGAATCGCTTCAAACAAACTTGGCCTTGCATTCCGCACTGCCGCAAGACGCAGCAGCCCTTCATGCCTTCCACGCCAAAGCGGGCAGCTTTTTTGCTCCGTGATACGGTGGGCTGGGCACTTCTAAAAGCCGTCAACACCATTACACGCAATCCGGCTCGCGCCATTGGCCTGAATGACCGGGGCGGACTTTGCCCCGGCCTTCGTGCCGACCTGATTCGGGTTCGGTTAAGTAGTGACATGCCCATCGTCCGGAGCGCGTGGCACAAGGGTGAGCGCGCGTTTTGAAGATACAGCGTTGCGACGCGACAACTCAGGTAATGGCGGTCAGGTCCCGAACGGGCTCGCGCATCGTTACAAATTCCTCAGCCACGGTCGGATGAATGCCTATCGTGCTGTCAAAGACGGCTTTGGTGGCTCCGGCCTTCATCGCCACGGCAAAGCCCTGCACCACTTCACCGGCATCCGCACCTACCATGTGCAGGCCCACCACGCGGTCGGTGGCGTCGTCCACCAGCAGTTTCATGAGTGTGCGCTCGGTGCTGCCGCTGAGCGTGTGCTTGAGCGCCTTGAAATCGGTTCGGTAAATGCGAATCTTGCCGAATTTCTCGATCGCGTCGGCCTCGGAGTAACCGACTGTGCCGATATTCGGATGGGTAAATACTGCCGTGGGAATGAATTCGTAACTCATGCTGCGCGGCTTCTGGCCGCTTTCCGGGGCAAACAGATGATCGACAACTACCATGGCTTCGGCCAGCGCTACGGGCGTGAGCTGGATGCGCGCAGTGACATCGCCGACCGCGTAAATCGACGGGACAGATGTCTGGTAGTGCTCATTCACCTGAATCGCCCCGGCAGCGTTTTGCCCGACGCCGGCCGTTTCCAGGCCCAAACCCCTGACCAGTGGCGCCCGGCCCGTGGCATAGAGCACGGTATCGACGGTGATCTGGCTGCCGTCGAGCAGCTTCACCTGTAGGCACCCGGCATTGCGTTCAATGGCGGCAACATCAGTATTGAGATGCAATGTCACGCCGGTCTTGACCATTTCGCCGGCAACGAAGGCGCGCACGTCGTCGTCAAAGCCGCGCAGAACCTGCCTTCCCCGGTAGAGTTGCGTGACCTCGGCGCCAAGCCCGTTGAAGATTGAAGCGAACTCGCAGGCAATGTAGCCGCCACCCACCACCAGCAGGCGACCCGGGAAGGGCGAGAGGTCAAATATCTCGTTGGAGCTAATGACATGCTCGCTGCCTGCCACATCAGGAACGCTGGGTTTTCCGCCCGTGGCAATCAGGATGTTTTTGGCGCTGTAGCGCTGGCCGCCAGCATCAACCGTATGGGCATCGACCAGCGTAGCCCAGCCAGTGATGGTGTGAACGCCTGCGCTTTTTAGCAGTTGCATATAGATGCCGTTGAGGCGTGAAATCTCGCGCGCGCGGTTGAGTTTGAGGGTTTCCCAGTTCAGCGTGGGCGCTTCACCGACCCAGCCAAAGCCGTGGGATTCTTCAAAGCTTTCGGCGAAGTGTGCGGCGTAGCTGTAAAGCTTTTTCGGAATGCAGCCCAGATTGACACAGGTGCCGCCCATTTCGGCCACTTCGGCCAAGGCGACCCGGGCGCCGCGCGGCGC
>NZ_JABBPF010000199.1 GCF_012927415.1 Polaromonas sp. | reverse complement strand
ACAAGTGGTAGCGCAAAGCCTGGAAATCATGCGCTGGGCGCTGGAGCAAAACGACTCCGGCCAGTGGTTGCGGCCTGAAACCGGCTCACTGCAGTCCATGCAGGCGCTGATGATCCAGTGCGACAGCGGCTTCAAACAGCACCTGGACCGCTACAAATACCCGGAACGCTATCTCGACGAAATTGCACCCACAGAAGGCAACAGCGCAGGTTTTGCCCTGGTTCACCGCGCGGAAGGTGCCCGGTTTCTGGCGCAACTCAATACGCAGCTTGACGGAACCAGCAGCCTCTTCGGCCAACGTGCGGCTTGGGCTGACATGGCGATTGCGCCGTTTGTGCGCCAGTTTGCTGAGACCGACAGGACCTGGTTCGAGCAGCAGCCATGGCCAGGCCTGCAGCGCTGGCTGGCGGCCTGGCTGGCATGCGAGCTGTTCGCTTGCAGCATGGAAAAATACCCGGCGTGGGTGCCGGGAACGACGGGTGTACGTTTTCCACGAAGCGCCTGATCACTATCAACCCGACAGCCGACTGCGAGCGCTTGACAGGCGCTTCAGCCCTGTTTCTTCATGGATTTACTAACGTTGAAAGCGCGTCGACAGCACCACCGAAGTACGGGTGCGCTCCACGCCATCAAGCAAGCCAATAGCGTCGATCAGTCCATCCAGTCGCGCAATGGAACTGGCCCGCACAATGACGATCATGTCAAAGCTTCCGCTGACCGACAGCAGCGAGCGAACCTCGGCTATCTTGCGCAAGGCCGCTTCCACCTGGCCTGACTGCTTTGTGCCCACCGTGAGCATGACATGGGCCTGGACCATCGACTGTTCGTAAGCGCCACCGCTACGCACACCGTAACCTACGATCACCTTGTCCCGCTCAAGCCGCGCAATGCGGGCCTGCACCGCTGTGCGCGACAGCCCGACCTTGCGGGCCAGTAAGGCCATCGGGCAGCGCGCGTTTTCGCCCAGCTCGTTAAGCAGGGTTTGGTCGATGACGTCGAGACTCATACTAAATGTAGTTTTTACTAGTTAATCTGTATTAATTATGCTGTCTATTTGTATAAATTGAAACTACTAACCGCCACCAGGCAGATCAATAATTGATGCGTACGGAACACGGCAACCACCACGAGAAGCAAACTCATGAAAAAAATTCTGATCGCAGGCGCGGGGAAAATCGGCTCGACCATCGCCGCCTTGCTGTCCTCCACCCCGGACTACGCCGTGACTCTGGCCGACGCGTCGCTGACTGCGCTGGCAGGCATTCAGGCAACTTCCGGTGTTCGGCTGCAAACGCTGGATGTCACTGACCCCATTGCCCTGCGCACGGCATTGAAAGGGCAATTTGCCGTGTTGAGCGCGGCGCCGTTTCACCTTACTGCGGTAATTGCCGAGGCCGCTGTGATCGAAAAAGTGCACTACCTGGACCTGACCGAAGACGTGGCCAGTACCCGGCGCGTCAGGGAACTGGCCGAAGCGGCCGGGTCAGCGCTGATCCCGCAATGCGGCCTGGCTCCGGGCTTTGTCTCCATCGTGGCGGCGGATCTGTGCCGGCGCTTTGACAGCCTGCACAGCGTGCGCCTGCGCGTGGGCGCGTTGCCGCAGTACCCGTCAAATGCCCTTAACTACAACCTGACCTGGAGCACTGACGGCGTCATCAACGAATACTGCGAGCCCTGCGAGGCCATCGTTGAAGGCGTGTTGCGCCAGGTGCCGCCGCTGGCCGAGCACGAGGAGTTTTCGCTTGACGGCGTGACCTACGAGGCCTTCAATACCTCGGGCGGTCTGGGCACGTTGTGCGACACCCTTGCCGGCCGGGTTACCAACCTCAATTACAAGACCATTCGCTACCCCGGCCATGCAGCCATCATGAAGGCATTGCTCAACGATTTGCGTTTGCGCGACCGCCGCAACGTACTCAAGGACATTCTGGAAAACGCCCTTCCCACCACCCTGCAGGATGTGGTGATCGTGTTTGTCACCGTCAGCGGGCTGCGCGAAGGCCGGCTGATGCAGGAAACCTATGCGCACAAGGTCTACAGCCAGGTGGTCGGCGGTGCGCTGCTCAGCGCCATCCAGATCACCACAGCGGCCGGTATCTGCACCGTGCTGGACCTGCTGGCCACTGGGCGCCTGCCCACGCACGGCTTCATCCGCCAGGAAGACATTGCACTGCCGGACTTTCTCTCCAACCGCTTTGGCATGGCCTATAACGCGCCCGCGGCGGAACGCGCCGCCGCCTGATCGCTTGCTTCAGGCCTCGGGAGCGATCGCCTCGGCGTAGTCATAGAGCGCGCCCAAAATGGCCTCACCGCGCTCGTCGGCGGATTCCGACAGGGTGTCGATCTCGGCAAACAGCGCGTCCACGCCTCGGGCCCCACCTTCACCTTCCAGCAGCCGCGCGGCTCGGTGCGCTTCCCAGCGCCCCGATTCTTCGAGCGTGAGGGTGTCAAAAAAATTACGGGCGCGATAGCGAAACACCAGTTCTTCAAGCCGATCATCATCAAAGCCGGTGCGGCTGTGCGCCAGTTCAGCCGCCGACAGGCCGCGCAACTGGTTCAGCCGCCGCCGGTCCGCATCGCCGATGAAGCCGTTATAGAGGTCTTCGTCCACATCGGGCGCGGTTTCCCTGGGCCGCTGAAACACCGCGGGCCAGACAGCGCTCATGTCAGGCAAGTTGGCGGCGATTTCGGCATGTCGCAGTGCTTCATCCATGTCCACGCCCCACTTCGCCGCCATCTGGAGCGTGAGGGTTTGCAGCTTGCGCACCACCATGGGCGACTTGTTGAGGTGAACTGATTTCAGCGGCAACCGCTTCACCCCCTCAGGCAAATCAGCCGATTTGCTGAACAGCCGCTGGCGCAGCGTGGCCACGTCAAGCAGCGGCAATTCGCTCGGGTCAAACGCCAAATCCCAGGCCAGCAGCTCGTTTTTATTGGTCGGGTGGGTGGCCAGCGGCCACATGACGGCCAGACAGCCGCGCTCGGCAGGGAACATCCCCGAGACATGCAAAAACGGCCGCGCGGTCTGGCGGCTGGCGGGCAGGCCGAGTTCGGCAGCGACGCGGTCTTTTTTGTGCAGGCTCAAGGCAAAGTCGAACAGTTTGGGCTGCGCTTTGCGAATAACGCGCGCCAGCCCGATGGTGGCACGCACGTCGGACAGGGCATCATGCGCCGCTTCGTGCAGCAGCCCGTTGGCACGCGCAAGGTCTTCGAGTTTGAAGCTGGGCTTCCCATCCTCCTTCGCTGGCCAGGCGATGCCTTCAGGCCGCAAGGCATAAGCCATGCGCACGACATCGAGCAGATCCCAGCGGCCGCAATCGTTTTGCCATTCGCGCCCATACGGGTCTACCAGGTTACGCCAGAACATGAAGCGCGTCACTTCATCATCAAAGCGGATGGTGTTGTAGCCCACGCCTATCGTGCCAGGCTCGGCCAGCAGATGCTCGATCTGCGTGGCAAATGCGTGCTCGGGCAAGCCGTGCTGCAGACAATGCTGCGGGGTGATGCCGGTAATCAGGCAGGACGCCGGGTCGGGCAAATAATCGTTGGCAGGCTGGCAATAAATCATCAGCGGCTCACCAACTTCATTCAGTTCGGCATCAGTGCGAATGCCGGCAAATTGCGCGGGCCGGTCACGGCGGGTATTGAGACCGAAAGTTTCGTAGTCGTGCCAGAGAAAAGTGTGTGAAGCCATGAATTTGGGTTTTTTAATAGTTTTCAGCCAAAACAGCCTCTTGTCCAACGAGTATGGTCATAGCTTGCTACTTTTTTTATAGCACAATGAAAAAGGCCGATAGCGTGATGCTACCGGCCTTTGGGGGAGGGCTGAAAATGCGCGCTGTCAGTTCGTCTCTGCCGTTGCTTCCGGTTCCGGCTTGGCGCGGCCTTCGCGTTTGGACAGGGGCTGGATATCGAGCTGGACTTCGCCCGTCTCTACACCCTTCTCGTCTGTCGTCACCTTCATGTCAACGGTCAGCCGACCGCCATCGATCAGACGCCCGAACAGCAATTCGTCAGCCAGCGCCCGGCGAATGGTGTCCTGGATCAGCCGCTGCATCGGCCGCGCGCCCATCAGCGGATCAAAGCCCTTTTTGGCCAGGTATTTTCGCAGCGTGTCGGTAAAGGTCACTTCGACTTTTTTCTCGGCCAGCTGGGTTTCAAGCTGCAACAGGAACTTGTCGACCACGCGCAGGATGACGGTTTCATCCAGCGCCTTGAAGCTCACCACCGCATCCAGGCGGTTGCGGAACTCGGGCGTGAACAGGCGCTTGATATCCGCCATCTCGTCGCCGGCTTCGCGCGGGTTGGTAAAACCGATGGTCGCCTTGTTCATGGTCTCTGCACCAGCATTGGTCGTCATGACGATGATCACGTTGCGGAAATCTGCCTTGCGCCCGTTGTTGTCCGTCAGCGTGCCATGGTCCATGACCTGAAGCAGCACGTTGAAGATGTCCGGATGCGCCTTTTCGATTTCATCAAGCAGCAGCACGCAATGCGGCTTCTTGGTCACCGCCTCGGTCAGCAGGCCACCCTGGTCAAAGCCCACATAGCCCGGAGGCGCGCCAATCAGGCGGCTCACGGCATGGCGCTCCATATACTCCGACATATCAAAGCGGATCAACTCGATACCCATGATGTAGGCCAGCTGCTTGGCTGCTTCGGTCTTCCCGACGCCGGTCGGGCCGGAGAACAGGAAGGAGCCAATCGGCTTGTCGTCCTTGCCCAGGCCCGAACGCGCCATCTTCACGGCAGACGCCAGCACGTCAAGCGCCTTGTCCTGACCAAACACCACGCTTTTCAGGTCGCGCTCGAGCGTCTTGAGCTTGCCGCGGTCATCGTTGGAGACATTGGCGGGAGGAATACGCGCGATCTTGGCCACGATTTCCTCCACCTCGGTCTTGGTGATGGTTTTCTTGCGCTTGTTGGCCGGCAGGATCCGCTGGGCAGCGCCCGCCTCATCGATCACGTCAATCGCCTTGTCGGGCAAATGGCGGTCATTGATGTACTTGGCGCTGAGCTCGGCCGCCGCCTGCAGGGCAGCCAGCGCGTATTTCACGCCATGGTGCTCTTCAAAACGCGATTTCAAGCCTTTGAGGATGTCGACGGTTTCCTGCACCGTCGGCTCGACAACATCGACTTTCTGGAAACGCCGAGACAGCGCGGCGTCTTTCTCGAAAATACCGCGGTATTCGGTGAACGTGGTGGCGCCAATGCACTTGAGCTGGCCCGAGCTAAGGGCCGGCTTGAGCAGGTTGGACGCGTCCAGCGTGCCGCCAGAGGCCGCACCGGCGCCGATCAGTGTATGGATTTCGTCAATGAACAAAATGCCGTTGGGCTTGTCTTTAAGAGACTTGAGCACGCCCTTGAGCCGCTGCTCGAAGTCGCCACGGTATTTGGTGCCGGCCAGCAGAGCGCCCATGTCGAGCGAATAGACCTGCGCTTCAGCCAGAATTTCAGGCACATCTTTTTGCGTGATGCGCCAGGCGAGGCCCTCGGCAATCGCCGTTTTGCCCACGCCGGCTTCACCCACCAGCAGCGGGTTGTTTTTTCGGCGACGGCAAAGAATCTGGATGACACGCTCGACCTCGTAGTGACGGCCGATCAGCGGATCAATCTTGCCTTCTTTGGCCAGCTGGTTGAGGTTGATGGTGAACTGCTCAAGCGGAGAAGCCTTTTCGTTCTTTTCACTACCCTCTTCGTTTTCGGCTGCACTTTCACCCGCCTTGGTTGGCTCGGGCGGATCGCTTTTCTTGATGCCGTGGGCAATGAAATTAACCACATCCAGGCGCGTGACGCCCTGCTGATGCAAGTAATACACCGCGTGCGAGTCCTTCTCGCCAAAAATTGCGACCAGCACGTTGGCGCCAGTGACTTCCTTTTTTCCGCTGCCGGTGGACTGCACATGCATGATGGCACGCTGAATCACGCGCTGGAAGCCCAGCGTAGGTTGCGTATCGACATCATCGCTGCCGGCGACCTGGGGCGTGTTGTCCTTGATGAAATTGCTCAGGGCCTTGCGCAAGTCATCCACATTGGCTGAACAGGCGCGCAGTACTTCGGCTGCACTGGGATTGTCCAGCAAGGCCAGCAACAGGTGTTCAACGGTAATGAACTCGTGGCGTTGCTGGCGTGCCTCTACAAAGGCCATGTGCAAGCTGACTTCTAATTCTTGGGCAATCATAGATTTTCCTTTCGGCTTGCTCGGTAGATACTTTACTTGACTCGACTCGTCTCTTCAGGGCATATTGGCCGAATTCCGGATTATTCAATGGGCTCGCTGACACACTGCAGTGGATGGCCATTTTTTCGGGCCGCTTCCGTCACCTGATCAACCTTGGTGGCAGCCATGTCTCGGGAAAAAACCCCACATATGCCTTTGCCGTCAAGGTGAATCTTCAGCATGATCTGCGTCGCGGTTTCCCTGTCCTTGTTGAAAAACTCCTGTATCACCACAACGACAAATTCCATCGGCGTGTAGTCGTCGTTCAGCAGCACCACCTGATACATCTGCGGCGGTTTTGTCTTTTGGGGGCGGCGCTCGAGCACGACCGAATCTCCGCCACCGACCTCGTCGGGCTTGATCGCGGGAGCTGGCGGAAGCGCCGGAGATTTGGGGGATTTGGTTGCCATGTAAATCATTCTAGCCATCACAGCCGTCCGGTAAGCCTGACAGGTCAATTGGTGGCGATGACACGACATTCAAGCGTCGGTTGCCACGCCGCCGCTGAGCATAAAAAAACCGCCTCGGGATTGCTCCCGGGCGGCATGGCAAAAAAACGATCGGCTTTTGTTACATATGGTCGATCATGACCTGGCCGAAACCGGAGCAGCTTACCTGGGTTGCGCCTTCCATGAGACGAGCAAAGTCATAGGTAACCTTCTTGGATTCAATGGATTTCTCCATCGAGCTGATGATCAGGTCAGCGGCCTCAAGCCAACCCATGTGACGCAGCATCATTTCGGCAGACAGAATCAGTGAACCGGGGTTGACGTAGTCCTTGCCAGCGTATTTTGGCGCGGTGCCATGCGTGGCTTCAAACATCGCGATGGTATCGCTCAGGTTGGCGCCCGGGGCAATTCCAATTCCGCCGACCTGGGCTGCCAGCGCATCGGAGATGTAGTCACCGTTCAGATTCAAGGTGGCAATCACGCTATATTCCGCAGGCCGTAGCAAAATTTGCTGCAGGAATGCATCGGCAATAACGTCCTTGATGATAATGTCCTTGCCCGTTTTCGGGTTTTTGAACTTGCACCACGGGCCGCCGTCGATCAGTTCGGCACCAAACTCGTTTTGTGCCAATGCGTAAGCCCAGTCTCGAAAGCCACCTTCGGTGTACTTCATGATGTTGCCCTTGTGCACGATGGTCATGCTGGACTTGTCATTGTCAATCGTGTACTGGATGGCTTTACGCACCAGGCGCTCGGTTCCTTCGCTGGAAACAGGCTTGATGCCGATGCCGGAAGTATTGGGGAAGCGGATTTTCTTGACGCCCAGTTCATCCTGCAGGAACTTGATGAGCTTCTTGGCCTTGTCGCTGCCAGATTCGAATTCGATACCGGCGTAGATGTCTTCCGAATTCTCACGGAAAATCACCATGTTGGTTTTTTGGGGCTCTTTCACCGGCGAAGGGACGCCTGCGAAGTATTGAATGGGCCGCAGACAGACATAGAGGTCCAGTTCCTGTCGCAGCGCCACGTTCAGGCTGCGGATGCCGCCACCCACGGGCGTCGTCAGCGGCCCCTTGATAGACACCACATAGTCTTTGATGGCGTGCAAGGTTTCTTCAGGCAACCATACGTCTGGTCCGTATACCTTGGTTGACTTTTCACCGGCAAACACCTCCATCCAGTGGATTTTTTTCTTGCCACCGTAAGCTTTGGCCACCGCAGCATCAACCACTTTCAGCATAACCGGAGAGATGTCCACACCAGTTCCGTCACCTTCGATGTACGGAATGATGGGCTCATTGGGCACATTGAGCGAATTGTCGGCATTGACAGTGATTTTTTGGCCTTGGGCGGGCACTTTGATGTGCTGGTACATGTGCAGAAGTCTCCGGGTGAGCATTGATGGCGCCTTGCAACACGCCACTTTTAGCAGGTTAGGTAAAAACCACTAAATTTTAGCCCCAAAAGATTTTTGGAAAAATTCATGAAAATCTGTCAACGGTTTGCAAATGCGCTTCGTTACGGTATTGCCTCCGAAAGGTTCGGGGTGTTTTTTTTGATGACATTACCAAACTTCCCAAGGAAATCCAAATGAACAAGATCCTCGCAACTTTGATCGCCGGCCTCTTCGCTGTTGGCGTTTACGCACAAACGCCTGCAGCGCCTGCTAGCTCCCCTGCTGTTTCTGCCGCCCCTGCTGCTTCTGCTGCCCCTGCTGCAAAGAAAGCAGCCATGACGAAAGAAGAGAAAGCCGCAGCAAAAGCCGCGAAGAAAGAAAAGGCAGATGCCGCAAAAAAGGCCAAGGCTGATGCCGCTGCAGCAAAAAAAGCTGAAGTTGCAGCCAAGAAAGCCGAAGTCAAGAAGTAATTCCTTCTGACTTAGGTCAAAATGCCCGCTTTGTGCGGGCTTTTTAATGGGCGCCGTCCATGCTGAAAAATCAATTCCATCGGGGTGCGTCCATGAGCTTCAACGCGGCTACTTTTGTTTTCGAAAAAATCTGCCAGAGCCTGTTTGCAGCGTTGGCAGCCGCTGCGCTTCTTGCGTCATTCCAAGCATCGGCTCAAGCAGTGCCGCAGATGAATCTGCAGCGCACCAAGTTGTCAGCCGGCATGTATGTCATTGATGCGCAAGTGGCGCTGACGCCTGAGCAACGCGAGATTGGCCTGATGATGCGCAAGGAAATGCCGCAGCACGAAGGTATGATTTTTGTCTTCGAGCAGGCAAGCCAGCAATGCTTCTGGATGAAAAACACATTGCTGCCTTTGTCTGCAGCTTTCGTGGCGGATGATGGCAGCATTATCAATATGGCAGACATGAAGCCGCAAACCACGGATTCGCATTGTTCCACCCAGCCGGTTCGTTACGTTCTGGAAATGAACAAGGGCTGGTTCGCGAAAAGAGGCATCAAGTCGGGCAGCAAGCTCGGTGGTTCGCTATTTGAAGCGAAGCGCTGATCATTGCATCTGCGGCAAAAAAGCCGGCTTCCAGTCGGCTTTTTTGCGGGCTTATGTCGACAAGCGGACTTTATGCAAAGTTGGCTTCGGCAAAACTCCAGTTCACCAGATTGGACAGATAGGTCTCGACAAACTTTGGCCGCTGGTTGCGGTAGTCGATGTAGTAGGCATGCTCCCAGACATCTACCGTCATCAATGCCTTGTCGGCTGTGGTGAGGGGCGTGCCCGCAGCGCCGGTGTTGACGATATCCACGCTGCCATCAGCTTTTTTGACCAGCCACGTCCAACCTGAGCCGAAATTGCCGACTGCTGATTTGACAAATGCTTCCTTGAACGCTGCGTAAGTGCCAAATTTGGCATTGATGGCCGCTGCCAGGGCACCGTTTGGCTCGCCGCCGCCTGCAGGTTTCATGCAATTCCAGAAAAAGGTGTGATTCCATGTCTGGGCTGCGTTGTTGTACACGCCGCCGCTGGACTTCTTCACAATCTCTTCAAGCGTCATGGATTCAAACTCTGTCCCCTTTTGTAGGTTGTTGAGGTTCACCACATACGCGTTATGGTGCTTTCCATGGTGATACTCAAGTGTTTCCTGGCTGTACTGCGGAGCCAGGGCGTCAATCGCATACGGAAGTGGGTGAAGTTTGTGTTCCATGATTTTTCCTCGTGGGGGTTAATGATGAGATATCCAGCGACAACTCGGAAGCATTCTAAAAACTAAATGAGTCGGGGTGCGGAGACAGTCAAATCGACCTCCCCATCGGTAAGGGTAGCACGCACCGGCTGACCGATACGGGTCATTTTCGCGGCCGTCACTGGCACACCCTGCATGTCGGCCAGCCACGCATAACCGCGGCGCAAGACCAGTTTGGGGTCCAGCAGTTCAAGACGCAACTGGGCGCGTTCGAGTTGATCTTGACTTCCCTGCAGGTTGCTCGCCAGTTCTCGCGGCAAGGCAGCGCCCAGCGACTGCACACGGAACTGCTCCTGTCTCAGCGCTGAGCGCGTCGCGTGCTTCAGGCTTTGCGCCAGCCCGGCCAGACGCGCGTGCTGGCGAGTCACAAGATGCGAGGGCCGACTCACGCGCGACATGGCCCAGTCCAGGCGCTGGGTCTGTGTCTGCATCTGCCGGTCCACGCCGTTTTGCAGACGCGCGAAAACCAAGCCCAGCGCGCCGAGCCAGACGCTTTGCGGTTGCGCGCAAAGCTCGGCCGCTGCGGTGGGCGTGGGCGCGCGCACATCGGCGCAAAAATCCGCAATGGTGAAATCCGTTTCATGTCCGACGCCACTTATGACTGGCACGGGCGAAGCGACGATGGCGCGGGCCAGTTGCTCATCGTTAAAGGCCCATAAATCTTCCATTGCACCGCCACCTCGAACCAGCAGCAACACATCGACCTGGTCTTTGTTCCATCGCCGGGAAACCTTCAGCACAGCTTCGCGAAGCTCGCCAGCGGCTTGACTGCCCTGGACACTGGCAGGATAAAGCACTACCGGAATATGCGGCGCTCGACGCTGCAATGCAGTGACAACGTCGTGCAGGGCTGCGGCGCCCAACGAGGTGACGACGCCGATGCCCCGCGGCAGCATTGGCAAAGGTCGCTTGCGGGCAGCCTCAAAAAGGCCCTCCGCTTCAAGCCTGGCCTTGAGCAGCAGGAATTGCTCGAACAGATTGCCCTGCCCGGCCTGCCGCATCGACTCGACCCCCAGTTGCAATTCTCCGCGTGGCTCGTACACGCCCAGTCGGCCGCGCAATTCCACCAGTTGCCCGTCGCGCGGAGAAAAATCGAGCAGCCCAGCGGCCCGCCGAAACATGGCGCAGCGAATCTGGCCCTGCTCGTCCTTCAGGGAAAAATAGCAATGGCCGCTGGCGGCGCGCGAAAAACCGGTGAGTTCGCCCTGCACCGCGACAGGATTGAAACGGGCCTCGAGGCAATCGGCAATCGCCCGCAAAAGCGAGCCCACCGGCCACACCCTTACGCCCAAGTCACGTTGCAAAGAGGACGCAGCGGCAGGGTGTGGGACATCAAAAATGGCCAAACCCCTTTATTTCACTGGGGTAATCATCCACAGAACGGCCTCCCGCGGGCTTCCACCTGAAAGATTCATGCGAATGCGCCAATAGATTCGTATAACTCATTGATTTTAAATAACTTATTGCTGCTTAAATTTTAATCGATTTGCTGCAAGCAAGATCTAGCGCGGCTTGCGAGCGTCTAGGCCATTACTTGCCCACAAAGTTATCCACAACTTCTGTGGGTTATGTCTTACAAACCCGGGTTTGAAAACATTCACCAACCAAGTGTTAAATCAGAAGGCTTGTCTGGTTTTGGTGGGACATAATCCAACACATTTATTCGACTGGAGATGTGCATTGTTTTCGATCATACAAGCTGCAGGCTGGCCGATCTGGCCGCTGGTTGCCTGCTCCATCCTGGCACTGGCGCTGGTCATTGAACGTTTTTCCAGTCTGAAAAGGCCCAAGATTGCTCCCGTCAAACTACTCGACGAAGCGATCACTGTCTCGCGCTCCGCTGTCCCGTCACCGGACGTCGTGACCAAGCTGGAACAGAATTCTCTGCTTGGCGAGGTGCTGGCCAGCGGCTTTCGCGCGATCAATGTCAACCCGCACATCAGCGAAGACGATTTGCGATCCACGCTGGAAGGCGCAGGGCGTCAGGCTGCGCACGAACTGGAACGCTATCTTGCGGCACTTGCCACTATTGCTTCTGCAGCGCCATTGCTGGGGTTGCTGGGTACGGTAATCGGCATGATCGAAATTTTTGGATCGCAGGCAGGCGCTGCCGGGAACTCCGTGGGCGGCAACCCGGCGCAGCTGGCGCAAGGCATTTCAATGGCGTTGTACAACACTGCTTTTGGTTTGATGATTGCGATACCGTCGTTAATTTTCTGGCGCTATTTCCGTGCCCGCGTTGACAGCTACCTCCTGACTATGGAGCTGGCAGCTGAACGCTTCGTCCGTCACCTCAATACCCTCAGAAAATGAATTTCCGTCCTCACCCGCACGACGAGCCGGAAATCAACCTGATTCCGTTCATCGATGTACTGCTCGTGGTGCTGATCTTTCTGATGCTGTCGACCACCTACAGCAAATTCACCGAGTTGCAGGTCAAATTGCCAGCAGCCGATGCCGAGCAACAGCGCGATTATCCCAGGGAAGTCATCGTGGCCGTCAGCAGCGACGGCCGCTACATGGTCAACAAGACCATGGTGCAAGGCCGCAGCATCGAGGTGCTCGGGGCTGCGCTGGCCGAGGCCGCCAAGGCGGGCAAAGACAGTGTCATCATCATCAGCGCAGATGCCAGCGCCACGCACCAGGCCGTCATCACCGTGATGGAAGCGGCCCGGCGTCAGGGATTGACGCAGATCACCTTTGCCACTCAGGGCATCGCTCAGGCGCTCGCAAAGTAACTTTATGGACGGCCACTTCGCTCTTGCCCCCTTTTTTTAAAAATGGCCGCGTACGCGTGAAACACCTACTGCAGCAAGCCTGGCTCAAACGCGAATGGATGGCTCGCCTGCTGTGGCCAGTGGCGCAATTACATCGAATTCTGGTGCAGTTGCGCCAAACGCTTTACCGGCGCGGCTTCCTTTCGACCGAACGCTTCAGCATACCGGTGATCGTGGTTGGCAATGTGGTGGCCGGTGGTGCCGGAAAAACTCCGCTGGTGATGGCGTTGGTCAGGCACCTGCAGTCGCGGGGACTACAGGTAGGCGTGGTTTCGCGTGGCTACGGGCGTTCGGGTGACAAAAGTCTTGAGGTCCGGCCGGAAACCCCTGTTTATGAGTCTGGTGACGAGCCGGTCCTTATAGTACGGTCTACAGGCGCTCCTGTTTTTGTAGCGCACAGACGCGCCGATGCCTTGCGCGCCCTGCTGGCCGCCTACCCCGCTACTGCCTTGGTGGTGTGCGACGATGGCTTGCAGCACTATGCCTTGCAGCGCGACATCGAAATTGCCGTGTTTGATGACCGTGGCGTGGGCAATGGCTGGTTGCTGCCAGCCGGGCCGCTGCGTGAACCCTGGCCTGAGCGCCGATGCCAAGGCTTGGACCTGGTGCTGCACACCGGCCAGAAACCGGCCTTTGCAGGATTTACCTCAAGCCGGCAACTGGCAGCGCATGCGCTGGCTGCCGACGGCAGTGTGGTGGCTTTAAGCGCCCTGCGCGGCCAACCATTGGTCGCACTGGCCGGCATTGCCAATCCACAAGCATTTTTTGCCATGTTGCGGGCCCAGGATTTGACGCTGGAAAAGACGCTTTCGCTGCCGGATCACCATGATTTCAGGAATGAGGATTGGAGCGTTTTCGAGGGCCGGACCGTGCTGTGCACCGAAAAAGATGCGGTCAAACTGTTCGCACGCCCAAGACTGCCAGCGCTGCAGGGGATAAGGTTGCTGGCAGTTCCACTGATTTTTTTACCCGAAACTGCTTTCTTTACCGCTCTGGACAGGCTGCTGACCCCGTTACTTTCTCAACTACCATTGAGCCATGGACACCAAATTACTTGAACTGCTGGTCTGCCCCGTGACCAAAGGCCATCTTGAATACGACCGTGAGAAACAGGAACTTGTTTCGCGCAGCGCCCGGCTTGCCTATCCGGTACGGGACGGAATTCCGGTGTTGCTGGAAAACGAAGCGCGAACGCTTAGCGACGAGGAGCTTGGCTTGTAATGGCTGCCAGCTCCGCGTCGCTATGAGTTTCATCGTTCTCATTCCTGCCCGCCTGGCATCGACCCGCTTGCCGAACAAACCACTGGCCGACATAAAGGGCGCGCCCATGGTTGTGCGCGTGGCGCAGCGTGCCATGCAAAGCAGCGCACGGCGTACCGTGGTGGCTGCCGACAGCGCCGAAATCATCGAAAGATGCGACGCCTTCGATATTGAGGCCGTGTTGACTCGCCTTGACCACTCCAGTGGCAGTGACCGGCTTGCCGAGGCCAGCCGCCTGCTCGGCCTGGGCGACGATGACATCGTGGTCAACGTGCAGGGTGACGAGCCGCTCATAGAGCCGTCACTTATTGACGCCGTGGCCGGTCTGCTCCACCAGCGCCCTGACTGCGCCATGAGCACGGCCGCGCATTCGATTGAGCAGCAGGCCGACTTGCTCAATCCGAATATCGTCAAGGTGGTGCTGGATGCGCGTCAGACCGCGCTTTATTTCAGCCGCGCACCGATCCCGGCAGCGCGTGACTTTGCCGGCATGGCTTGGTGGAAGTCCGGCAGCACCTTGCCAAAGCCGCTTCGGCATGTGGGTATTTATGCTTACCGGGCCGGTTTTTTGCGGCTGTTTCCCACGCTGCCACAGGCGCCACTGGAGCAACTCGAATCGCTCGAACAACTGCGTGCCCTCTGGCATGGCTACAAAATTGCTGTCCATGTCACCGACCAGGCACCCGGGCCCGGTGTAGACACGCCCGAAGATCTTGATCGGGCACGCCGGCTGTTTGTGTAGCTGAAAAGTGGGTGGCCGGTTCAGCGCCTGCGTAAGCTGCTGTCAGTTCCGTACATGCTATCCTTGATCGAAATAGCCGTGAGGTCTGTTGTTCGTGCTGGCAGCCCTCAATGTTTGCCATCCACCATATGGGGGTAGTCGGTGTACCGACTGTCCGGCTAGACTTTCAGAATTGATAAAAATCCGAGGACATCCATGAGACTGATTTTGTTGGGCGCGCCTGGCGCGGGCAAAGGGACGCAAGCGACTTTCATATGCCAAAAATATGGCATCCCGCAGATTTCCACTGGCGACATGCTGCGCGCAGCCGTCAAGGCCGGGTCGCCGCTGGGCCTTGAAGCTAAAAAGGTCATGGACGTTGGCGGCCTGGTCGGTGACGACTTGATCATCAATCTTGTGAAGGAGCGCATTGCCCAGCCCGACTGCACCCAAGGCTTTTTGTTTGACGGCTTTCCGCGCACCATTCCCCAAGCCGACGCGATGAAGGCAGCCGGTGTCAAGCTGGACTACGTGCTGGAGATCGACGTGCCATTTGAGGCCATCATCGAGCGCATGAGCGGACGCCGTTCGCATCCGGCTTCCGGTCGCACCTACCACGTCAAATTTAACCCACCCAAGGTTGAAGGCAAGGACGACGTGACCGGAGAGCCGCTGATCCAGCGCGAGGACGACAAGGAAGAAACCGTCGGCAAGCGCCTGGCGGTGTACAGCGCGCAAACCCGTCCGCTGGTGGAGTACTACTCCAGCTGGGCCAAGGCCGCACCCGGTGACGCACCGAAATACTGTGCCATCAGTGGCATGGGCGAGGTTGACAAGATCACCGAGAGAGCCTTCAAAGCACTGGCGAGCTGAGGGAAAAAAGGCTAATCTGCTGGTCAGCCTTTTTATGTGCCGTGCCCTGCCTTCAGAAAATAGCTAGCACCGGGTATCTGCGCCACTGAGGTTCATTAAAGCGCTCACAGTTCTCGAAAACAAAGCCCAGCACCCGGCTTTGAATTGTCTGCAATGTCGGGTTTTTTATTTTCCACTGCTCAAACTTTGCGTTCAGCACGGGTTCTTCCTGCAGGAGCTGCAGCGCCATGTCCTCAAAGACATAGTTGGAAAATCTCTCTTTTTTTTCCAGAATGCTGTTGAAAAATCCCCAGCGAAAAAAGCTGTCATGGGCCTGCGGCTCCAAAGTTTCCACGATGTAACGGGCTTTGTCCTGGCGCACGGGAATCCAGTAATCACCCACCTGCAATTCGACTGGTTCGGTGTCGGTTTCGAGCGTCATCTTTTCATGGAACAGGTGACCTTCGTAGGAGCCAGGGGAGCTTTTTACCGAATCAATGCGGTAAACCTGTGCCGTGACGGACCGCACCGCATTCACACGCTCCATCTGCACACCGTTCCAAGCAAGCCGTTCCGTTATTGCACGCCAGGCTTGCGGCACGACATAAGCCACCGGCGCGCGAACCACTACGTCCTCGACGAAATGGGTATACCACGCGATGTCGCGTTCCCAGGGCTGCGACCTGTCATAGGAAAGTCGCTGGTAGTCGCCCAGCAGGCTGGGACGGTAAACCGCTTCGTAACCTTTGAAACGGAGCCGGGAAGGATGAGACTCATCAATTATCCAGCTGACAGGCCAATGTGTTTGCTGGCGTCCCCGCGCCTTGGCAGCTCGCCGCAAGGCCTGGATCTGACCGGCATGTTGCACCGTGAATTGCAGCGTCACGTCAAGCAGCGCGCGCATCGATGCATACCGATCCGCAAACGGCTTGAGCATATGCGTCTCAGGCATGAATCCGATGGTGTGGTGCAAGGCTGCGTAACCCGTGGAAAAGCGGGGCGTTTCCAGAAAGTCGGCAATGCCCTTGTCCGGGCTACCGTGCACCGGGTTGACATACGGACAGGTCGGCCAGCCTCTTCCTTCCATGGCGCTGTAAATGGCGGGCAGCATGGTCTCGCGCAGAAAAGCGCCGAGCCCGCTGCCCAGCTTGTCGGCCTGGGTGTGAATAAGGGTCATGGTGTAGGGGTAATCAGCGCCGTTTGAGGTGTGGGTGTCGACCATCACATCCGGGTCCCAAGCGCTGAAAAACTGGTTAAACACCTTGGCATTCAGGCTGTCGCACTTGATGAAGTCGCGGTTGAGATCGAGATGAAGGCTGTTGCCGCGAAAGCCGAAAGACTCGGGGCCGTCCTGGTTGACGCGGCTGGTGATGTTGCGGTTGAGGCAGCCATCCACGTTATAAACCGGAATGAACAGATACACGGCAGAGCCCAGGGCGGCCCGGCGAGCCGGGTCCATGCACAGGTCGCGCACCAGCGCCATGCAGGCGTCGATCCCCTCTGGCTCGCCAGGATGCATACCGTTGTTGTTGAAGAACACCAGCCGGTCGGCAAGCCTGACTTCGTCGCGCCCAAAAACCCCATCAGCGCTGAAGACGCCGGCGTGCAGTGGTTGGCCCGCGTCGGAGATCCCTATTTGTGAAAACCGGAGCAATCCGGGGAACTGCTGCGCCAAATCCTCGTAAAACCGGATGCAAAGCTCCCATGTCGTGGTCTGGTTCTGATTGCCTTGTTCGTAGGGAGTCTGCATGTTGAACGAGCCTGAATGGATGGGTTGAAAAAAATTCCAGCTTGCCCGCGTAAACCTCGAAGCGCAACTTTATCCCAGCAGCTCAAGCATCATGGCCACCCGCGCCTTCACTGGCGTCAAGCCTTTTGAATCCGAAATGGGGTCGCCTGGCATGGCCAAAACCTGGCCGTTGACGCAGCGTGTTGCGCGAACCACCTTCACGCCTGAAGTTTGGGCCTCAAGCAAAGCCGCTTTGAGTGCGTGGTGAATAGTTCCATTGCCCGTCGCGGCGACCACCAGGCCTTGCACACCCTGTGCCACCAGCGCCTGCACGATTGCCCCGCTGGCTCCCGCGTAACTCATGACGATTTCGACGCGCGGACACTTTGCGGGGTCGGCCAATTTTGCTATTATATCAATAGCGCATAGGGGCCGTACTTCCTGGACAAGAGGCCAATTTCGCAACAATCTGAGCCGCCCCTCCTCCACATAACCCAACGCCCCAGCATCACCCGAACTAAAGGCATTGAGCCGATAGGGATGCACTTTTTGCACATCAAACGCGCTGTGGATGGTACCCGCGCAGACAGCCACAACGCCCATTGCACCCGCATGCCAGGCAACACTTATGGCATCCAGCACATTTTGAGGGCCGTCCGGCACCAATGCCGTGGCGGGGCGCATAGCGCAGGTCAGAATTACCGGCTTCATCGGTCGACACACAGACTGCAAAAAATACGCCGTTTCCTCCAGCGTATCAGTGCCGTGGGTGATGACGATACCCTGCACATCTGGACGCGCCAGAAAATGGTTTACACGAGCAGCCAGTTGCGACCAGAGCGCGAAGCTCATGTCCTTGCTGTCAATTTGCGCGACTTGCTCGACGATGACCGATCCTGTCCCGGCAATGGCGGGAATCGCCATCAATAACTGGGCAATACCGACCTGTGCAGCGGTGTAGCCAATGTTGTCCGAGGCACTGCCCGCCCGGCCTGCAATCGTGCCACCAGTACCTAAAACCACTATTTTTTTGTGCGTCATAAAGCGTAAGCTTGCGTTTGATGAAAAACTGTATGAAAATACATGTACTGGATATTAAAACAGCTAGCAGTCCAGGTCGTTATGCAAGCGTGTCAAATTTCAGCCCGATTGTTAACCATGGAGCTTTCAGTCATGAGCACCCTTAGTGACTTTCCTCATCTCGCGTCCGGCAGTCCCAAGCTCACAGCGCGCCAGCAACAAATTCTGGAGCTGATTGAGAACGCCATTGCCCGCACCGGCGCACCGCCTACACGTGCCGAGATAGCAACCGAACTTGGTTTTCGCTCCGCCAACGCCGCGGAAGAACATTTACAGGCATTGGCCCGCAAGGGAGTCATTGAGCTGGTTAGCGGCACTTCACGCGGCATACGCCTGCGCGGTGACACTCTGCGGTCCTTGAACGCATCCCGAATGGCGCAATTTTCCCTGCCTTTGCAGAGTCTGAGTCAACTCTGCCTGCCTTTGGTCGGGCGGGTGGCTGCGGGCAGCCCGATTCTTGCGCAGGAACATATAGACCGCACCTATTATTTTGAAAGCAGCCTTTTTCAGCAGCAACCTGACTACCTGCTCAAGGTACGCGGCATGAGCATGCGCGATGTCGGCATCATGGACGGCGACTTGCTTGCTGTCAAACAGGCCAAGGAAGCAAAAAACGGCCAAATTGTCGTGGCCCGGCTCGGCGACGAGGTCACCGTGAAGCGCTTTCGCCGAACCAGGTCGCTGATTGAGCTGTTGCCTGAAAACCCGGACTTCAAAACCATTGTGGTCAACCCCGGGGAGCCGTTCGAACTCGAAGGTCTGGCGGTGGGCCTGATTCGAAACTCCATGCCGGGTTAAGCATTCCATTTCAGCTGCGCAACAGGTGGCGGGCGTTTGGTCACAAATGACCAACACCCTGATGCTGCGGCTCCGCCGGTTTCAGAGCCGGCTTGAATCCTGCCTGTGTAAACCTCTCTCAAACAGGAGTTCATCATGGGAATCGATTTTTCAAGCACCTCAATGCTGTCGTTGTTGGCAGCGCCGGTTCAGGCCTTGGCGGCATGGTTTATCCCCGCACGGAACATTGAAAAGCCATTACGCACACCGTCAAGAACACAGCGAAGGGCGCAGCAGATGGTGCTGCACTTCGGACCTGACGCTACCGAAGTGCCACTCCGTGCGACTATTGCAGTTCTGGTTGGTCTTCCTTCTGGAAAGATAGCGCCGAAACCCTCGTCCGGCAGCCAGTTGCGGATTGTGCGGGAGTTTGATTCGGCTGTCAGCCCGTGCTGCGCCGGCCGTATGGTTATTTCAGGGCGTATGGCAGATGTTTGCGCAGAACTGGAACGCATGAGTCAGCGAGAAACCACGACGCATTAAAACTAGCAGGGTATCCCCTGCAGGATATCTCTGGCTCAGACGTCCGCGTCCAGCAGTTGGCGCCAATCAAAGCCAGCCACTCAAAAAGCGTCTTTCCACCATTTTGACCTGCTGCGCCTCACACTTTCCCAACGGGAGATCGCGTGTTGCCATCCGACACAAGTTGACCGTCAGAGGGCTGCTGCAGATTGCGGACGCAAAAATCTTGCAGGCACAATATCGCCATGAACATTGTGATTCTTGACGATTACCAGGATGCAGTGCGAAAGCTCGCCTGCGCTTCCAAACTTGACACCTACCCGGCCAAGGTCTACACCAACACAGTCAAGGGCATTGGTCAACTTTCAGTACGCCTTAAAGACGCCGACGTGATTGTGTTGATTCGAGAACGAACCCACCTGAATCGGCAGGTCATCGAAAAACTTCCCCGACTCAAACTGGTGGTGCAGACCGGTCGTGTCGGGCCGCATCTGGACGTTGCCGCTTGCACGGAACGCGGAATCGCGGTTGCGGAGGGCATGGGGTCGCCGGTTGCTCCGGCTGAGTTGACTTGGGCTCTGGTCATGGCGGCCATGCGGCGCCTGCCTCAATACGTCGCGCATTTAAAGCATGGTGCCTGGCAGCAGGCAGGGCTCAAGGCCGCTTCCATGCCACCCAATTTCGGCCTCGGGTCAGTACTCAAGGGCAAAACCCTGGGCGTCTGGAGCTACGGCAATATCGGACAAATTATTGCAGGCTACGGCAGGGCGTTTGGCATGCGGGTGGTCGTGTGGGGGCGGGAAGCTTCACGTGAACGGGCCCAGGCAGACGGCTTTGAGTTGGCGGCCAGCAAAAAGGAGTTCTTTGAACAATGCGACATCATCAGCCTTCACCTGCGCCTGCACGAAGAAACCGCTGGTATCGTTACACTGGAAGACCTCTCACGCATGAAGCCTACGGCATTGCTTGTAAACACGTCGCGGTCCGAGCTGATTGAGCCCGATGCCCTGATAGCCGCGTTGAACCGGGGACGTCCGGGCATGGCCGCCGTTGATGTCTTTGAATCAGAACCGATCTTGCAAGGTCACGCGTTGCTACGACTGGAAAATTGCATCTGCACGCCGCATATCGGCTACGTTGAGCAAGACAGTTACGAGATGTATTTCGGCGCGGCATTTGACAACATCGTCAACTTCATCAAGGGCACGCCCAGTAACATCGTTAACCCGGGCGCCTTGCAGGTAAGGCGCTAGCACGGGGTAGCCGGAGTCCATGGCAGAAGATCGATGCTGCGCCAGAGGCGGTCAACTTGCTACTGTGCCCAACGGCGCAGGCGTGGCTTGGTTCGGCAGACCGCATGACGGGCGATTTGCGACAAGGATAGCAAAGCGGGAAATCCCTGTTACGCCAGCTCATCAAGAGCACTTTGCTATACACACCCAGTTTTAGCGCGCGGACCGGTCAACTGGAAACACGTCGAATTCGAGCAATTCGTGGGTGAAATTGGGCGGCGTCTCTGTGGCAGCGATCCCGGCGACAACCGCCGATCGAGGCACCTCGGGTTCATCAGAAGAGAAGCTTAAATCAATGTCAAGGCCCAGCCGGTGAGAGGCAAGCGGCCGGGTAGGATCAACGTCTTTTCCGTCAATTGACGGCAGCTCTGGCAGGTCCTGCAATTGAGCTGAAAGCGCTTGCATATCGGTGGTGGC
>NZ_JABBPF010000038.1 GCF_012927415.1 Polaromonas sp. | reverse complement strand
TTTTCCGTTTCACAACCACTTCATCAAAAAATCTCTTCCCTTCAGATGTTGAGGAAATACCTGCCTTCTTTCTCGGCAACGCCAACCATAATCAGCTCCGCGCACAGTTGATCTATCCATGCGTCCATGGCAACATCCTGGAAAAACCGTTCCCTGATCTGCCCGAAATACGGTGTTCGGGCGGCCCATCGCCTGAATTCGGAAAAATCCTGTTTTTGAACTTCCAGTAATTTGAACTTGAGCAATACCTTCACGGCATGTCGCGCGTGTTTAACGGGATTTGTGACAAACGAATCGAGACGTTGCCGGGCTTTGGACAATATCTCGGGCGTATAGCCGAAGACGCGGCCATGTCCGGGTATTACCGTTACCGGCTCAAGACTTTCAATCAGGTCAAGCGTGGCGCCCACCTGTTCGAAAGCGTCAGTTCCCTCGAGCTCGGGAAATACAACGCCGAAACCGCTTTCCCATAAGGCGTCGGCCGAAATGAGTATTTTTCGCTCTGGCTCAAAAAAAATCACTGAATGAGGATCGTGGCCAGCCGAGGCGTGAATTTCCCAATCGCTGGTGCCGAAACGCATCAAACTTCCAGGTCTAAGTGTCTGTTGGAAATTGAATTGGGGGCAAAGTTGCCCGGTGGGCAAATAGGTCAACGCGATTGGGTCCCATTGGGTGACCTGTTGCGCCTGGCCCGGAGGAATCCAGGTCTCGAGCTCGGGATAACGCGCCTGCAGGGCCGCGTTGCCGCCGCAATGGTCACTGTGCAAATGGGTGTTCACGAGAACATCAAGGGCGCGATCATTCAGAACGCCGTCAACCAATGACAGGGTTTGCGCGGCATGGATGCAATAGCCGCTGTCGACCATCAGGGTGTGATCGCCACCGACAAAGAGGATATTGTTTGCCGATAGCCAACCCCGCTCGAAGACGTGCAGTTCCGCTGGCAGATCCCGTACCGGTATCACAAGCCGCCCAACCAAAAATTTTCCGGCAGTTGTACGCCGTTTCCGGCCTGTAATTTTTCTGACTTGGGTTGTTGGTAGCTCATAGTAAAACTCAATTGTGGCCCCTTGTGAAAGCGTTGCGAATCAATTCCGTAGGAGATTTTCCACGTGCGGGTCGTCAGCGGCCAGTAACTGGCGTAATCGGGTTTCGCAGACGGCGGCTTCGTCTTCGAACAAAGCGTGGATCCAGCCCGATTCGCGCTCACTGACCACCTTTAAAAAATCATCTGCGCCGCGCATTTCGGCAAAGGCGTCAAAGCCGGTTTCCAGAAAATGCTGAAGAGAGTTCAAACCAGCCACAGCCGCCGGTCGGCGCATCATCTTCAGCAGGGTCCGCAGCCCCCGTGTGCGCGTCAAGCCGTCCAGTTGACGCCCGAGCTGCAGCACGACTTCGAGTTGCTGGTGCCGCGCGGCTGCGTCTCCCAGGCGTCGCCAGCAGCGAATATAGCGGGCACCTTCGCTTCCTGCCGTCAACGCTGACTGGTCGGCAAGCCATTCTCGCGCCATGAGATCGTCCAGCGTTTCAGTCATCGCATGGACCTCGGCCAGCGCGGCCGCAGTGTCGACTACCGCCTGCGGGAACAGCCTGGAGATGGTGTTGGCGATGCGGGCGAACTGTTGATCGCGTTGGGCAAAGTCTTTGTCGCTGTACAGTTCCTCCAGAAAAAAAACCGCCGCTGTCATGTACCGCGGGTTTCGCAGCAAGTCGGCATACGTGCCATGAAAGCGGCGGGCTTGAAGGCGTTTGACTTCGGTGCTCGCCCGCGCCAGTGCCGGATCGCCAGCACGCTGCTCCGTAAGCCGCACCACGACTTCCAAGGCTGCGTGAATCTTGCAAGAAGAGTTGTTCATACAGGGTAAAAGTGTACCCAGTTCAATCTAGAGATCACGCTCTATTGGAATCTGGAGGCCCATGAGAAACTGCCGTCATGCAGCGAAGAAACCTTCTCAAACTTGGCGTGGGCTCGGCAGCCGTGTTGGTGCTTGCTGGAAGCACGCTGGCATGGTTGCAGCCGGGCTTGCAAAGCGGCGCGATGAGCGCCGTCGGTCGCGAGGTGTTTGGCGCTGTCGGCCGGGCGGTTCTGGACAAGAGCCTGCCGCAGGCAGATGGCCCGCGTCAGACCGCGCTGAATGGCCTTCTTGGCCGGATTGACACCTTGGTGCAGGCGCTGCCGCCGCACGCACAGAATGAGTTGTCGCAATTATTGTCTCTGCTCGGAAGCTCGGCGGGACGCCGTCTGCTGGCGGGCCTTGGCCCGGCATGGCAGGACGCCTCTGTGGCCCACTTGCAGCAAGCACTTCAGGGCATGCGCCTGTCGAGCCTGGCCTTGCGCCGGCAAGCCTACGCCGCCCTGCATGACATTGTGATGGGCGCCTACTTCGTGGATGCGGCAAGCTGGCCCATGCTGGGGTATCCCGGTCCCGTAAAAATCTGAATACCCATCCCGAATTACCGAAAGTAGCATGAGTCAAGTCAAGGACCCCATTAAAGACGGCCTTCAACGCGGCTGGAAGGTATCGGGAGGCGCGTTCGGTCGGGCACCTGAAAAAATCGTCTGCGACGTGGCCATTGTCGGCAGCGGCGCTGGCGCCGGTATTTCCGCTGAATTGCTGGCCAAGGCTGGGCTGCAGGTCGTGATTATCGAGGAGGGGCCGCTCAAGAGCAGCTCGGATTTCAACCAGAAGGAGTCCGAGGCCTATCCATCGCTTTATCAGGAAAGTGCCGCGCGCAAAACCCAGGACAAGGCCATCAACATTTTGCAGGGCCGCTGCGTTGGAGGCTCCACTACCGTCAACTGGACTTCTTCTTTTCGCACGCCGGCTTCCACACTCAAGTTCTGGCAGGAAAGGTTTGGCCTGATCGACTACACCTCAGAGGCCCTGGCGCCATATTTCGCCCAAGCCGAGCAGCGCCTGAACATCACACCCTGGCTCATGGCGCCGAATGAAAACAACGATTTGCTGCGTCGCGGCGCGCTCAAGCTCGGGATTCCCTCCGCCGCCATTCTGCGCAACGTCAAGGGCTGCTGGAATCTGGGCTCATGCGGTTTGGGCTGCCCGACCAATGCCAAGCAGTCCATGCTGGTAACCACGATTCCAGCCGCGCTGGACCGGGGTGCGCAGCTGCTAACTGAAACACGGGCTGAGCGCTTCGAGCTGGCCAACGGCAGGGTGACCGCGCTGGTTTGCCGTCAAATTGAACCAAATGGTGCTCTGGTCAATAGAGAATCGGCATCAGCAGCTATTAAAATAATAGCAAGACATTATGTGCTGGCTGGCGGAGCCATCAACTCGCCGGCGGTACTGTTACGCTCCGGCGCGCCTGATCCGCATGGCCGGCTGGGAACCAGGACATTTTTGCACCCGGTGGTCATGTCCTCCAGCATCTTCGATCAAAAAGTGGCGGCATGGAGTGGCGCGCCGCAGTCGATTTACACTGATCATTTCATGGAAACGCAGGCGATTGACGGGCCCATGGGTTACAAGCTGGAGGCGCCGCCCCTGCATCCATTGATTTTTGCCTCCACCGTGCCCGGTTTTGGTCAAAGCCAGCATGCGCTGCTAACGTCGTTTCCGCACAACCATACCTTGCTGGCGCTTCTGCGCGACGGTTTTCACGACGAAGCGCGCGGCGGCAAGGTCAGACTGCGCGGCGACGACTCCGCCGTGCTGGACTACCCGCTGACAGATTATGTGATGGAAGGTGGCCGGCGGGCCATGCTGTCCATGATGGAAATCCAGTTTGCCGCTGGGGCTAGACAGGTCTTGCCGCTGCACGAGATGGCGGCGCCCTACACCTCCTGGGCGCAGGCACGCGCTGCAGTGCTGGCGCTGCCGATGAAGCCTCTGCTCGTCAAAGTGGTGAGCGCGCATGTGATGGGTGGTTGTGGCCTCGCGGGCACCGAGCAGCAGGGCGTAACGCGCCCCGATGGCGTGCATTGGCAGCTTGAAAACCTTTCGATTCATGACGGATCGCTCTTTCCAACCAGCATTGGCGCCAATCCGCAACTGTCGGTCTACGGCACCGTGAACCGGCTGGCGCAAGGTTTGGTGAAAAGGCTGACCGGGCGCGATGTCGCGCTGGCCAGCCCATCTTCCTGATGCTGGCATCGCTGCAACGATTCCTCACGCTCGCTCTGCTGACTGCGGCCTTCGGCTGGCTGCTGTACTTCGGCCTCGGTTCGCCGGTGCTGGCCGTGACAGGTTTTGTGGCCATGATGCTGGCCTACTCCGCATTCTTTGCTGTCGAATTCCTGCTCCTCAGGCAGGTGAACAAGGCTGATCCCACTCCTCAGGCAAGCTGCAGAGAATTGCTGCGCGCGTGGTGGGGTGAAACGCTGACCTCACCGCAGGTTTTCTGCTGGCGCCAGCCCTTCCGTTCGCAGGCAACGCCAGACCAGCTCAGCCCGCCAGAGCGCTTTCAGGGGCGCAGGGGCGTCGTGTTTGTGCACGGTTTTTTTTGCAATCGCGGCTTGTGGACTCCCTGGCTCAAGCGCCTTGAGGGCGGCGGACATGCGTTTGTGGCTGTCAACCTGGAGCCCATTTTTGGCTCCATTGACGACTACGCCGCGCAGATTGATGCGGCGGTCCGGCAGGTCACGCAAACTACCGGTTTGCCGCCGCTGCTGGTCTGTCACAGCATGGGCGGGCTGGCTGCGCGGGCTTGGCTCAAGGGCATGAAAGCCGAATCGCGCGTGCACCATGTCGTGACCATTGGCACGCCACACCGCGGCACCTGGCTGGCACGCTTTGGCCACGGCCACAATGGGCGCCAGATGCGGCTGCAGTCTGACTGGCACGCGCAGCTTGACCAAGGCATGCCATCAACGCGTCATGCGCTTTTCACCTGCTGGTATTCCAGCTGCGACAACATCGTGTTTCCGGCCTCCACGGCGACGCTGCCGGGGGCCGACAACCGTCTGGTCCGCGGTGCCGCCCATATGCAGCTCGCCTTCGTTCCAGAAGTCATGGACGCGACCCTGGCCTTGCTGGAGAACCCAATGCGCTGAACCGCTCCTGCCCGCCTGCCGAAAAAAAAGAGGCCGGCCGGGCCAAATGGAGCCGTCTGTCGGGACAATAGGTAAATTCCTTTGGCCCGAGCAACGGATCCATCTTTCAGAAATAGCGAGCGTTTGTTATGCCCTTGATCGTGGTAATTGATGATGACGCCGGCACCCGCCTGCTGGTCAGTCAGGTGTTAAAAAAAGAAGGCTACCAAGTGATGGCCGCCGAAGACGGGGCAAAAGGCCTGGCGCTGGTTCGTGAATTCAAGCCGGATCTGGTCGTGAGTGACGTGCAGATGCCACTGCTCGATGGTTTTGAGGTGCTTGACCAGGTCCGCAACGATCCGGCGCTGGCCGCCACAGCCGTGATTTTGTTGACCTCGTTGCAAGACCGCAGCTACATGCGCCAAGGCATGACCACGGGAGCGGATGACTATCTGACCAAACCTTTTGCGCCGCAGGAGTTGCGCGAGACCGTCAGCGCCCAGTTGAACAAGCGTGTCCGGGCTGACGCCATGCGCGAGCAGGTTGTTGACAAGGCCGTGCAGATTGCGCTGGAAGAGCAGCGCCACAAAATCGGCGAACTCTACGAAAAGCGCATGGTCCGGGCGCTGAGCGAGCAGTGGCCTGAAAGTGGCGCGGCGCAGGACAACCAAAAGTTCGCCAGCGCCACGGTGCTGTTTGCCGACATGCGCAACTACGCCCTGTGGACGCAAGCACTGAGCAGCGCCGAACTCAGTGGGATTGTTCAGCAACTTTATAGCAGCGTGGGCGACACTGTGTATCTGTTTGGCGCGCACACCATGCAGTTTGTCGGCGACGGCATGCTCTGCGTCTTTGTCGATGCGGCCGATACCGATTCCGTGAACCATGGCCTGCGCGCCGCGCGCGCCGCGCTCGGGCTGGCTGGAGCAAGCAAGCGCCTCGATGCCTATGTGCGCCAGCATTTTGGTGATCGCAACCTGCCCGTGTTTTCTCTCGGCGTGGCGCTGCACAGCGGCCCGGTGGCCTTTGCCAGCCTGGATGGCCTGATCGGCAGCACCGGCCAAACCACTCCGGTGGGCGATACCGTCGCGCTGGCACTCAAGCTGTTCAAGGGAGAACCGCCGCTGGACTGGACGATTGCCGCGAGCGTGCAGGCGGCACGCCTGGTGGCAGGCGCTGTGCGCATGGGCCACCGCGCCCTGGTCCAGGTACCGGGACGCAGCAAGCCGGTCGATGTAGTCGAAATTCTGGGCTTGGCATGAGCGGCGACGGCGCGGGGAATGCGACCAGAAGTTTGCGCGGGCGTAGCTGGTCGCTGCGCATGGTTCTGGTGACCAGCCTGCTGCTGCTGTCGATTGTGCCGGCGGCAACCGTGGGCTGGTTTTTGTACCGGAGCAACCTGCAAACCGTGCATACGCTGTCGGAGAAAATTGTCGAGGACGTGGCGCAGCGGGTTAAGTCGGACACCGAAGAGCACCTGTCCCAGGCGCATGTGGTGCTTAACGGCTTGATTCACGAACAGCCCGGAGATTCGGCCATCCTGCGGGCACGCCAGCTGATCCAGAAACCCGAACTGTTCGAGCAGACCGCATTTGCCATGACGCGAATGACGCCTGACGTTCCCGGCATGTCGCTGGGGACTTACCAGGGTGAGTTTCTGGGTGTTGAGACTGTTTCACAGGACGTCAACAGCCTGATGCGCGTGGGTGTACGAAAGCAGAACGATGCAGGCAGGCGATATTTCTCTGCCAACTATCCTGGCGACAGAAGCCTGAGCCTGCCCACCGAGCCAAATAATTTTGAGCCACGCAGCCGACCCTGGTACCAGGGCGCCATGGAGCACAAAGGTCGCGCCTTTACATCGGTCTACCCATCGGCAGCGCAAAAGCAGCTATTGATCACACTGGCCCAGCCCGTTTACGGGATTGACGGCGGGGCGCTGGGCGTATTTGCCATTGACCTGCAACTCAAGCACCTCAATGACATGCTGCAAGCCATGCGGATCAGTGCCCACGGCACGGCTTTTGTGGTGGATGAGCAGGGGTTTTTGGTGGCGAGCTCGAGCGGTGACCCGCTCTTTACCAACACCGGCGGGCTCTTGCAGCGCCGCAAGCCGGCCGAGAGCCGAAACACCATCATTCGCAATGCCTACCAGGAGGCCGCGCCCAGTTTTGGCAAGACGCTGGAGTCGAGCGTGCAGCGCGAGTCTTTTCTGCGCCGCGTTGCCATGGGTGACGACACGCTGATGGTCGTGCTCAAGCCCTTTGGTGAAAGCCAGGGGTTGCGCTGGAGCCTGGTGGTGTCGGCACCCGAAAGTGACTTCTCTGCCGATGCCAGGGCCGCCCTCCAAAAGACATTGGCCGTAACGGCGCTGACCTTGCTGCTGGGCGCGCTGCTGGCCATCGTGCTGGCTTACCGGCTGAGCCGGCGTTTCAGAAGCTTGAGCGCCGCCGCAGCGCAGCTGGCGCACGCCGAGGTCCCGCCGGTCCAGCAAAACACCAGGATTACTGAAGTACGCCAGCTTTCCCAAGTGCTCCACGACAGCGCAAAAGAGCTGCAACGCCACCGCGCCGCCATTGAAGCGCACACCCTCGCGCTGCAGGGCGCCAACGACACGCTGGAAGCCCGCGTAGCCAGCCGCACCGCCGAGCTGGCCGCTTCCCGCGAGGAGGCGCTGGGCGCAGCACGCGCCAAGGCGGCGTTTCTCGCCACCATGAGCCACGAGATCCGCACGCCGCTTAACGGCGTGGTGGGCATGACCACCTTGCTGGCGGATACCCCGCTTGATCCTGAGCAGCTTGACTATGTGCACACCATGCGCATTTCCAGTGACCAGTTGCTAGGCGTGATCAACGACATTCTTGATTTTTCGAAAATTGAATCAGGCAAGCTGGAGCTCGAAAACGAGCCGCTCAATCTGCTTGGCACGATTGAAGAGGCCTGTGACATTGGCGCCCCGCGCGCCCGCGAAAAAGGTCTGGAGCTGCTGGTGGACATGGGGGACGAGTTGCCCGCCTGGGTGCGTGGCGATGTGACCCGGCTGCGTCAGGTGCTGCTTAATCTGGTGAACAACGCCGTCAAATTCACCGAACAGGGCCAGGTCATTGTCTCGGCCCATGTGCTGCAGGACTTCACGCCGGAGCAGGGCGCCTTGGTGGAGTTCCGCATCAAGGACACCGGCATCGGCATTCCGGAGTACCGCCAGTCCGCCCTGTTCGAGTCCTTTGCCCAAGTAGATGCAAGCACTACCCGAAAATATGGCGGCACCGGGCTCGGGCTGGCCATCTGCAAGCGTTTGGTCAAGCTGATGGGGGGGCGCGTGGGGATGGTGTCGGCACCCGGGCAGGGCTCGACCTTCTGGTTTACCGCCAGGCTGGGTTTCGCTGCCGCACCCGAGATCACGATGCTGTCCTCGCTGCACCTGGTCAGCCTGGCGGGCAAGCAGGCTGCGGTCGTCGACGATACCGTTGTCAATCTTCGCATTCTGGACCGGCAACTCAAGCGCTGGGGCATGCAGGCTACCTTGTTTGAACGCGCTGCGGACGCGCTGGTCTGGCTGCGGGACCATCAAGTCGATGTGGTGATAAGCGACATGCACATGCCCGATATGGACGGTCAGACTTTTGCCCAGACCCTGCGCCAGCGCAGTCCCGCAACCCCTATTGTGCTGCTCACCTCGGGCACCATGCCGACCGGCGAACAGGCCCGGGTATTCGACGCCCGTTTGCTCAAACCCTATCGCCAGTCGCAGCTTTTTGAGGCGATAGCCCGCGTCACCACCGGAGAGCAAACGGTTAAAAATGTGGCCAGAGTGGCGCCGGCCGCGTCCAGAAACCAGTTCATCCTGGTGGCTGATGACAACGCCGTAAATTTGAAGGTCGCCCTGGCAATGCTGACCAAGCTGGGTTACGAGGCGACGACTGCCCTTAACGGCCGCGAAGCGGTGGATCGCGTGGCGGCATCCTTTCGCACCGGCACGGGAGACACGCCGCGCCAGTTTGCGGCGATCTTGATGGACGCCAACATGCCCGTGATGGACGGCTTCGACGCCTCACGTCTCATCATCGGCACCCATGGCGCAGCCGCGCCCCCCATCATCGCGCTGACCGCTTCGGTGCTGGAGGAAGACCGCCAGCGTTGCCTGCAAGCGGGAATGATCGGCTTTCTGCCCAAGCCCCTGCGCATTGATGAGTTGTCAGAAGCCCTGGCGCGTTACGCTACCGATACCGATCGCGAAAAAGCGGCAATGGTGATGGCCGCCAGCATTGGACAGGATGTACAAAACAGCATTGAACCGGGGCACGTATTGATGGACTGGAGCCGGCTGGAGCAGTTCAAGGAGTTTGACGACGAAGAACGCACCATGACGCGCGAGGTGATTACGCTGTTCAACAGCGAGACGCCGCAGCGCATGGACGACATCCGAGCTGCCTTGGCGGCTTCTGACAGCGCGGCACTCTCGCGCACCGCACACGCCGTGAAGGGGGCGGCTTCCAATGTGGGCGCACAGGCATTGAGTGATGCCTGCGGCGCCCTCGAGCAATCGTGCCTGCAAGGCCGGTGGCCTGTGGACGCCGGCGCCCAAGTCAGACACATCACGGGTCTGGCTGACAAAACACGTCAGGCGCTCAATGACTGGACGGCGCAGACGACCGGTTAAAGCGGGCCCCCGGTCCCGCTCACGGTCCAACGCCGAAGCTCAGATGCTTATCGCAGCCATTGGTTTTCAATGCGCTGATAGTCGCCGCTGGCCTTGGCCAAATGCAGCCACTGGTCGACGTAAGCCTTGAATGGCACATCGCCGCGCGGCAGCAGGAAGGCCATTTCGCCGTATTGCAATGGCTTGTCGGGGTTGATCGCGCAAAGACCCGGTTTGAGTTTTTGCTGGGTCACGGCTTCGGCCGCCTCGGTCACGAAGACATCAGCCCGGTTGGCCAGAATTTCATCAAAAATGGTGAGGTTTTCCGGGTTGAGCCGCATTTGCGCCTGTTTGAAACTGGCGCGAGCGAAACGTTCGTTGCTGCCGCCCGGATTGAAAATCACCCGCGTGGAGGGTTTGTCAATGTCCGCCACGGTCTGGTATTTCGCCACGTCGGCGCAGCGTGCCACCGGTGTTTTGCCGTTGACCATGTAAGCGGTGCTGAAGAAAGCTTTCTTTTGCCTCTCAGTGGTGACCGAAATGCCACCCGCTGCCATGTCGCACTTGCCAGCGAGCAGATCGGGCATCAGATTGGACCAGCTGGTTTTCACCCACTCGGGTTTCGCTGCCAGGCTGGTCGCGAGCGAAGTCATCAGGTCAACGTCAATGCCTTCAAAACCGCCATCGGCCTTTTGAAAGCTGAAAGGCTTGTAGTCGCCCGGCGTACAGATCCGGAGCACGCCCGCTTTCTGCACTGCATCAAGGCCTGAGGTGGCCATGCCTTGCGCCCAAGCCGGTGAAGCGGCGAGCAGGGCCGTTAGTAGCGTCAGGCAGGTCGCAGCCAGCAAGGCAAGTTTCCCGGGAAAGGCGCTAGGGCGCAAGCGGCGAAGTGGCATGATGAAAAGTCTCCGTTGTAGTTGTCAGGGGTGTTCATTTTGCACGCGACCTAGCCAGCCCGCTGGCTCAGTTCACGATCCATTGCAAGGCTGGTCGCGGGATTAGCGCGGCACGGCCGCAGCGGACTGCGAAGCCCGCGCAGTCAGTGCCGCTTCGATGCGCAATTGTTCTTCGCTAGAAAATAATTGCTGGCTCAATTGCTGCAACCGCCCGGGGTTGGTGTTACCTGTCCTGGCGATGGCGTATTCATTCAGCCTGGCTTGCCAATTGCTCTCTTCCCGGTCCAGTCGGGCCAGTTGCTGGGCCGCTGCATCACCGTACTGCGCGCTGCGCTGGGAAAAACGCTCGTGTTCGCTGACGCCACCGGCCTCAAAAGCGGCAGTCTGTGCCGCCACTGCCATATGCGCCACAGCATCGGCGCGGGCTGCGCGCTCATTGGCGCCCAGTTCTCGCTCAGCCTCGCGGACCGCGTCATGCTTTTGCGCTGGCGTCAGTGAGGCGTTGCTTTCAACTTCAAGCCGGGCCAGTGTAAAACGGTCAAGCGCTTCGTCCTCGGCGAAAAGTGCCTGGTATTCGTCGGGCGCGAAATGCTTTTCGCGCACTTGCTGGCGCGCGTGCACGGCTTGCCGCAGTGCACTCGGGTCAGACGGATCAACGGGAGTCTTCAACTCGCCCAGGGCGGCGCGATAGTCGACGTAGCGCTCGAGCAGCGCCAGTGCCCGCGCTGCTTCAGCGGGCTCGAAGTGACGCCCGATCAGGGCGGCCAGACGTTTTTTCAGCGCCGCCGGTGTGTCGGCCTCGCCAGCTTCCAGCAGCAAGGCTTCGAATTTGAAGCGCAACTGACCACTCAAAAAGGGATCTGGTCCTGCGTCCTCCGCGCGTTGCAGCATGAGCGGTGCCGTGGATCTGTCCGGGAGCGCTGTGGCAAGCAGGGCTGCGCCGGATGTCGCCCGTGCCGTGCCGGAACCCGGCGTGACGACTGTTGATTCGGGCGCGTCCGCAAGCGGTGCTGCGACAAACCACGCTCCGGCCAAAGCCGCGATCAAGGCCGCAGCAGCTAGCCAGGCGTGCTGGCGCTTCACAAATTGGCTTGCTTGAGGCGGTTGGCCTGCTGGCGGTACAACGTCACCGGGTCCACTGAAAACCAGTCGCGCAGACCGAGCACCTGGTTGACCTCGTCGAGGTGATTCTGCCGGTAGTCGCCCAGATGTTTGCCAAGCCGGGACGAGCAAGCCGATACCAGGCCGTCATTAGCCTGGCCGAACACCAGGCTCATGATGCCTAGCGCACCATCACTGATGTCCAGCACGTTGGTCACCGGCTGCGTGCCGGCCCAAGAGTAATAACGCACACCATTCACCAGTTCGGGGCCGCTGCCGCAATCGCCTGGCAAGGCTTGCGGGAAACGTCGGTTGAAGTCGAGCGAACCAGCCGTGGACAGCGAGTTGAGCGCCGCAACCGGCATCTGCGCAAGACTGGTGCCGCCCGAGCCTAGATTGATCAGTGCCACGAAGGCTTTGGCGGCATTGTTCACCAGCGTTTCCGACAGTGTGCCGGCGGGCACGATGCCGCGCAGGATGTCGGCGACGCGTGAGCCCTTGTTGACGCCACCGACCGAGGTGACTGACGCCACCAGTTGGGGTGCCACGCCTGCCACGTAGCGGATGGTCGGACCGCCGTGTGAATGGCCGATCAGGTTCACTTTGCTGGCGCCGGTAATAGCCATGATGTTCTTGATCTGGCTCAGCAGCTGTTCGCCGCGCACCTCGGTGCTGTTGGCGGCCGAAACCTGGGCGACAAAAACGCGTGCGCCGTCCTGGCGCAGCGCAGAAGGAATGCCGTAAAAATAATCAACGCCCAGAAAGGAATCGAAACCGAAAAGCCCGTGCACCAAGACGATCGGATACCGCGTTTGGGTGTACCCGCTTTGCGCCTGCGCCGGGGCTCCGAACAGCGGGAGGCAAATAGCCAGCACAAAACACAGCTGGCGCAGGCTGCGGCGAAAGAGCGGGTCAAGAAATCCGGACATGAGCTTCTCCTGGGTGTTAAAAAAACGAACGATCGTGCTTTTTTGTAGCCACAATTCTTTCAACAAGCGAAGCATCTGACCATCCGTAAAAACCCATTTAGTGGATACCCTCGTACCAGGCCAAAAGGGCCTAGGGCGATATGAACGATTCCGGTGGGCCAGTCATTTGATCGTCAGCACCGCAATTTTTGTTGCACTGCACAAAAAATAAACCATAACATCGTTGTTTTATTGCACAATAAACGCTTGAAAATAATAATTTGCTATTTTTTTTATAGCTAATGATGGCCGTACTACATGGACCAGACAGTGAAATCATCCAACTTTCTTCTGGTTGGTTGCTGCGCTGCACAAAAAGCCCCTCGGAGTTGCCTTTTTAGGGATAACCCGTATATTGAGCACATGGTCAATCCCGCCACACTACTCAAAGCATCCATCGACGCGAGCAAGGAATTTTTCCGACCGCCCGGAAAGCAACGAGCACTGACCGAACCCGCAACGCAACGCGCTCCGGCGCTCATGGTGCCCATCCGCTCGATTGGTTCAAGTCACGGCAAACGCATCGCCGCGCACCTTCTGGCGCTGAATCCGCAAGACCGCTATTTGCGCTTTGGCTATGCGGCCAACGATGAGCAGATCGGCCGCTACGTCGACAGCCTCAATTTTGAGCGGGACGAAATTTTTGGCATCTACAACCGCAGGCTGGAACTGATTGCGATGGCGCATCTGGCGTTTTCAACCGATCCCGCGCTCAAGAGCTGCGCGGAATTTGGCGTTTCGGTGCTGGCGCATGCGCGTGGCCGGGGTTACGGCGCACGCCTGTTTGATCGCGCCGTGATGCACGCCCGCAATGAAGGCGTCGACATGGTGTTCGTCCACGCATTGAGCGAAAACACCGCCATGCTCAACATTGCCCGCAAGGCAGGTGCCCGGATTGAGCGCGATGGCTCTGAAAGCGAAGCCTATCTCACGCTCGTGCCAGCCGACCTGGATTCGCGCGTGACCGAAATGGTCGAGGAGCAGGTTGCCCAGACCGACTACCGCCTAAAGGTGCAGGCCAAGCAGTTCCGGGATTTTCTGGTGCTGCTGCAGGAGGTCAGGCGCGGCGTGCGCAAGAGTCGCGACCGGATGCCGATGTAGTGGTGGACCGGCGGATCTTTCGCTGCGTGCAACAAGTCGCTTCATTTCCCGGTTTCCTCGATACCCTGTGATTGCGGGCCTGAGCCGCGAGCCATTTACGGCACGGCCAAACCCGCGACGAAATGCCGACCATCACCAGTTCCGGCGCTGCTTGCCACACCAGGAGCGGCAGGCCGAGTCTGACATGGCAAACGGGAGAAATGAAGGTACTTGACGCGCAGTGACTGTTCAGGCCACCGCTTCGTTGAAAATTTCGGCTATCCTAGGCCGCTTAACAACTACCGACCGCCCTTACGTGTCCGACGTTCCTCCCAGTCGATCTTCCAGGATGGAAGACAAGCGTGGCTTTTTGCAAAAGCTCGCTGAAATGCTTCACCCCGGCCCTGACTCCAAAGACGAGTTGATCGAAACCCTGGTGGAAGCCCAGGGCAACGATGTCATTGGCGAGCAAAGCCGTGAAATGCTCGAGGGCGTGATCCGCATGGCTGACATGACGGCTGGCGATGTGATGGTGGCCGCGCCGCGAATGGATTTGGTCAACATCGACGCGCCGTTTGACGAGTTGCTGCACCTCATCATAGACACCGCCCACTCGCGCTTTCCGGTCTATGAAAGCGAAAAGGAAAACATCCTGGGCATCCTGATGGCCAAGGATTTGCTCAAGCTGCAGCGTGCGCCGGAACTCAACATCCGCGCGCTGCTGCGGCCCGCGGTGTTTGTGCCCGAAAGCAAGGGCCTGAATGATCTGTTGCGGGAGTTTCGCGACAACCGGAACCATCTGGCCATCGTCATCGACGAATTTGGCCGCGTCGCCGGGCTCATCACCATTGAAGACGTGCTTGAACAGATCGTGGGCGAGATCGAGGACGAGTTCGACGTCGCCGAGGACGAAGGCGATATCTTCGGCCTGACTGACCACACCTATCGCGTCAGCGGTGACACGTCAATTGAGCGGGTCAACGAAGCCTTCGACGTACGGCTGCCCGAAACCGACTTTGAGACCATTGGCGGCCTGGTAGCCCATGAGATGGGCCACGTTCCCAAGCGCGGCGAGCATTACGCGCTGGCCGGCCTGCAGTTCAGTGTGCTGCACACCAAGGGCGGCGCGGTTCGCTGGTTCAAGGTTTCGCCGGTTTCGGCCAGCAGTGTCTGACCCGTTGTGAAAGGCGGTCGGTCGGCACGGGACATGGTTGAAAGCATGATTTCGTCGCTGCCCACTTTTCCGGCTTTGCTGCAGAATATCGACCATCCTGCGGTACACAAACGCCTCTCATGGTTCCAGATTGCTATTATTTTAATAGCTGGTGGTGCCCATGCTGCCAGTATGGCGTGGCCTTTCCCTTTTGGTTTTGCGTCAGGCCAGCCGCTCTGGTGGCTACAGCTGCTGTCCCTGACCCTGCTTGCCGCGCAGCTTGACGGCTGCCGGTCGCGCTGGCGCGCCGCCTTTTTGGGTGGGCTGTTTGGCACCGCGATGCTGTGCTCTACCTTCTGGTGGCTGTTTATCTCCCTTCATGTTTACGGTGGCCTGGCTGCTCCGCTGACGGTGCTGGCGATCGTCTTGCTCGCGGCATTTCTGGCGCTGTACTATGCCGCCGCAGCAGGGCTGTTTGTGGTGCTCGCACCCGTCAATCGGGCGTTACGTGCTTTTTTATTTGCAGCGCTCTGGCTGCTCGCCGAGCTTGCCCGGGTCAAGCTGTTCACTGGCTTCCCCTGGGGTGAGGGCGGCTATGCCCATGTCGATGGCTGGGCCCGGCCACTTGCGGCCTGGGTGGGCGTGCATGGCCTGAGTTTTATGGCGGCGTTTATCGCCGCCGGACTGGCTTTTTCCCTGCGCGCGGGCAGGACGCGCTGGCTGGCTGCGCTGGTTCTGGTGATGCTTGCCACGGTAATGGCCCAGCTGCCGTTGAACAGTTTTATCGCCGGCGAAACGCCGCAACCCGGGCCACTGACGGTGACGCTGCTGCAGGGCAATATTCCCCAGGACGAGAAGTTCCAGAGCGGCACCGGCGTGGTCAGCGCCCTGCGCTGGTACGGCGAGCAACTGCATATCGCCAGAGGCGCGCTGGTGGTGGCGCCGGAAACCGCGCTTCCACTATTGCCGCAGCAATTGCCCGAGGGCTACTGGGAGGCGCTGCAGTCGCGTTTTGCCAGCGGGCAACAGGCCGCGCTAATCGGCGTGCCGCTGGGCAGTTTCGAGGCCGGTTATTCCAATTCAGTGGTCGGTTTTAAACCCGATTCGCCTGGCTTGCCTGAGGCGCGCGGGCCTTACCGGTATGACAAACACCATCTCGTGCCTTTTGGGGAGTTCGTGCCGGTGGGCTTCAGATGGTTTGTTGACCTGATGAATATCCCGCTGGGTGAGTTCAATCGCGGCGCGGTGGGCCAGGACTCATTTGACTGGCAAGGCCAGCGGCTGGCACCCAACATCTGCTACGAAGACCTGTTTGGCGAAGAATTGGGCGCGCGTTTCGCGGACCCGAAGCGGGCTCCCACCATTTTTGTCAATGTCAGCAATATCGGCTGGTTTGGCAATACCGTGGCGATTGACCAGCACCTGCAGATTTCGCGCATGCGGACGCTGGAATTCAGTCGCCCCATGATTCGTGCCACCAATACCGGTGCCACCGTCATCATTGACCACCTGGGCCAAGTGACGCACTCCCTGCCGCGCCAAACCCGCGCCGTGCTGGTCGGCGAGGTGCAGGGGCGCAGTGGCATCACGCCCTACGCCTGGTGGGTCGAGCGCTACGGCTTATGGCCGCTGTGGGCGCTGGGCCTGGCGGCGATCGGGCTGGCACTGGCTTTTCGGCGCCGCTGAGCGAGCTGCCGCGTAAAATAGGAGGTTTAGGCGATGCCCGTGCCGGCGTGTCGCCGTTTCACGGTGCTTGACAAGCTGCGCCGCGCTTTTGATCCACCCAATTCCTATGCTCACTTTCCAGCAAATTATCTTGAAGCTGCAGTCCTATTGGGCCGACCAGGGCTGCGCCCTGTTGCAGCCCTATGACATGGAGGTTGGCGCCGGGACGTCACATACCGCCACGTTTTTGAGAGCGCTCGGCCCCGAGCCGTGGAAGGCCGCCTATGTGCAGCCCAGCCGCCGGCCCAAGGACGGACGTTATGGCGAGAACCCCAACCGCCTGCAGCACTACTACCAATACCAGGTCGTGCTGAAACCGGCACCAGCCAACATCCTCGAGCTGTACTTGGGCTCACTTGAGGCACTGGGTTTTGATCTGAAGCAAAACGACATCCGCTTTGTCGAGGATGATTGGGAAAACCCGACGCTGGGTGCCTGGGGCCTGGGCTGGGAAGTTTGGCTCAACGGCATGGAAGTCACGCAGTTTACTTATTTCCAGCAGGTTGGCGGCATCGACTGCAAGCCCATCACCGGCGAAATCACCTACGGCCTCGAGCGCCTGGCGATGTACCTGCAGGGCGTGGACAACGTCTACAACCTGACTTGGACCGAAGGGCTCAGTTATGGTGACGTCTACAAGCAAAACGAGGTCGAGCAATCAACCTATAACTTCGAGCATAGCGATGCCGACTTTTTGTTCACCGCTTTCACGGCGCATGAAAAGCAGGCCAAACACCTGATTGAAGCCAAACTGGCCCTGCCGGCTTATGAACAGGTGCTGAAAGCCGCGCACAGCTTTAACCTGCTGGACGCTCGCGGCGCGATTTCGGTCACCGAGCGCGCCGCTTATATTGGCCGCATCCGCAACCTCGCGCGCGCCGTGGCGCAAAGTTATTACGAAAGCCGTGAGCGCCTGGGCTTTCCGATGGCACCGCCCGAATGGGTGGCGCAGATGACAAAGAAAGCAGCGTGAGCGTGATGACGATGACCACCCAAAATCTGCTTGTTGAACTGTTTGTTGAAGAGCTGCCACCCAAGGCGCTTAAAAAGCTGGGTGAGGCTTTCGCGGGTGGAGTTTTTGGAGGACTCGAACGCCGGGACTTCGTAGACCCAATGTGTGCAGTGACTTTTTACGCATCGCCACGGCGCTTAGCTGTGCACATTACCAATGTGAGAGCAATTTCGCAGCCACGAGCACAAGCGCCGAAGACGCTAATGCCGGTATCTGTTGGATTGGACGCTGATGGAAAGCCAACAGCGCCTTTGTTGAAGATGTTGAAAACAAAGCTGTATCACGCTGATGTTGACGTTGAGTGGCTCATGCGCGAGCGCGTGTTTATCTCTGAAGAAGGGGGCAAAAAAGTTCTCAAGCATGATCAAGGTCTTGCGGCCGGCAGCACACTTTTAATTGGTCTTGAAAGTGCGCTCGGCGAGGCGATATCTAATTTGCCTATCCCCAAAGTTATGACCTACCAGCTCGACGATGGCTGGAGCGACGTGAAGTTCGTGCGGCCTGCGCACGGCCTGGTCGCCTTGCATGGCAGCGAGGTCGTGAAGATTCAAGCGCTGGGCCTGACGGCCGGCAATACAACCCATGGCCACCGTTTTGAAGCATTGGTGGACCCGGTGGTTTTGCAAGATGCCGACAGCTACGCTGCCACGCTGCAGAAAGACGGCGCAGTGATCGCCAGTTTTGCCGACCGCAGGGCCGAGATTCTCAAGCAGCTGACTGCTGCAGCGGCCAAAGTCGGTGGCGGTGTGAACGTGATTGAAGACGACGCGCTGCTCGATGAAGTCACCGGGCTGGTCGAGCGGCCGAACGTGCTGGTCTGCGAATTTGAAAAAGAATTTCTCGATGTACCGCAGGAGTGCCTGATCCTGACAATGAAGGCCAACCAGAAGTACTTTCCGCTGTTGGAGGCTTCTGGCAAGTTGAGCAACAAATTTCTGGTCGTCAGCAACATCAACCCGGTTGATACCCGCTTTGTGATTGGCGGCAACGAGCGCGTCGTGCGCCCGCGGCTGGCAGATGCCAAGTTTTTCTTTGACCAGGACCGCAAGAAGACGTTGGCGTCACGCGTTGCCGGGCTGGGCAAGGTGGTTTATCACAACAAGCTGGGCTCGCAGGGCGAGCGCGTGCAGCGCGTGCGCGCCATTGCCAAAGTTATCGGCCAGCAACTCGGCGGCGCTACGCTTGCCGCGCAAGCCGATCAGGCCGCGCTGCTGGCCAAAACCGATCTGGTGACCGACATGGTGGGCGAATTCCCGGAACTGCAGGGCGTCATGGGCCGCTACTACGCGCTCAACGATGGCCTGAGCCTTGAGGTGGCTGACGCGATTGAAGACCATTACAAGCCGCGTTTTGCCGGCGATGAACTGCCGCGCAACCCGGTCGGGCTGGTGGTGGCGCTGGCCGACAAGCTCGAAACGCTGGTCGGCATGTTCGGCATCGGCAACCTGCCCACGGGTGACAAAGACCCGTTTGCGCTGCGCCGCCATGCGCTGGGCGTCATTCGGATGCTGGTGGAAAAAGACTTGCCGCTGAATCTGGACACTTTGATTCAAGATGCAGCCGCGACATTTAAAGGCATTGCCGGTTTTGAATTTGGACGTGCTGTTGTGGAGCTTCAGGATTTCATCTATGACCGCCTCGCCGGCTCCCTGCGTGATCAGGGCTACAGCGCCCAGGAAGTCGATTCGGTGGTGTCCCAAAAGCCTCAGCGTCTGGGCGATGTGGCCAGGCGCCTGTCCGCCGTGCGTGCTTTCGCGCTGCTGCCAGAGGCGCCCGCCCTGGCCGCCGCCAACAAGCGCATCGGCAACATCCTCAAGAAAGAACCACTGGAAGTGGACCCGCATGTCAGCGAGGTGCTGCTCAAGGAGCCCGCTGAAATCGCCCTGTACGCCGCGATGAAAGACGTATTGCCCACGGCCAACACGCAGTTTGACGCCGGCAACTACACCGCGTCGCTGCAAGCGCTGGCGGCCTTGCGCGCGACGGTCGATGCCTTTTTTGACGGCGTGATGGTCAATGCCGAAGAACTCGACCTGCGCCTGAACCGGCAAGGCCTGCTCAAAAGCCTGCACGACGCGATGAACCGGGTCGCCGACCTGTCGCGCCTGGTTTCTTGAGCTGGCTGTGCCTTCGCCCGAGCCCATGACTGGCCAGGACACCGGTTTGACGCCAGCCGCTACGCGCCGTAACTCGCAGCGCACGGCCTGGCTGATCTTCGGGCCGCCGGCGTTCATGGTGGCGGTGGGCTGGCTGCTGCAACTGGCCGATGATCGCCAGAACGCAATGCAGGCCTTGTCTCTGGTGCCGGTTTCCACCACGTCAGGGCCAATGGACCTGCTCTGGCCGGTGGCGGTGGGGCTGGCCGTGCTGGTCGGCGCCGGCCTGCTGGTGCGCCGGTTGGGCTGGCGCCGCGTCATGCCGGCGATAGGCGCGCTCTGGATGCTGCTCTGGCTGGCCGGCAGCGCCGCCATGGTGCAGCGGCATGTGAATCGGCAGGGATTGTTTTTGCAAGACATGACCGCATCGGTCACTGCGCCCCTGGCGCGCGCCACGGCCCGGGTGGTGACCGTCAAATTCAAGCCGGCCAGCCTGCGCAGCCTCGGTGGCACGGAGCTGGTGCTACAGGTCAGCGGCCTTCAAATTCCGCAGCGACTGCTGATTGACGATGCCAGGGCCGCCTCTCTCAAGCCCGGCGACACGCTGGCGCTGCAATTCGCACCCGGCCGTTTCAGCGGCCTGTTTGTGACTGGCTGGCAGGCTGCGCCAGCGGCTGATTCTCATTAAGGGCTTGCCATGAAACTTGTCATCCTTGACCGCGACGGCACCATCAACAGCGACAGCGATGATTTCGTCAAAACGCCGGAGGAATGGCTGCCGCTACCCGGTGCGCTCGAAGCAATTGCGCGGCTCAACCACGCGGGCTGGCATGTGGTGGTGGCCTCCAACCAGTCGGGGCTGGGGCGCGGCCTGTTTGACGTGGCGTCGCTGAATGCCATGCACGCCAAAATGCACAAGCTGCTGGCCGCGCAGGGTGGGCGGATCGACGCCGTGTTTTATTGCCCGCACACCTCCGAAGAGGACTGCCACTGCCGCAAGCCGAAGCCAGGGCTGTTCGAGCAGATTGGCAGCCGTTTTGGCGTGCAGCTGCAGGGCGTGCCTGCCGTTGGCGACGCCCTTCGAGACGCGCTGGCAGCTGCAGCCGCTGGTTGCGAGCCCCATCTGGTGCTGACCGGCAAATCGGCCAGGTACCGTCAAGGCGGGCAGCCGGAGGGCTTGCCGCCGGGCACGCTGGTGCATGCCGATCTGTCTGCATTCGCCGATTTCATCCTTGAACGCAGCGCCCGCTTGAAACGCGTGGCGGTATGAAATTGATAGCTACAAATGACCGTAAGTAATGGACTACAGCTCGGAAATTCATAAAATAAACGGTTTTGGCAGATGCCCGGCCGCCAGCCGAACCACCCGATCACCGGAAAGCCTGACATGCCCCTGATTCGCTCCATCCTGCACATGCTGTGGATGATCCTCACGGTAATACCTTGGGCTCTTTTTGTGGTCGCCGCCTCGCTCTTCGTCAGCAGCAACACCATGTACTGGATGTGCGCGCGCTGGCTGAAGCTGGCGGTCGATGGCGGCACCTTCATTCTCGGAATACAGAACCGGGTGACCGGGATGGAGAACCTGCCGACCGGCGAGCTGAGCGCCGCCGTGCTGCTGCTCAAGCACCAGTCGACCTGGGAAACCCTCAGCATGCCGGCGATCATGCCGCACCCGCTGGCTTATGTGTTCAAAAA
>NZ_JABBPF010000217.1 GCF_012927415.1 Polaromonas sp. | reverse complement strand
CGATTCCCCCATCGACGCGGATTCGGGTGAGCATCTCGCGCACCAGGGTGCTGTCCCAAGGGCGCAGCATCAGCTCGGCTTTCGCTACTGGCGGTGTCGGCGCATTGCGAATGATGGCAATGAACTCGTCGATATTCGCTAAGGCGACGGCCAGACCCTCCAGTACATGGCCGCGCTCTCTGGCCTTGCGCAGGGTAAACACGGTGCGGCGCGTCACCACTTCGCGGCGGTGCGCGAGAAAGACCTGGATCAGGTCTTTCAAATTGCAGAGTTTGGGCTGGCCATTTATTAACGCCACCATATTGATGCCGAAGGTGTCTTGCAGCTGGGTCTGCTTGTACAAATTATTCAGCACCACTTCAGGCACTTCACCGCGCTTGAGGTCGATGACCAGACGCATCCCCGACTTGTCACTTTCATCCTGGATGTGGCTGATCCCGTCGATTTTGTTCTCGTGTACCAACTCGGCCATACGTTCCTGAAGCGTTTTTTTGTTCACCTGATAGGGCAGTTCATCGACGATGATGGATTGGCGCTGGCCTTTGTCAATGTCCTCAAAATGGCACTTGGCCCGCATCACCACCTTGCCGCGTCCCGTTCGATAGCCATCCTTCACACCGTTAATGCCGTAAATAATGCCGCCGGTGGGAAAGTCCGGTGCAGGAATAATTTCCATCAGCTCGTCGATGGAGGCATCCGGGGTTTTCAGCATGTGGAGACATGCATCAACCACTTCGTTTAGGTTGTGTGGTGGGATGTTCGTAGCCATGCCCACCGCAATGCCACTGGAGCCGTTTACCAGAAGGTTGGGCAAGCGGGTCGGCATGACCAGCGGTTCTTGTTCGCTGCCATCGTAGTTGGGTCCGAAATCAACGGTTTCCTTGTCCAGATCGGCCAATAGTTCGTGGGCAATTTTGGAAAGACGAATTTCCGTATACCTCATCGCGGCCGCGTTATCGCCGTCCACCGAGCCGAAATTGCCTTGCCCATCGACAAGCATATGGCGCAGAGAGAAATCCTGGGCCATGCGCACAATGGTGTCGTAAACCGCGCTGTCGCCGTGAGGATGGTACTTGCCGATCACGTCACCGACGATACGGGCGGATTTTTTGTACGGCTTGTTCCAGTCATTGCTCAACTCGTGCATTGCAAACAGCACGCGTCTGTGGACCGGCTTAAGGCCGTCACGAGCATCGGGTAGTGCGCGTCCCACGATGACGCTCATCGCATAGTCGAGGTAGCTTCGCCGCATTTCCTCTTCAAGACTAATGGGCAGAGTTTCTTTAGCGAACTGGGTCATGAAAGGCCTGGTGGGGGATTGTCAAGATTCTAGGAGGGTGTGTGATTTTAAGGCTGGAGTTTAGAGTAGCCGTTTGTGGCTGCCCCGCAACAAATAACAAAGATTCTCGCCTCTGTGTCGGTCGAAGCTAGTAGCTTGCTTGAAGGCTAGGGTGCGTGTGGCACAATGAATGTAACGCTTTGAGTGATGGTCACTTACGGCGTGTAAATCAATAATCGCAGCGAGTCTGCGGCTTTTCTCTAGAGGAGAATCATGAAGAAACTCAACAAAGTGGCAATGTTGTTTGCTTCCGCAGCGCTTGTTACCGCCGCTGGTGCGCAAACTATCGACAACTGGAAAAACGGCAACGGCGAGTTGGTCTGGAAAAACGGCACCAATGAACTTTGCTGGCGCGATGCCAACTGGACGCCTGCGACCGCAGCACCTGGTTGCGACGGTGCAATAGTCGCCCAAGCGCCTGAACCTGTGGTTGCCCCACCTGCGGTTGTCCCAGCTCCTGTGGTTCCTCCTGCTCCTCCTGCCGCCACCAAAGTAACCTACGCTGCCGATGCGTTCTTTGACTTTGATAAATCCGTCATCAAGCCAGAAGGCAAAGCAAAACTGGATGATCTGATTGGCAAGATCAAGGACATCAATCTGGAAGTCATCATTGCCGTGGGTCACACCGACTCTGTTGGTAGCGATTCGTACAACCAGAAGTTGTCAGTGCGCCGTTCTGAAGCTGTGAAGGCTTACTTGGTATCCAAGGGCATCGAGAAAAACCGTGTTTACACCGAAGGTAAAGGCGAGAAACAGCCAGTTGCTGACAACAAAACCGCTGAAGGCCGTGCGAAGAATCGTCGCGTGGAAATCGAAGTGGTCGGTACCCGCGCCACCAAGTAATTCCTTGCGATTCGTTTAGAAAACCGCGCCTTGGCGCGGTTTTTTTATGCCTCAACGATAATCCACCCATGTTTACCACTGATAACTTTGATCCCGCCGAATTGGCAAAATTTTCTGACCTGGCCCATCGTTGGTGGGACAAGGAAAGTGAGTTTCGTCCCCTGCACGAAATCAATCCACTTCGGCTCGACTGGATAGATGGTTTGGCTCCACTGAAAGGGCGGCGCGTTCTGGATGTTGGTTGCGGTGGCGGAATCTTGGCCGACTCCATGGCTCGCAAGGGTGCGACAGTATTGGGAATTGATCTGGCCTCGAAAGCCCTTAAAGTGGCTCAACTCCACGCTCTGGAGGCCCAGACCGAGAGTGTGCAATATCGTGAAATCAGTGCCGAGGAACTGGCTGCCGAGCAACCGGCTAGTTTTGACTCTGTCACCTGCATGGAGATGCTGGAGCACGTGCCTGATCCGTCTTCGGTGGTCAAAGCTTGCGCTGCGTTGGTAAAACCTGGTGGCTATGTATTTTTTTCGACTATCAACCGCAATGCGAAAGCCTTTTTGTTCGCCATAGTGGGGGCGGAATACGTGCTCAACATGTTGCCTCGTGGCACCCATGAATACGCAAAGTTCATCAAGCCAAATGAACTGGCTGCATACTGCCGCGCGGCTGAGTTAAATTTGGATCAAGCCAAAGGTATGGAGTACAACCCGCTGACCCGACACTACTGGCTCGGCGCTGACACCAGCGTGAACTATTTGTTGGCAACCCGAAAAATCGTATTGTGATGTTTTTTTTCACCTTATCCTGATATGTTCGACAACATCCACGCCGTACTGTTCGATCTTGACGGCACCCTGATTGATAGTGCTCCCGACTTGGGTGCGGCTGCTGACCAAATGCGAACCGACCGGGGGCTTCCATCGCTGCCTTTGTCGTTATACCGTCCGATGGCCGGCGCTGGTGCGCGCGGCATGATCGCCGTTGCTTTTGGTCTGACACCTGATCATTCACAATTTTGTGCCTTGAAAGAAGAGTTTTTTTTGAATTACGAACGGCGGCTGACCCGGCACACAAGTGTCTTCGACGGCGTGACCGAATTGATTTCACGCATCGGACAGGGAGGGCTCAAATGGGGTGTGGTGACCAATAAAGCGGCCCGTTTCACAGTGCCGTTAACCCGTGCCATGCCGTTGTTCAGCACGGCCCGAACAATCGTTAGTGGTGATACAACGCCCCATGCCAAACCGCATCCGGCACCCCTGCTCGAGGCAGCCCGGCAGCTTGCTTTGACACCTGAGCGTTGCGTGTATGTGGGCGATGACGAGCGCGACATCATTGCCGGTCGCGCTGCCGGTATGCCCACCGTGGCGGCAGCTTATGGCTACCTCGGGAGCGACAAGGACCCCAAAAGCTGGAACGCCGACTTTACGATTTCCGCGCCTTTTGCCCTGTTGAATTTATTGAAAATGGCTTAAACTACCTGACTGGGGCTGCATTGGTTTCGACGTGGGTTCGGACGCGGTGTGGTGCATGTCGAGCTTAGTGTGCTCGTAAAACAGACTAAAACACACTAACTGCAAACGACGAACGGTTCGCTCTCGCTGCTTAATTGCCAGTGAGCTTTACAACAGCAGGCCGATGGGCTGGGCAAGGGGCCTTTAACGCAAGTTAGATGCTCCCGGCTGTAAAGATAATTTTATTGGCTGGCTCTGGGCTGGGTACCTTAATCCAGAGCGAGAAAATAGGGTGCTGGCGTCCTGTGTAGCGTGCGACTGCGCGACACAGGTGGCGAGACCAAAATCAGACCGCTAAACATGTAGATCTGCCCGAAAAAGGCTTGCGGACGGGGGTTCAAATCCCCCCAGCTCCACCATACCGCAAAAGCCCAACTCTTACCAGTTGGGCTTTTTTTTGCCTAAAAACTTAATGGTGACGCGCACTTACGGCGTTTGCCTTGTAACTTTTCTACCTTTAAAACCACGCATTTTTTGCCGTTTTGGCCGTGAAGTACCCCGTTTTCTCTCTCTGTTCTCAGTGACCCTCGTGACTTTTCACAAGGCCACCTTCAATAAAATCAATGACTTACGCGGGGGCGGTTTGCGAGTTGAAATTGGTGGGCGGTAGCGACTGAGAATAGAGAATGCGTGAAATCCGCGCGGTTTCGCCACTGTGGCGACACGTTTTGGATGCGCCTTGCGACGGCAACTGCCCAAGAACGCCGGTGGTTCAACCGACATTGGTGACAGCCACAAAAGGATTTCGCCATGGATATTCCCCCCCACTCGTCAACGCTTCGACGCAAATGCAGCAGCACCAAGTGGCCCAAATGGCCCAGGTTTTGGTTTTAAAAAAAGCCATGGGCATCCACCAGGCCACCGGCGCAATGGCGTTGTCACAGGTCCAGCCGTTGGCCACGAGTGTCAACCTGGGCACTCAGGTCAACGCGATGGCGTAGGCCGTTGACCGGTTGGCAGCGTAAGCCGACGGCCGCCACTACCCACTTTCTAGATGCTCAGCAAACAAGCGTCTTTTTTTGCGGGACATCTACTACTGATCAAATTTATGTTTGCTCGGCCATCTCCAAAGCATCATCCACCTCAATGCCAAGGTAACGCGCGGTGCTCTCCAGCTTGGTGTGGCCAAGAAGCAATTGCACCGCCCGCAGATTTTTCGTCGGTCGATAGATCAAGGATGCCTTGGTTCGCCGCATCGAATGTGTTTCGTATTCGGACGGATTTAGCCCGATCTCTGTGACCCAAGAATCCACAATTCGTGCGTATTGGCGGGTTCCGATGTGAGGTGACTCATGAATACGGCTGGGGAACAAATAATCGTCCTGCCCGAGTTTGGCCTCTTTAATCCAATCATTGACCGCGTCACGGGTCGGTTGGGTAATTTCGAACTGAACGGGTCGCGAGGTCTTTTACTGCATCACGGTTGCTCGGGGCGATACGTGTTCGCCATGGCAAATGTCACACACCCGCATCTTTACCAGGTCACAGGCCCGCAGTTTGCTGTCCAATCCCAAGGCGAATATGACGAGTTCACGCACTCGGCGTTGAAGTTGAAGGCGAACCCGAATGGCCCAAATGTCCTTTAATTTGAACGGAGATTTTTGCCCGACGATCACGCCCTTGTTCCAGGGGGTCTGTTGTTCGTGGTCTGTGGTGTTTTCCATGATGGACTCCTTGTTGATAGAAGGAGCCCAACTTTAGGCTGATTGCATGGTGGCCCAAGCGCAGTTTTTGCGGCAGTAATGCGGACCTTGGTCACCTCCGGCAACGTGCCAAAAGCAGCCACTGCTACATTCCCAGAGCTGGGCTGGGCGCCCCGAAGTGCCGCCCTTTCTAGGCGAGCCTAATGCGATCACCGCTCTGGAAACTCGGCTCCGCAACCGTCAATAACGGAGAACAGGGGACCTGCAAATGCCGTGCGCAGGTCGTCTTTCAACCACAGGTGCCGCGCATACGGGCTTTGCTGGGCTTGGGCTTGGCTCAATAGTTTGTGGTGGTCTAATTTAAAAAGACACAAGGATAGGTTTTTTGAATTAGACCACCACAGACCTTGCAAGCGGAACCAAGTAAAGAGCCAAAAAATGCTTAATGCGTTCGTCGCAGCGATGCGCTTCCAAGCTACTGCTTTACCTGAGCTATCGAGGGTTCGGCTCATGCCGTGTCTGGAACTACCGGGAAATTTTCCTTGTCACTCCTTGGCTGGCGCTCAAGAATAGAGTAAGGTTTCGTGTCGAAGCACATGCTTCGAGGGAGTAACCACCGATCTGTGTGAAGCCAAATTTGCCAATCCAAGGGCACCAAGACAATGTCCATGAGAAGTATTCGTTGCCAACGCGCGGTTGCGCGACCGATTCGAATGCGACCGAAATGGGCCAGTCGCTCGACGCAGCGGACGCATGCTTCAGAACCCGCCGCCTGCTGGAGGCTTTGAGTGAACATCTGGATCAGGATCGCGACAAGCGCAGACCTACCTGAGCTGCTCGCGCTCGTCCGCGACGTCCTCACAACGTCGCTAGACGCGAGCGCTGCCTCGATCCGGTCCTTAAAGGATAACGCGGTAAAAAACGAGATCTGGGCGGACGCGCATCCGGACAAGTGCGTCCATCTCGTCGCGGCAGTGGAGGGGGCTGTGGTAGGGGTCGTGATGATCAAAGAGCACTGGAATCTGTGCAACCTCTTCGTGCATCCATCGATGCACCGACAAGGTGTGGGGAATGTGCTTCTGAGACGTGCCGTCGAGGCGGCGCGGGGTGTGAACTCTAGCCGGCCTATCGAGCTCTATGCCGTCCCGGCCGCGACAGGCTTCTACCGCAGAATCGGGTTCACACCAACGGGACGATCGCGTGAGGGAGCTGAGCACATGATCCTTGAGCCACGCATTAGAAATAGCTCCTCGCCCCATTGTGCGGCATGATGTCCAGGGGTTCGATACGCAGCCATGTCCTGCTGTTTTGGGACGGGTTGCGCTTTCCAGGATCAGTGTCCGCAAGATGAACAAGCGACAGACGGCATGTGCGCACCATGTTCCAGATCCTCCTCTGCTCCGCTTGCGGTAAGCCGGAAATAAAGTGAGCCGGCACGCGCCCCGCCCGCATCTCGTTCACGAGAAACTCTAGCAACAGGAACGAGTGATTTACGGTCGAGGCTTTGTCGATGAATATCGACGAGAAGGCGCTCATGCGGGGCAGGTAGTACCGCAGCAGGTCAATGCATCCCTCCGCGTCGGAGGATGTCGCGTCCGAGAACAGCAGGTCTACGTCTCCATCGGGGTAGAAGTAATCGCCCGGTGCCAAGGTCTTGGCCACGAACTCCGCCTCTCCCGCGAGGTCAGGCAAGAAGTTCTGGGCCCTGGCCCGCACCGGCAAGGAAACGGCGCTCAAGGGCAACGACGTGGTCAAGGGCTGCATCCTGCTGGCCACCTCCTGCGACGGAACGCTGGCCACGACGGCAACGCCGACGACCGTCCGCGTCGTCTGCAACAACACCCTGGCCATCGCCCTGAACGGCGCCAGTAGCGCCATCAAGGTGCCGCACAGCACCAGCTTCGATGCGCAAGCCGTCAAAAAGCAGCTGGGCATTGCAGTGTCGCAATGGGACAGCTTCATGTACCGCATGAAAACCTTATCCGAGCGCAAGGTGAAAAGCCACGAGTCCATGAACTACTTCCTCAAGGTCCTGTGCCAGACCGACAGCCATGTCGACCCAAGTCTGGGCCTGACCAATGAGCGCGCCCTGAAAAAGGTCCAGGCGCTTTACGACGGCCACGGCAGGGGTGCCGAATTGCAGGCTGCCAGCGGTACGGCCTGGGGCCTCTTAAGCGCGGTCACCGAGTTCGTCGACCATGAGAAACGCGCCAGAAGCCAGGAATACAGGCTGGACAGTGCTTGGTTCGGTCAGGGTGCCAGTCTCAAGCAAAGGGCGCTGGACTACGCGCTGCAAATGGCTGCTTGAGCCACTTGGTCACCACTGGCAACCCCTCTGGGGGAAACCGCTAGCCTAGGCAACCGCCCGGCATAGACCCCGTCCAACTTCGGTTGAACGGGGTCTATTTATTTATCCATCGCAAACACAAAGGAATCACTATGGCCAATATCGCAAAGGCTGAAAAGCCAAGCCGGTGTCAACCCGCCTTGAAACTGGTCAAGACCAATCATCTCAACCGCGAGCAGTGGCTGAAGGTGCGCAAGGGCGGCATAGGCAGCTCCGATGCCGCAGCAGCGGTCGGACTCAATCCCTACAAGTCCCAGCTTGAACTCTGGATGGAGAAGACCGGCCGGGATGGCGGCTTGCCCAAGACCGACCCGAATGACGAGACCAGCCCGATGTACTGGGGCAGCTTGCTGGAGTCGATCGTGGCGGCCCATTACACCAAACGAACCGGTCACAAGGTCAGGCGCATCAATGCCGTGCTGCAGCATCCGAATGAAGCCTGGATGCTGGCCAACCTTGACCGGGAGGTGATTGGTGCTGCCGACGTGCAGATCCTGGAATGCAAAACCGCAGGCATGAATGGCGCCAGGCTCTGGAAGGAGGGCGTTCCGGAATACATCCAGCTCCAGGTCATGCACCAACTGGCGGTCACCGGCAAACAGGCCGCCGATGTGGCGGTGCTGATCTGTGGCCAGGAGCTGCAGATCCACCGCATTGAGCGGGACGACGCCATGATAGCCCGACTGGTTCAGCTGGAACGGCAATTCTGGCGCTACGTCGAACTTGACCAGGAGCCACCAGCCGATGGTTCGGATTCCGCAGATGTGGCCCTGCGCTGCCGGTACCCGCAGGACAGCGGCCAGACGCTGGATCTTTCCCATGAATCGGAAATGTCAGCGGCGTTCTCTGACCTGCTGGCCATCCGGCAGGTGCTGGCCACTAACGTCCTGTTGGAGGCCCAGCTCAAGCACCGCATCCAGCAGCGCATCGGTGACGCCACCAAGGCGGTATTCGACACGGGCGACGTGACCTGGAAGCGCAGCAAGGACGGATCAGGGCTGGACACGGCGAGTCTCCTGAAAGACCAGCCGGACCTGTTGCAGCGCTACACCCTGGTCAAGCCAGGTTCACGGCGCTTTCTGGTCAATGCCTGAATCAAGGTCACCGCGCCCTTCACCTGGCGTATCTCGTATGTGTATCTCTCAAAGCGTAGCCATTGGCCTGCCCCAGGCGGATTAGGGGGGGCGGGCCTGTTCAACAGCAATTCAACCATTTAAAGGAAAAGGAAACATCATGCTTAAAGGATTGGCTTTGACACCACCGGTCATTGGCCGGATTGCCATTGGAAAAGTCGTGGAGAAAAGCGGCAAACTTCTTCCAGAAAAAGATGACGAGTTCACTGTCACCAGCCAGGTGCAGAACAAGGACGGCTGGGTGAATCATCCAGTGGACGAAAGCCTGCGGAAGACGCCGGGCAGCAAGCTGCGCAACATTCCTGTTCGGCTGCTGTTTGACGACCCGGACCTCAACCTTCGCGCCAACTACAGCATGTTTGACCGGAGAACCGGCAGGCCGCTGTGTGTCGGCAATGGGGAGACGTGCCGGCGCTGCACGGCAGCGGGCATCCAGACCTTGCCTTGCCCCGCGCCTGAGGCCTGTGATCTGGCTGGGGCTGGCTATTGCAAGCCCTACGGCCGCCTGAACGTGCGGATTGGAGATGACGATGAACTGGGCAGCTTTGTGTTCCGCACCACCGGATTCAACAGCATTCGGACCTTGTCAACCCGGCTGAGGTACTTTCATGCGGTGTCAGGCGGTCTGCTGTCCACGCTACCGCTGGAGCTGCGCCTGCGGGGGAAATCGACCACGCAATCGCATCGGGCAGCGATCTACTACGTGGACCTGACCGTGAGGACCGGCATGACGATGACCGAGGCCCTGGCTAGCGCCATGTGGGACAGCGAGGCACGCAAGACCTCAGGCTTTGATCAGGCGGCACTGGATGGGGCTGCTCGGCAGGGCTTTGCTGATGGGGCGTTTGAAGAGTCGGAGGAGGAGGGCGCTGCCGTGGTCGAGGAGTTTTACCCGGATGAATTTGACAACGGATCACCGGGCAAAACAGCAAGCACGGGGACCAAGCCGGGATTGGCCGACAAGCTGAACCAGAAGGCGGCGCAATTCAATGGGAGCGCAGCATCAGTGCCGGTCACCCTGGCCGCACGCTCAGAGGACCGGGATTGACTGCCGTGGGTTCCAGGGACGTCATTCTCTTTCAGCGCATCAGCGGCGGCCGGATCTACGAATACACCCGCGATGGTGAAACCTACCGTGGGTTTGACTGCGACCCAGCGCAGGCCAGAGCCCGGTTATTGCGCAAGCTAGGCTGGGACAGGAGGCGGTTTGTCCGCGCTGACTTCCGGCGGTTTTAGCACCCTGTGGATGCCCCGCGTGTCGGGGTGTTCTCTTTCTTTTTTTTGTTTCTATCGAGTCATCGATGGGAAAAATTTATCAGGAAAAAGCCTGAAATCTTCAATTCCAAAGGGGGCAGGTCGTCTTACACCTTCGAAAATATAAAAGCCTACTTTTTTTGGGCCTAAATTTAGTCATTTTTTTTGATGCCATTTGGCAATCAAGAACTGTTCCTTGTTTTTCCCTTGAAGCCACTTCGGAGGAAGGCCGCGTCCGCTCCATTCCTTGCCAGTTATTGGGTCACGGTACTTGGCTGCAACCTTGCTGACCGCTTTCACTTTCTGCGCACCACGCGCACCACCAAACAGTCAGATGCTGTCAGTCAGCATTTGCTACACCAGGCACATCGCTGAAGCGACCACTGTGGGCAACGTAGCGTCAAGCAGCAACCCAAAGGCGCGTTGCCGCTCAGCATTTTCAAGCAGTGTGTAAAACATCAAAAGACGCCTGTCTTTCAGCTGGTCCTTGAAGCGTACTCCGGGATCAAAAAACGCGCGTTCTTGCCCCTGATTTACGACGAGTCTAGGTAGAAACACTTGTTGCTATCAAATTTTTGGGATGCAGAATACATTTGATAAACCATTTTATGGAACTTGGTTCCATTTATTGAGACTTTAACATGGCATCACTTGAAAGCGCCGGAGTCATCCTCCGATTGATCAACTCCCTGCAACGCCAAGTCACTGTGACCGACCTTGTCGAGCACCTGGCCATGCCCAAAAGCTCTGCGTCCCGTCTGCTCAAGCAGATGGCGGAGGAAGGCTTCCTGGAGCGCGATGCGATCTCGCGCGCCTACGGTCCCGCGCTGATGGTACTGGAGCTATCCCGACTGGTGCGTTCCACCACCCAGCTGTTTCCGCTGCTGCAGCAGGCGCTACAGGGGCTGTGCAGCAAAAGTGGCTACACCGGTTACATCTCGGTGCTGGATGGATTGGACGTGCTGGTGCTGTTTGTGCAGTCGGGCAGCCACCCCTTGCGCCTGATGACCTACCCGGGCCACCGCTCACCCGCTTGGGCCACCTCGACCGGGCGGGCGCTGTTGGCGCTGGACAGCGACGACGCCGTGCGCCAGCGCTTTGCGGCCGAGCTGCCGCGAATCTTCGCCAACGCCCCGGCCAATGTGCCTGAACTGATCGCCCGCTTGGACCAGGTGCGCAGACAGCGCTATGCGAGCGCGCTGAACGAAGCGCTTCCCGGTGTCGGCTCCGTCAGCTGCACCGTCACCGATCCCGCCACGCGCGAACGGCTGGCGTTCTGCCTTTCTTTTCCCAGTGCGGATGCCGATGCCAGCAGCACCCAGGCGCTCGCACAGGATCTCACGACTGAAGCTTCCAGCATCGGTCTACTCGTTGGCGACCCCTTATGGGCTCGCTAGCGTATTTGCCCCGCATTTTTCCTTTTCACAACTGGTAATAAGGTAACCCCATGTCCTTGTCGACCCATCCAAGTGCATCCGCAGGCGGCGCCAGCCCGGCGATGCCGCAGTTCCATCCGCATACCCTGTCTGGTGGCAACCTGGTGCTGCTGGCGCTGCTCAGCGTCTTTGGCGCCGTCATCGGCATCCAGTTACTGGTCACGCTGGGCGTGACGCCCAATACCTCGATCATCGGGGCGCTGGTGGCCATGATTCTGGCGCGGGTTCCCCTGCAGATGATGAGTGGTTACCGCTCGATTCACTTCCAGAATCTGGCGCAAAGCGCCATCTCGGCGGCGACCTTTGGCGCGGCCAACAGCCTCCTGTTGCCGATTGCTATTCCTTTCCTGATGGGCCGGCCTGATCTGGTGATGCCGATGTTCATCGGCGTCTCGCTGGCGATGCTGCTGGACGGTTATCTGTTGTACCGAATGTTCAACACCAAGATATTTCCCGCATCTGGTGCCTGGCCTCCCGGCGTGGCAGCGGCTGAAGCCATCAAGGCGGGCGACAAGGGCGGCAAGCAGGCGGCGCTGCTGGGTGCCGGCATGCTGGTCGGCGCGGTGGGATCCTGGTTCAAGATCCCCATGTCGGCATTCGGTATCGCTTTTATTGGCAACATCTGGGCACTGAGCATGTTCGGGGTCGGCCTGTTGCTGCGCGGTTATGCGCAGCCGATATTCGGCTTCGACATAAACAAAGCTTACATTCCACACGGCATGATGATTGGCGCAGGCTTGGTCGCACTGGTTCAGGTAGGCCTGGTCCTACTCAAGAAATCGACCAACGACGAAATAGAAGACCAGGCACTCAGCAGCCGCAGCGTCGGCAAGACTCTGCGTCTTGGCGGGGCTGGATTCATCCTGCTTGCGGCCGGCGTGTCATTGCTCGGCGGGTTGTATGCCGAGATGTCGCCAGTCATGCTGATCGCCTTCATCTTCTACGCGGCTTTCGCGGCATTCGTGCATGAAATGATCGTCGGTATTGCCGCCATGCATTCCGGCTGGTTCCCAGCCTTCGCGGTGGCGCTGATCACCCTGCTGCTGGGCTTGCTACTGGGTTTTCCTCCAACAGCCCTAGCGGTTCTTTGTGGTTTTTCGGTGGCCACCGGTCCAGCCTTTGCTGACATGGGCTACGACCTGAAAGCCGGCTACATCCTACGCGGCCAGGGCATGGACCCGGCCTTTGAACTCGAAGGCCGCAAGCAGCAACTAATTGCCGCCATGCTTGCCTTCGTCATCGCCATTCCGGTGGTCTACATCGCGCACAACATCTACTTCTCCCAGGGCATGGTGCCGCCCGTGGCCAAGGTCTATGTAGCCACCATCAATGCAGGTGCTGTATCCGGCATTGGGCAATCGCTGTTGCTGTGGGCCATTCCTGGCGCGCTGATCCAGTTGATAGGCGGGCCCAAGCGCCAGCTCGGTGTGTTGCTGGCCACGGGTTTGCTAATTGCCAGCCCGATGGCCGGCTGGGCGGTTGCCATCGGCATTGCGCTGCGCCTCGTCATTGAAAAAGTGGGCGGCGAAAAAGCCCGTGGCTACATGGAAGTGTTTGCGGGCGGCGTGATTGCAGGCGACGCACTGTTCAGCTTCTTCAGCGCCACGATCGCCGCCACGTTCGGCAAGAAATAAATTCTCTTCAAGCGACTCAAGCGACGGTACGCCCTGCCATGCAGTCGCTTCTTCCATCCCAATTACCAAATCAAAGGAAAAAACCAATGAGCCTCACTCAGACTTTGCAGGTATTCGAATTGCTTGACAGCGCCCACGCCAATGGCCAAACAGTTGTTGAATTGCTGGCATCGTATTCAAAAATTCAGGTCACCGTGACCAAGATCAGCGGCGCCAAGGGCTCTACGGACTTTGTGCGTATCGTGATCCCTGGTAGCGCAGGCAAGTTGGCTGGCGGCAGCGCACCCACGCTGGGCATCATCGGGCGCCTAGGCGGCATAGGCGCGCGCCCTACGTGCATCGGTCTGGTCTCGGATGCCGATGGCGCAGTGGCCGCCGTGGCCGCCGCTCTCAAGCTGGCGCACATGCAAACGCAGGGCGATGGCTTACCCGGTGATGTGATTGTTGCCACCCATATTTGTCCGGACGCACCCACTCGTCCGCACGAACCTGTCGACTTCATGGACTCCCCGGTCGATACCGAAGACATGAATGAGCAGGAAGTCAGTGCCGAGATGGATGCCGTACTGTCGATAGACACCACCAAGGGCAACCGCATCATCAACCACAAGGGTTTTGCGATCTCGCCAACCGTCAAGGAGGGTTACATCCTGCGCGTGTCAGACGATTTGCTGCGAATCATGGAGATGACCTCCGGCCGCCCGGCGGTCACCTTCCCGATCACGACCCAGGACATCACGCCTTACGGCAATGGTGTCTACCACCTCAACAGCATCCTGCAGCCATCGATAGCCACATCGGCACCCGTGGTCGGTGTGGCGATTACGGCTGAGAGCGTCGTGCCCGGTTGTGGCACCGGTGCCAGCCACGAAATCGACATTGCCGCTGCCGCGAAATTTGCCGTTGAAGTTGCCAAGGAATTCTCGCGCGGAACCTGCAAGTTTTTTGACGCTGCCGAGTACCAGCTGCTGCTGAAGCTGTATGGTTCGCTGGCGCACATCCAGCGCCGCCAGGCCTCATAAGCAAGGCAGGCCACACCATGTCAAAAAACCTGTTGGGCACAGTCACCATCGGGCAGGCTCCGCGGCCCGACATCACGCCCATCCTGGAACAGCATTTGTCAGCCCAGACGGCGTGCATTCACACCGGTTTGCTGGATGGGCTGACTCGCGCCGACATTGAACACATGTACGCGCCGGAGCCCGGCGAAGCCACTCTCATTACGCGTCTGCTCGATGGCTCGTCGGTGATCGTCAGCAAGCCGAAGGTGCTGGAGCTGATGAACCTGAAGATCGCGCTACTGCAGGCCCAAGGCTGCAAATTCATCCTGCTGCTGTGCACCGGCGCCTTTGAAGGTCTGCAGTGCGACAACGCCTGGATGATCGAGCCCGACTTGATTGTTCCTCCTACCGTCGCCGCCATGGCCGGCCAGCGGCAGGTCGGTATTGTGGTGCCCCTGCAATCGCAGGTGGCATCGGAAGGCCACAAGTGGCGTGATCTGGCCTATGCCCCGATCTGTGCCGTGGCTTCGCCTTATGCAGCGGACACCGAAGCGCTCGCTGAGGCCGCCTGCGATTTGCGTGACCAAGGCGCGCAACTGCTGGTGATGGACTGCATGGGTTTTGTCGAAGCACATCGTGACATTGCAGCACGCGCGTCGGGCTTGCCGGTTATTTTGTCGAATGCCTTGATCGGACGCCTGACTGCTGAATTCCTTTAAGGAAACCCATGAACCTCTTACTGTTGAGTAATTCCCGTAGCACGGATGGCGGCTACCTGTCGCACGCAGGCGAGGCCATCACCGAAGTCGCTGGTGGTCGAAAGCAGGCGGTCTTCATTCCCTATGCCGGCGTAACCATCAGCTGGGACGATTACACCCGAAAGGTGCAATCTGTGTTCTCGCAGCTGGGCATCGATGTCGAATCTTCACACCATGCGGCCGATCCGGCGGCTCTGATAGCGCAGGCCGAGATCATCGTGGTCGGCGGCGGCAATACCTTCAACCTGTTGAAATGCTGTCGTGAAGCGGGCCTGTTGCCGCTGATCGCCAACCGGGTCAAGTCAGGCGCGCCTTATATCGGCTGGAGTGCGGGTGCCAACCTGGCGAGCCCGACGATCTGCACCACCAACGACATGCCCATCGTCGACCCCGGTGGTTTTGACGCGCTGGGCCTGGTCTCCTTCCAGCTCAATCCGCATTACACCAATGCCTTGCCCGAAGGCCATCAGGGCGAAGCCCGTGACCAGCGCATTGCCGAATACCTGGTCGCCAATCCGGTGCAGCGTGTGCTCGGCCTGCCCGAAGGCGACTGGCTCCGCGCGGCCGATTCGCAGATCAAGCTGTATGGCCCCCTGCCTGCCCAATTATTCAGGGCTGGCCAAGAGCCGCAATCCATTGACTCTCCCTCCAAACTTTCACTTGGATGACATCACTATGTCCCTAGGCATCATTCGCGTATTGACCACTTCTGACGACCGCGTGCTGCAGGAACACGCACGTATCCTGCAAGCCCGCTACGGCTTGCAGTCGCGGACACGCTGCATCCCAGACCAGCCCAATGGCATTTTTGATGCTGTCAGCGAAGCGATGGCGATCCCCAAGATCGTGTAGCTGGGCCGCGAACTGGTGGATGCAGGATGCGGCGCGCTGTTTCTCAGCTGTGCTGCCGATCCTGGCTTGGCGAAGTTGCGCGCTGCCGTGCCCGTACCTGTCATCAGCGCCGGCAGCGCGGCAGCTCGCGTTGCACAGCACCTTGCTTTGCCTGTGGCAGTGCTCGGCATCGGCGCGGAGGCGCCTGCGCCATTTCGCACGTTGTTGGGCGACGACGTTCCTTACGCTCGCCCCGAGGGCGTCACGCAAACCACCGATCTGCTGGAACCTGAAGGCGGCGCCCGGGCTCTGGCCTGTGTGAAACGCCTGCTTGCGAACGGTGCGCGTGTGATTGCGTTTTCCTGTACGGGGTTTTCGACAATAGGCCTGGCGCCTTATTTGCGGGAGCGCTTGGGGTGCGTGGTGGTTGACGCGGTGGATGCCTCAGGGATGTTTGCGGTGGAAATGCTTGGCGGCAGAGCATTCGCCACCGCAGATCCCACCTTAGCTTGCCGTGACTTCCAGACTTGATAAGGGCTAACCATAGCGCTATCAAACCTCGCTTCATTGACGTTTTCCCCGCAAGCGGAAATAACAAACCCACTGAGGAATCCCAAGACCTTTCATCACTGCTGGCCGCGCAACAAACACCGCCAACTTTGCCAGAAGGCAGTCGCTGACCATTATTTGAAAGCGCTGCAGAACGGAAGTCCGTTTCAGACTGAAAGCGGTAGTAGCTATGTGTGAATTGCCACCTCAAAGGCGGTTATTGACCTTGACATCTCCCCAGCACGTGGGGCCACCGCTTTGGGATAACTCGCAGATGGGTGATGGGGCGAAAATCGAGCCCGGACTGGGTAACCGACTGGGATGAGGCAGCGTAACCGCCACCAGCCTTTGAACTCGATCAGCGCATTAATCGGTAACTGAGCAAAGCGGCGATGCAGACTCAAAGTGGGGTAGGCATGCGTGCGCTGCCAACAAATATCTCACTTCTCACCAGCATCCCAGCCAATCCAGACATTTTGTGGCTTCAACGCAGGGTCTGATAGATTATTTGGTGTGCTTTGGTGTGCTTTGGTGTACCGAAGCCATGCCATTCTGGAGGAGCATTTGATTTCACGCAAAATTTTGGTTGCGTTTTTTGTTAATTGGGCGGGGGTTTGCATTTATGCAAGTGCTCAGTTGGCAGGATACTCAAGCTACGCCACTAGCCCCGCTGGCACCGATGTCGCCTGCGGCGGTGAATACAGTAGCTACGCAACAAGTCTTGATGGGAAAAAGGTTTGTGCAGGCGGTTGGAAAAGTGGCCATTGACAGACTCAAATTATTCGAAGGCTAAAAACATAAACCGAATGACCGCTCTCGCTGCATTGTCGAAGTATCTCCCGCTCCGTTACAGACCGTCAATCTGAACAACTGCTTTGGAGAAAATTGACCGTCGGCTCCAGACTGATTGCGGTCCTTCATGCGTCGTTGGGTACCGGCTGGTTTCGACGAAAAGCGGAATTTCAGACGTGTAAATTCAACGGTTTAAAGCGGACATTGGACACGCCAGTGTTCAACTTGGTATAGGCGGAGGATATGGGAACGCAGTTCAGAGGTTATGGCCATGGCTAAATTTGCTCAAGTGACGAAGAAATCCCAAACGCACATGCGCCAAACACTTGCTGCCACACCAGTGGCAACTCCAGACTCCACGTGCACAAGGCAGCGCGGTCGAAATCGTTGGTGTTGATGCAATACATGGCTCAGTGCTTGATTGCAATACGGTTGAAATGGAGACGTCCAGTACAGCATTGAGCCCATATTCCTGGGAACCCTGATGCGTCACTATTTCATTTTTGGCAGCTTGGCGCGCACGCCAGAGCTTGTTGCGTGCGGCCTGTTTAAGGCGCCCGGTAAAACCACATTGGTAGCGCTTACTTGCCTGCATTTGCAACTCCCGCTGGCGCTGCAGGGCCCACCCATCTGCACAATAAATCTGGCCATGGTCGCAATAGCTACAGACAAGAACCTGCACGCGGCAGCAGGCACGAACAAAGAGGCGGGCAGGGATTTCAAGCACGAACACCTTTGGCAAACCAAAGGTGTGCTGGACGGGAGTCGTCCAAGAATGGAACAATAAAGACGCACTCGTTATCAACACGGTGAAGGAAACAGCGGCCGGATCGAACTGCCACGTAAGGGCCGCCGCTGTTCCCGCCTACTTCGGTACTGGTTTATTACAACGTAGCCGCCCCGCCAGTGCAATTCGGCACTCACAGTCAATGCAACCGCGCTGTGAACTCTCCTCAGTTCCCAAAATCCATTAAGCAATCATCGAATCAATATGGTAAGCAATCCCTGGCCGCCCTCGGGCGGCCAGGGATTGCCCTTTGATCCTGAGATTCAAAGATTAAACCTGTGCGCTCAAGCCCGGCTCTGCGCACTTCCCAACATCCGTTATCAATCCTTGATACGGTGAATGGGCACGCTGGTTAAAAATAAGTTTATTCAGCGCGTTGATGTCGCGGTAGCCGACGTTAAAACCGCTTAGGGGCATTTTTGAGACGGTGTTGGCGGCGGTGTCGCCCTCGGTAAATTTGATCCGCGGTCCTTCGTCGGCCAAGTACCTGTGCTCCGGCGGCGGCAATAACCAGGCCTGCCGGCCGGAGTAAAAGATATTGAGCTGCATGCGCAGCAGTTGGGGCGTGCGGTGGTCCTTGGTGCCATCTTTCAATTGTGAAGTGACCGCCCATGCGCGCCAACAGCACGGCAATTATGTTGCATATTCGGGTTTGATAGAAATTAGCAAATGACACTCAAGAATGCGCGTGCACACACCGCCATCAGCCGGATTGGCATAACGGACCTGATCCGCGAACCACTAACCCGGACCTATGCATGAAACCAGTCGTTTGGCTGTTTCTGCTTACCCAGCTAAAACCCTAGCAAAGCCCAAACCCGATGCCTGGAAGACCTCGTCTTTGGTAAGCTGACCAGAATCGCCTGACCAAGCCGCTGCGCCGTTGATCTCAATTTCTAGCGGGATATCGCTGTCGATTAAAAACTGGGACATGCCGTCGCCATTAGTTTTTCATGCGGGGGCGCCACTGACCTTTACGGCATGACCTACCAGCGCAGCACCTCCTGCGTCGATCAACTTGATTTTGAGTATCGCCATGGCTTTACCTTTTATGTAGGTTTAAACGGTCAGGTCTTTTTCGACTTCCTGGACCTTGCGGCGAGCCAGAGCCAGATTGGACTTGGCTTTGTCCAGCACGATGTACAAAAACAGACCTTCTCTGCGCGCCATCGGGCGAATAATGTGGTACTGCTTGCCCAGTGTGATCAAAATGTCTTCAATCACATCGTTCAAGCCCAGCGCACGCATTGTTTTCATCTTGGCTCGAACCACTTCGGTGTTGCCTGCAGCGGCCACTTCCATGTCAACGCCCGAGCCGATTTGGCCCAGAATCATGCCGCTGGACGAATCCACCAACATCGCGCATAAGGCGCCGTCGCAGGTTAAAAGTTCTTGCATTCCTTGATTGATCGTAGCCATTTAATAGTTTCCTAAAAGTTAATAATCCACGCCTAAAACAGTTTGCAACCGCCACGGCGTTGTGACAGCGGTTGCGTGAGAAACGCTTTAATGAGGCGGTGCCGCCAGCGACTGCGCCACCACGCGGCGCAAAGCCTCGACCTTCAAACCCCAAGCAGGCCAGGCCACATCACGCTTGGCTGCCACGCAAACCAGCACCAGGCCGGGATCGTCGCAGCACGGGAACAAGGCCACCACCCGGTTAGAAAACGAATACACCGCCGATTTCAGCGCGCCCAACGTCGCCAAGTGCGCGGACAAGCGGCCTTGAATGCGCCAAAACTCAATGGCGGCCTCGCCAATCCGCTCCAGCTCGTGGTAGCTGCCCGCCACGTGCCAGGACATGCCGGTGGAGGTTTCCACCAGCGCGCAGCCGTCAATGCCAGGGAAGTCGGCCAGCGCCTGCAAATGGGCGATGACTGAGTTGTTGTTGGGCATGAAGGGGGACTTGAATTAAGCGTCTTGAAGAACGCGCGCTGCTTTTTTAGAAAAGTACACCACTTGGCCCGTCACGGCGTCACGGCCGGTCACGACACTGACAATCAACGACACATCTGCGCGGCGCACCTGGATGATGGCAATAAAGCCATCGGCGGCTTCCATGATCAGGCTTTCGCAAACGCCCAAGCGACTTTCTTCACCCGCCATGGCGCCCAGGGCGGCCAAGGAGCTGGCCATGGCCGACAGCCTTGCGATTTGCGCGGTGTTTTCAACCCGTGCGGCGACTTCAAAGCCATCTTCGGTAGACACAACCACGGCCTTGATGCCTTTGACTTCTTGCATCAGCTCGTCGAGCGCACGGTCACAAGCAATTTTTAGATGGGGTGCAATGGCCATGTCTTTAGGTCTCTTGGGCTTCTGGGTATTCAGTTTTCATTTCAAGTTGCAGCAACAGCAATTCAAGCATTTGCACCACTTGCGGTGCGTCGCGCACGTCAACAGCCAGCACCGGGCACAGCACACCGCGCGATGCCAAGTGGCTAGAGAACTGCTCCAGGTCGGGCGTGGGGTGTGTCTCGGTGCGGCCAACAGCCACAACGCAGGCGGTGTCTTCAATCAATTGCTTGAAGCCTTGCAAATACAAATCCAAATCAGCCAGTGGGTCACTTTGGCGGTTGTCAATCAAGATAATCAAACCCAGCGCACCCTTTGACAAAATCTTCCACATGAAGTCAAAGCGCTTTTGGCCGGGCGTGCCGTACAGGCGCAGTTTTTCGCTGTTGTCTAGCGTCAATTCGCCATAGTCCATGCCCACGGTGGTCATTTGTTTGGCCAGAGCCGCGTCGGTGTTGCGCACATCGGTCGACAGCGGAGGGATTTCACTAACGGCACCAATGGCGGTTGTCTTGCCTGCGCCAGTTGTACCGCTGAACAAAATTTTGTATTCAATCATGTCTGCTCTGTGGTCTTCAAGCTGCTGCCCTGGCTAGCTACTTGCAAGCCAAGTTTTATCCGGATTCGATCCAAAAGCCCCAGAGGCACAAAGGGTCTCTCAGCTTGCGGCTTGGCACTGCGGGCTACCGCAGATGGCTCGGTTGTCTTTGGGCCGACGGGCAGTTGAACCACGCAACTGCTTGCGGACGAAATCAGGCGCGCACGTTGCATGTCAGCAACAAAGTCTTCGCAAACTGCTGCAGGCAGCCTGGACCGGCGCTGCAGTTCACATACATCCATGGCGCGCGCGCTAAGCAGCGTCGCCAGACGCAAGCGGCCCGGCACTGTCAACAGGGTAGACGGTGGCCACTGGTGCAAGCGGATCTTTGGTCCGCTTGTCGTGATGGCATCCACCAGTGCATCAGCAGCTTCTGATGCCGCCGCCGCCAGCCTGACGCGTCGGGTTGCGACCAGGTCACCCAGACGGTTCAACTCATTTTCAAGCTCAAAAGCCCGTACTGGCCACTGCAGAAAAAAAGCTTCGGTGGACACATGAGTCCCGACGGTCAGCACGATCTGCTGCCTCTCGCTGGCTAGGCGTGGCACGGGCGTATGCCCATGCTGAATAACCACAATATCCGTTCGTTGCGCGTCATTTTCGGGGTAATAAAGCCATTGATGGTTGACGCAATGATCGAGCAGTCGAACAAAAGACTTGAACACCATCTGCTCCCGCGATGGCATGCCCTGAATACAAAAACTGACTGTTGCACGTGTAAGCTCTGTGGGCACAAAAGTATTCATCGTGGCAAGCCTGATTGCAGCCCGTCCGATACCAAATGCTGTATGCCGACAAAATGCGTCACTGTGCCCGTTTCATCGCGTACCGGCGATATAAACAGTTCATTGACAAAATCTGATCCATCTTTACGGCGATTGTGCAGGCGCGCATAGCCGTTGGTCTGGGTAAGAATTGCTGTGCGAATTGCCGTCAGTCCGGGCTGGTCGTTGTCGGTTCCTTGCAGAAAGCGGCAGTTGTGGCCCATCACTTCGGCAGCAGAGTACCCGCACATTTGTT
>NZ_JABBPF010000032.1 GCF_012927415.1 Polaromonas sp. | reverse complement strand
AGTGCTGCTTGCCTGGGGGTTTTTCGTGGTCGCTGATTCGCCGCAGTTCTCGTCGATCTCTGCGCGAAGCTGTCCGCCGCAGTGGGTGGGCAGCGCGCTGGCCATTCAGAACAGCATTGGGTTTTTGATCACCATCGTCAGCATCACTCTACTGCTGGGTGTCATCGACGTGCTGGGCAGCAAGGCCTTGTGGATCTTGCTGCCGGGGCCGGTCGTGGGGCTGATGGGAATGTGGCCCCTTTTGAAGAAAACAAGAGCCGGCGGCCCCGGCTTGATCTGCAAACCATGAGGCATAGAGCATGACTGAAACAGTCGCGGATATTTCAAGGCGCTACCAGGATTACATGGTGGATATGCGCCGCACGATGCACAGCCTTCCCGAGCTCTCGTTCGAGGAGCAAGCCACTTCGCAACTGGTGCAGCAAGAGCTGAAAAAAATGGGTATTCCCTTTGAGCTGGCGGGTGACTTCGGCATTGTGGCGACCATTGAGGGCAAGAGCCAAGGCCAGATGGTCGCCCTGCGTGCCGACATGGACGCGCTGCCTATCCACGAGAACAACCCGCATCTGAGCTATTGCTCACGGAACGCCGGCGTGATGCATGCCTGCGGACATGATGGTCATGTCGCCATGCTGCTGGGTGCCGCACAGGTATTCATGCATCTCAAGGACGGGATGGACGGAACGGTGAAGCTCTGTTTTCAGCAGGCCGAGGAGCGGGGCGGCGGCACCGCTGAAATACTGAAGTTGTTGGCGCCATGGCCGGTCAAGAGCGCTTTTGCCATTCACCTGTGGTCAGAGATCGAGAGTGGAAAATTTTCCGTTCAGGCAGGGCCGCGCATGGCGGCAGGCGACAATTTCCAGGTTGTCATCGAGGGCGTGGGCTGTCACGGCGCCACCCCGCACCGGGGGGTGGATCCGATTGTGGTGGCCTCCGCCATCGTCATGAATGTGTCGCACCTGATCGCCCGCGAGATTGATCCGACCCATGCCGCCGCCCTTACGTTTGGCAAGCTTCACAGTGGGGAGGCGGGCAATGTCATCCCGGACAAGGCAGTGCTGGCCGGTACCCTCAGGACTACCGACAAGGCTGATCAGGTCCATCTGCAAGCGGCCCTGCGAAGGGTAGTGCAGAGCACTGCCGACACTTTTCGCGCCCGGGCCGAAGTCACCATCATGCGTGGCGGGCCCATGCTGTTCAACGAGGCGGGCTGCAGCCGCGTCGCTGAAAAGGCCGTGCAGGAGTTGTTTGGCGCTGGCGAGCTGATTGCATTTCCGCCGCTGATGGTGTCTGAGAACTTCGGCGATTTTCTGGAGGTGTACCCGGGCTTGATGGCCTTTATTGGGGTGCACAATGAAAGCCGGGGTGCCTGCTTTGCGCATCACCACCCGAAGTTCAACATTGATGAAGATGTCTTGTACAGGGGCGCCGCGCTTCATGTCGCTTACGCCCTGAACTGTTTCAGGAGTCTGTAGCCCCGCGTGCGAGCCGGGATGCGCCCGTAAAAAAAGTCCGCGCGATGCGGACTTTGGCGGGAAAGCGCCGGCGCTTCACGCCATGAAAACGGCGATAAAGGCGAGCAGGAACATCAGTACGCCCCCGACCAGCGGGAGCACCAGGGGAATCAACGGAACAATGGCTTCAACCGCGTCCGGCTCATGGGCGAATGCAGGGCTGCTGTCTGCGGCAGGGCTGGTGTGATTTGCTGGACTCGACATGTTGACTCCTGAGATACGTAAAAATCTGACTGGATTTTACCTTTTTGGTGCGCCCGGCGACAATCGCCTGCGCAAGACCCTGATGCGCCGGCCTTCGCCAGCCATGGCGCCGGTGCTGCAAGGCTGGCCAGGGCCAGGGCCCGGCGCCCGCACCGATCGACCGCCTTTCTTCATCCACGCAATGACGCAACTTCTTTCTCTACAGCTTGGCAAGGCGCGCCGGATAAAAATCGGCGAGCGCCGCATTTTGACGGCCTTTGGCAAACAATCCGTGACGGATGCCGTGCCGCTGATGCCGCTGGGCCTGCTGGGAGACGAGCAGGCCGATTTGTCGGTTCATGGCGGGCTGGACAAAGCCGTTTACGCCTACCCGTCCGAGCATTACCCCTACTGGCTGGCCATGCGGCGCCAAGCCGGGCTGGCTCAAATCGACGACAGCTTGCCGAACGGCAGCCTGGGTGAAAACCTCACACTGCAGGGCCTGCTTGAGTCGGAGGTCTGGGCTGGCGATGTGCTGCAATTTCCGGGCTGTGCCTTGCAAGTGACACTGCCGCGGGAGCCCTGCTACAAACTGAATGCAGTGATGGGTTTTGCCGGTGCGTCCAGGCTGATGGCGCAAAGCGGATTCTGCGGCTTTTACCTGTCGGTGGCCAGCCCTGGCACGCTGCGCGCCGGCGATGCTTTCGAGGTGATTCCCGGTCGGCGCGGTGTCAGTATCCCAACGCTGTTTGCTGCCCGGCTGGCCAAGCACCTGCGATAGAAAAGGGCGCGCGCGGCAGATGCGCTGGCGGGGGCGGAAAGGTCAGTGCTGCTCGGCCGCCTCAAAGCCCGCCGCAGTCAGCGTGGCCAGCACCTGCCCGATATGCGCCCGGCCCCGTGTCTGCACCACCAGCTCGATCTCCACATTCTGGGCTGCCAGCATGGTGAAGGCGCGCTGGTGATGCACCTCTTCGATGTTGGCGCCGGCATCGGCCACGGTGGCGGTGATTTTGGCCAGCGAGCCTGGAATGTCGCGCGCGCCGACCCGGATGCGCGCCAGCCGCCCGGCGCGCACCATGCCGCGCTCGATGATGGCGGCCAGCAGCAGCGGGTCGATATTGCCGCCGCACAGCACCAGTCCGACTTTTTTGCCGGCAAAGCGCGCCGGGAATTTGAGCAGCGCCGCCAGCCCGGCCGCGCCTGCGCCCTCGACCAGGGTTTTCTCGATTTCCAGCAGCATCACCATCGCCTGCTCGATGTCGCCTTCGTCCACCAGCAGCAGATCGTCGACCTTTTGCGCAATGATGGCTTGTGGGATCAGGCCGGGCCTGCCGACCGCAATGCCGTCGGCAATCGTGCTCGTGCCTTGCGGATGCTGCGTACCCTTGATGGCGTTGACCATGGCGGGAAAACGCGCGGTCTGCACGCCAATGATTTCGATGCCGGGCTTGAGCGCCCGGGCGGCAGTGGCGATGCCCGCGATCAGTCCGCCGCCACCCACGGCAATCACCAGCACCTCCAGTTCAGGGACGGCCTGCAGCATCTCCAGCCCCACCGTGCCCTGGCCCGCGACGATGGCTTCGTCGTCATAGGGATGCACAAATACCAAGCCTTCGCGTTCGGCCAGCAGCAGCGCATGCTGGCGTGCTTCATCGAGTGTGTCGCCGTGCAGCACCACCTCGGCGCCGAAGCCGCGCGTGCGTTCAATTTTCACGCCCGGCGTGAAGCGCGGCATCACGATGACGGCGCGCACGCCCAAGCGTTGCGCATGGTAGGCCACGCCCTGGGCATGGTTGCCCGCGCTCATGGCGATCACGCCGCGACGCCGTTCGTCGGCAGAGAGTTGCGCAAGTTTGTTACAGGCGCCGCGCTCCTTGAACGAGGCGGTGTATTGCAGGTTCTCAAACTTCAGGTAAATCTGCGCGCCGGTCAGTTGCGACAGCGTGCGCGACTCCACGCACGGCGTGTTCAGCAGGTGGCCTTGCAGGCGCTGGGCGGCTTGTTCAATATCGGTCAGGCTGAGCATCAAATTTCTTTCGGGCGACAGCTGGGGCTGGCAGCGATCCATTTTCCGCGCCTTTGTGCTGGACGGTCGCAACCCGTTTCGCCCGCAGGCATTGAAGTAGTGTCTTCCATGATGCTTCAGCTTGCGTTATGGTGCAGTCTCATTGAAGCAAAAACAACAGGAGGAAAGATCAGCGGTGAGCGCAAACAGGAGTTTGTCCATGAACAAGCGTTCCGTCGTCGAGCATCCCAAACAGTGGCTGCTTTCTCCCGGGCTTAAAGAGGCGCCGGTACTGGAGTTGATGTGCTCGCAGTTTGTGCTGAGCCTGGTCGCGCGCCAAGGTGCCAAGTTCAACGTGCGGCGCGACCTGAACAGCCTGTTGTCGCTGTCTGGCCGCCATCTTGTCTGGCCGTTGCCGGCGATGCGGCGGCTGCGGGAATTCCTCGGGCGGCGTTGCAAGGACAACGAGTTCTGGCGCGGCCATGAGCTGCTTTGCGACGTCGAGTTCATGCTCAGGCACGGCGCATGGCGAGGCCCGTATGAAGAGGGCACGCTGTTTTTCTATCTCGACGAGTATGCCAAGGACCAGCCCAGGGATCTGCTCTCGGTGCTGGCCGCTACCGGTGACTGGCTGACCCACGCGCTGAAAAAACAGTCCACCCTGGTGGAAAAAAACATCGATTCGCTGGCCGGCCTGCTGCAGCTCAACCGCGCCGAGCGCGCCCTGCTGCTGTACGGCACGCTGGCGCGCTATCAGCGCGACCTGCGTTCGCTGCTGGTCGAGTTCAAGGTCAATAATGCGCCCGAGGCGTATGCCGCGCTGGCCGACGTGGCTGGCGTCAAGGCGCCCGAAGTGGCCGAAGCCTTGCGGGCCGGCTCGCGGCTGGAGCGCATCGGCATGGTTGAAAACCTGATTTCCGAGCACAACATCACCGATCTGGCCGACCTGATGAAGGTCAGCGAGAAGCTGCCGCCGGTGCTGATGCGCGAGTACCGCGACCAGAACGAGCTGATGGCCGTTTTTACCCGGCCCGCCGCCGCAAGTTGCCTGGGGCTGGCCGATTTCGCCTTCGTACAGGAAGACGCGCAGGTGCTGGTGTCCCTGCTGCGCAACGCGGTCGCCGCCAAAGAGCAGGGCGTCAATGTGCTGCTTTACGGGCCGCCCGGCACCGGCAAGACCGAGCTGGCCAAGGTGGTGGCGCAGGCCGCCGGGCTGAATCTGTTCGAGGTTGAATATGCCGACCGCGACGGCAATTCGCTGAGCGGGCGCGACCGCTACCGTTCGTTGCAGATCGCGCAGGTCTTCCTCAAGGGCAGCACGCACTCGGCCCTGCTGTTCGACGAGGTGGAGGATGTTTTTCCGCCCATTTCCAGTGAGGCCGCGCTGCTGATGGCCCGCTCCGATCAGCTGTCGGCGCCGGCCACCGGCTCGGTCAGTGGCAAGGCCTGGGTCAATCAGGTGCTGGAGTCCAACGCCGTTCCAACGCTCTGGATCACCAACCGCATCGAGCAGATCGACCCGGCCTTTCGCCGCCGCTTTGCCTACCACCTGGAGCTGCGCTCGCCGCCGCCCGGTGCGCGCGAAGGCATTGTCCGAAAGACACTCGAAGGGGTGCAGGTCAGCGATGCGTTTGTCGCCAAGCTGACCGCCCGCAAAGGCCTGACGCCGGCGCAAATCCGCACGGCGGTGCGTTTTGCCCGGCTGGCCAGCGCGCCAGAAAAAACCATGGATGCCGGGGTGGATGAAGCCGGCCTGCAGGCAATTCTGGCGGGTGGGCGGCCGACGCTGATGGAGTTGCTGATAGAGCGGCAGCTTAAAAATGCCGATGTGGCGCTCGGCAACAAGGCCGAAGCCTCGGCGCGCCGCAGCGTCACGCGCTACGATTTGTCCATGCTGAACGTCGAATCGCGGTTTGAGGTGCCGCGAATCGTGCAGGCGCTGAAAGCCCGGGGCCACGGCAGCCTGTGTTTTTACGGCCCGCCCGGTACCGGCAAGACCGCGCTGGCCGAGCACATTGCGAGCACGCTTGACCAGCCCCTGCTCATCAAGCAGGCCAGTGATCTGATGAGCAAATACGTCGGCGAAACCGAGCAGAACATGGCCGCCATGTTCCGTGAAGCCGAAGCCGAGAAGGCCGTACTGCTGCTTGACGAGGCCGACAGCTTTTTGCAGGACCGGCGCGGCGCCCAGCGCACCTATGAGGTCACCGAAGTCAATGAAATGCTGCAGGGCATGGAGCGCCATGCCGGTATTTTCATCTGCACCACCAACCTGCTGGAGAGCCTGGACCAGGCGGCGCTGCGGCGTTTCACCTTCAAGCTCAAGTTCATGGCGCTGACCAGTGCGCAGCGTGCAGCCATGTTTGTCACCGAGGCGCTGGCCGGCGATGTGGCGCTGCTGACCGCGCCGCTGCAAAAAAGGCTGAGCCAGCTCACGCAGCTGTGCCCGGGGGATTTTGCGGCGGTGAAGCGCCAGCTCACGATACTGGCGGCGGTGTTTTCAACAGACGAATTTTTGTCGCAACTGGAGGCCGAGCACCGCATCAAGCCCGAGGTGAGGGAAGGGCGGAACATGGGTTTTCTGCAGTAATGCTTGCTATTTAATAAATAGCTGACTATGGCCGTAGTGATTGGACCAGAAGGCTAAAACCTGCCTTTCTGCTGGAAATGTCGAGGGCCGTGGGCGTTTGCCCGTCGGGCTGCACCGCCGGCCGGCTCACGGTCTTTGCCGGCTGTCCCATAGCAGGTTCCCCAAGAGCGCGTCAGCGTGATCCGGGTTGCACCTTCAGCTCGGCCCGCATGGCGGCCGGTAGCATGACTTGCCCCTTGCCTGAAACAATAGCATCTGCCTGCATAGTATTTGCTCTCCTTTTTAAAGCGCAAAGCGTTTTTTTGGGGCAAGGTAATTTGGAGAGCAGGGGTCTGGGTAAGCTATGAAAAAAATAGCTGTTCGTAGCCGTCCGAATTGGACTGGAGCATGTTTTTATCAATAATTCGGGCCGAACCTGGCCAACTCGGGGTCGGCAATCCCGGCCTGCTGCTTCTCAAGCCGGCGCCATGCACACCCGCAGCACCTCGGCCCCGTAAGCCTGCAGCTTCTTGACCCCCATGCCGCTGATGCCTTCCAGGTCATGCAGGCTTTGCGGCGACTGATCGGCAATGGCGCGCAGCGTGGCGTCGTGAAAGATCACGAAGGCCGGCAGGTTGTGTTCGCGCGCCACGTCGCCGCGCCAGGCCTTGAGGCGGGCCAGCCGTTCCAGCGCACCGGCGTTCAGTGCGGCCTCGGCCATGCCCTTTACTGATGTCTTGGCGCCGCGCTTGCTGCGCTCGGGTTTGGAGCTCAAGGCCTGCTGGCGCAGCAGCACGCTGACTTCGCCCTTGAGCACCTGGCGCGCGTCGGGCAGCAGCTGCAGCGTGTTGAAGGCTTCGGCGTTCACCCGCACCATGTTTTTGGCAATCAGCTGGCGCAGCACGCCGCGCCACTGCGCTTCGGCCAGGTCGGTGCCGATGCCAAAAGTGCTCAAACTTTCGTGGCTGTATTGCGTGACTTTTTCAGTCAGCTTGCCGCGCAGGATGTCCATCAGGTGACCGGCGCCAAAGCTGATGCCGCTGGCCTGCTGCACGCGGTAAATGCAACTCAGCATCTTGCGCGCGGCGTCAGTTGCATCCCACACCGCCGGCGGATTCAAACAGTTGTCACAGTTTCCACAGGACTGGCTGTCTTCGCCAAAGTATTGCAGCAGGCTGACGCGGCGGCAACGCGTGTCTTCGGCCAAGCTCAGCAGCGCGTCGAGCTTGCCACGCATTACCTGCTTGAACTCTTCGCTGGCAACTTCACTGGTGTCTATCATGCGGCGCTGGTTCACCACGTCCTGCAGGCCATAGGTCATCCAGGCGTCGGCGGGTAAACCATCGCGACCCGCGCGGCCGGTTTCCTGGTAGTAGCCTTCGATGTTCTTGGGCATGTCCAGGTGCGCGACGAAGCGCACGTCGGGCTTGTCGATGCCCATGCCGAAGGCAATCGTTGCCACCATCACCATGCCGTCCTCGCGCAGGAAGCGGTCCTGCCGCTGCTGGCGCAGTTTGGCGTCGAGCCCGGCGTGGTAGGCCATGGCCTTGATGCCGGCGTCCTGCAGCATGGCGGCGATTTCTTCCACGCGTTTTCTGGACTGGCAATAGACGATGCCGGCTTCGCCGTCGTGTTCGGTCTGGATGAAGCGCAGCAGCTGGCGCGTCGCGTCGGTTTTCTCGACGATGGTGTAGCGGATGTTGGGCCGGTCAAAGCTGCTGACAAACTCGCGCGCCTCTTCGAGCTTGAGCCGCTCTATCATGTCCAGACGTGTCAGGTGATCGGCCGTCGCTGTCAGCGCCATGCGTGGCACGTCGGGAAAGGTTTCGTGCAGCAGGCTCAAACTGCGGTATTCGGGCCGGAAGTCGTGACCCCACTGGCTCACGCAATGCGCCTCGTCAATCGCAAACAGACTCAGCAGACCGCGCTCATGCAAGGAGGCCAGCAGGCCCTTCATGCGTGGCGTGTTGATGCGCTCGGGCGCGGCGTAAAGCCGCGTCAGCTTGAGTGCCAGCAGCTGCTTTTCAAGCTGGCTGCTTTCCTCGAAGGTCTGCGTTGAATTGAGGAATGCCGCCGACACGCCGGCCTCCAGCAGTGCGCCGACCTGGTCGTGCATCAGCGCGATCAGCGGCGAGATCACGATCGTCACCCCGTGCCCCGCGTTTTGCCGCACGATGGCCGGGATCTGGTAACACAACGACTTGCCGCCGCCGGTAGGCATCAGCACCAGCGCGTCGCCACCCCGCACGACATGCTCAACAATGGCTTGTTGCGGGCCGCGAAAGTGACTGTAGCCAAAAACCTGGCCAAGCACGTCCAGCGACGTTGGAGAAGGTGAAGAAACGGGCAATGAAGACAAAATGCGGGGACCGAAGTGAATGGAAAGAACTGGGTAAATGCTATTTATTAGATAGCAGTATGAGACCTAAAAAATTGGACCGGCGGCCGGTTCGGCTTGAAAATCTACACCTGCTCCCACGGCAGGCACTCAAAGCGCCAGCCCGGCGTCCAGCCAGCAGCAGCCCGAGCGGCAGATCAGCAGCACCGGCGGCTGCTTGCTGGTGGCTCCCCGCGCGACAAGTTCGGCAAATCTCTGCGCTTCGGGCTGCAGGTCCGGGTATTCATACCGCGGCACACTGACCACGCCCAGCGGTCGGCCACCAAACAGTGACTCTATTTCCAGGCGCCTGTCGACGAACCGCGTGTCAAAGCGCGCATGCAGCGAGGTCCAGGCTTCCTGGGGGTGTAAATTCTTCATCGATCGGGTTGGCGCAATCCGCCTATTGTCGGGGAAGATGGTGGCGCCACCTTTGCTCGGCTGGCATGCCGTGCGCTGCCTCTTGCGGGGCACATTTCCTCGGCGGCGGCCCGCCGCAAAATTGCCCGTGACTTTTCCCGACAAACAGGGGCGTCTTAAAATGACACCATGAAGCAGATCATCTATACCCGCGGCGGGCAACTCCCCGCCCTCCTCGCGCAGCGCATTCTGATTCTCGACGGGGCGATGGGCACCATGATTCAGCGTTTCAAGCTGAGCGAAGCGCAATACCGCGGCGAGCGCTTTATGGACTTTCACAAAGACGTCAAGGGCAACAACGAATTGCTGAGTTTGAGCCGGCCCGAAGTGATCCGCGACATCCATGAAAGCTACCTGGCTGCCGGCGCCGACCTGATAGAGACCAACACCTTTGGCGCTACCAGCGTGGCCCAGGCCGACTACGACATGGCCGAGCTGGCGGTGGAAATGAACCTCGCGTCAGCGCGCATTGCGCGCGCCGCCTGCGACAAGTTTTCCACGCCCGAGAAGCCGCGCTTTGTCGTTGGCGCGCTGGGCCCCACGCCCAAGACCGCCAGCATCAGCCCCGACGTGAACGACGCGGGTGCGCGCAACACCAGCTTTGAAGAATTGCGCAAGGCCTACTACGAGCAGACCGAAGCGCTTGTCAAGGGTGGCAGCGATGTGTTGATGGTCGAGACGATTTTCGATACGCTGAACGCCAAGGCGGCGCTGTTTGCGATTGACGAGTACTTTGAAGATTCGGGCGAGCGGCTGCCGCTTATCATCAGCGGCACCGTCACCGACGCCTCGGGCCGGATCCTGAGCGGCCAGACCGTGACCGCCTTCTGGCACAGCGTGCGCCACGCCGATCCGCTGGCTATCGGCCTGAACTGCGCGCTGGGTGCGGCGTTGATGCGCCCCTACATCCAGGAGCTGGCCAAGGCCGCGCCCGACACCTTCATCAGCTGCTACCCGAATGCCGGCCTGCCCAACCCGATGAGCGACACCGGCTTTGATGAAACACCCGACGTCACCTCGCGCCTGCTGCACGAGTTTGCGGCCGAGGGGCTGGTCAATATCGTGGGCGGCTGCTGCGGCACCACGCCCGATCACATCGAGGCGATCGCCCACGCGGTTGCGCCCTTGCCGGGGCGGGCAGTGCAGCAGCGCCGGCTGTTTTACCGGCAAGCCGCGTAGCGCCCTGGCGCGGGGCCGCAAGGCGGCTCCCCGGCACGTCAGGGCGGGGCAAGCAGCATTCTTCGTGCAGAAGAAAAGACCAGTAATCAGCCGGAGTCAGGCGGCATTGCGCTCGCCGATCTCCTGCTCCATGGCTTGGGTCAACTGCACATAGAGCTTGAGCTTGTCAGCGTTTTCACGCAGGCGCGCGGCAATGCGCGAGGACACGGCCAGCATCAGTTTGGCGGCAACCGCCGGGCTGTCGGTGACTAGCTGCTCCAATGCCTGGCGCTTAAGGATGGCGCAGCGCAGATGGGATGTGGCGGTGCAGGAGGCGTGACGCGGTTCGCCGTCGAGCAGTGCCAGTTCGCCGATCAGGCTGCCGCGGCCCAGCACGGTGACTGTAATGGGTTGAACCCGGCTGACCACAATCGTCTCCACCGTCACTTCACCATCGAGCAGCAGCATCATGAAATCGGTATGACGCTTGTCGCCCTCGTAGATGAAGGTGGTGCCCTTATCGATTTTTCTTGGCAGCATGTAACGCACCACGACCCGGGCGTCTTCGCGGGTGAGCTGCATCAGCGCCGTCGGTGCAATCAATAGTTCGGCAGCCAGATCGGCGGTTTCGGACTCCTGCGTCCTAGCCGCTGGCGTGCCGTATAGCCGAAGGATTTTGGTGCGGAAAAACTGCTTTAACATCGGGAAAAATTATGGGTTTTGAAGTGAGGCGGCCAGTAGTGCGCGAGAGATGCTTAAAATCCAGCATAACTCAAGGAGCGTTGCAGCGAAACCAAGGTTTCGTCAGGCTTGGGTGAACGGGGTCCGGTTTCAACCCTTTGGCAACGACGCTCACCTTTGTCTCAAGGTGAGTCCATGTCCGAAATTCAATCCTTCGATCCCGCCCATGCCGGCCACGAAGTCCCGCCGATGAAGTTATCCGGCCTGGAGCCGGTTCATATTGGCGCTGGCAGCCTGTTCGTCAACATTGGCGAGCGCACCAACGTCACGGGCTCCAAGGCCTTCGCCCGCATGATCCTGAATGGCGATTTTGAAGCCGCGTTGGCCGTGGCGCGCCAACAGGTTGAAAACGGCGCGCAGATCATCGACATCAACATGGACGAAGCCATGCTCGACAGCCAGGCCGCCATGGTGCGTTTCCTGAACCTGATCGCCGGCGAGCCCGACATTGCGCGCGTTCCCATCATGATCGACAGCTCCAAGTGGAGCGTGATCGAGGCCGGTCTGCGCTGCATCCAGGGCAAGGGCATCGTCAACTCGATTTCCATGAAGGAGGGCGTTGAATCCTTCATACACCATGCCAGGCTGCTCAAGCGCTACGGCGCCGCCGCTGTCGTGATGGCGTTTGACGAGCAGGGACAGGCCGATACCTACGAGCGAAAGATCGGCATCTGTGAGCGCGCCTACCGCTTGCTGGTCGATGAAATCGGTTTTCCGCCAGAAGACATCATCTTTGATCCCAACATCTTTGCCATTGCCACCGGCATTGACGAGCACAACAATTACGCGGTCGACTTCATCAACGCCACGCGCTGGATCAAGGCCAATCTGCCGGGTGCCAAGGTGTCGGGCGGCGTCAGCAATGTGAGCTTCAGCTTTCGCGGCAATGACCCGGTGCGCGAGGCGATTCACACGGTGTTTTTGTACCATGCGATTCAGGCCGGCATGGACATGGGTATTGTCAACGCCGGCATGGTCGGCGTCTATGACGACCTGGAGCCGGTGCTGCGCGAGCGCGTCGAGGACGTGGTACTGAACCGCGCACCCATGTACCAGCCGGGCGAAGCGCATCTCACACCCGGCGAGCGCCTGATCGAAGTCGCCGAAACGGCCCAAAGCGGCGCCAGGGACGACAGCAAGAAGTACGAATGGCGCGCGCTGCCGATACGTGCGCGCCTGTCGCACGCGCTGGTGCATGGCCTGAACGAATTCATCGTTGAAGACACCGAGGAAGTCTGGCAGGCGATAAAGGCCGAAGGCGGCCGGCCGCTGCATGTGATTGAAGGTCCGCTGATGGACGGCATGAATGTGGTCGGCGACCTGTTCGGCCAGGGCAAGATGTTTTTGCCGCAGGTGGTGAAAAGCGCCCGCGTGATGAAGCAGGCCGTGGCCCATCTGCTGCCCTACATCGAAGCCGAAAAGCTGCTGCTGCAGGCCGCTGGCGGTGATGTCAAGACCAAGGGAAAAATCATCATCGCCACCGTCAAGGGCGACGTGCATGACATTGGCAAGAACATCGTCACCGTGGTCTTGCAGTGCAACAATTTTGAAGTCGTCAACATGGGCGTGATGGTGCCCTGCCATGAGATTCTGGCGCTGGCCAAGGCTGAGGGAGCGGACATCGTCGGCCTGTCCGGCCTGATCACGCCCAGCCTGGAAGAAATGCAGTATGTCGCCAGCGAGATGCAGAAGGACGACCATTTCCGCCTCAACAAGATTCCGCTGTTGATCGGCGGCGCGACCACCAGCCGGGTCCATACGGCGGTGAAAATTTCACCGCATTACGAAGGCCCGGTGGTCTATGTGCCCGATGCTTCGCGCAGCGTTAGCGTGGCGCAGGGCCTGCTGTCGGATCAGGCGGCCAAATACATTGAAGACGTCAACGCTGACTACGAAAAAGTGCGCATCCAGCACGCCAACAAAAAGCAGACACCGATGTGGCCGCTGGTCAGGGCGCGCGCCAATGCCACGGTCATTGACTGGGTGAATTACACGCCGCCCGTGCCGAAATTCATCGGCCGGCGCGTGTTCAAAAACTTTGATCTGGCCGAGCTGTCCGAATACATCGACTGGGGTCCGTTTTTCCAGACCTGGGATCTGGCCGGCCCTTTCCCCGCGATCTTGAAAGACGAGGTGGTTGGCACCGAGGCGGTGCGCGTCTATGCCGACGCCAAACGCATGCTCAAACGCCTGATCGAGGGCCGCTGGCTTACCGCCAGTGGCGTGATGGGCCTGTATCCGGCCAACAGCGTCGGCGACGACATCGAGATATACACCGACGAGACCCGCAGCGAAGTGGCGATGACCTGGTACGGCCTGCGCCAGCAGCTAGAGAAAACGGCGGTCGATGGTCTGATGCGGCCGAGCCGCTGCCTGGCCGATTTTGTCGCGCCGAAGCAACTTGCTCCTGAATTGATAGCTGCCCGTGCTGGTAAATTTAAGACCAGTGACCGGAATGATCAAAAAATTGCCGATTACATCGGTGTTTTTGCCGTCACGGCGGGTCTGGGCGCTGAAAAGAAGGAAAAGTATTTCCTTGATGACAACGACGACTATTCCTCCATCATGTTCAAGTCGCTGGCCGACCGCCTGGCTGAGGCCTTCGCCGAGGCCTTGCATCACCGGGTGCGCAAGGACCTGTGGGGTTATGTGCCGGCCGAGTCCCTCGACAGGGACGCGATGATTGCCGAGAAATACCAGGGTATCCGCCCGGCGCCAGGCTATCCGGCGTGCCCGGACCACAGCGCGAAAAAGGAAATGTTCGAGCTGTTGCGCGCGGGGGAGATCGGCATGGCCCTGACCGAGAGTCGCGCCATGACGCCGGCGGCCAGCGTTAGCGGCTTTTACCTGAGTCATCCGCAAAGCACCTATTTCAGCGTCGGCAAAATCGGTGATGACCAGTTGCTCGACCTGGCGCGCCGTCGTGGCGAGAAAGCTGAAGATCTGGCAAGGCTGCTGGCGCCCAATTTGTAGCGCCGGCAGGGCTGACGTCTGCGGATCGGAGGCGCCGACGGCAGTCTCCGCCTGTCTTACAGGTCCTTACTGCGTGCCAACACGGCATTTACAAAACGACACGCAAGAGTTGCCGGAGCCGTCTAACTTTGAAGGCGGTCGAGCGTTAGTTATCAACGCAGGGGAAGCGGGTGGCCGTCGCACCTTTTTTCCGCATCACCGGATGCCCGACGACTAACCGTTTTCCAGGAAAGCCAAAACGCCATGACCACCTCCACTGACACCTTGCAGCCCGGCCAGCAGTTCGCCTCTTCCGGCCATACCAAACCCTTGTGGGCCGCGGTCGGCATCCTTGGCGTTGCCGTGCTTGGTATGGGCGGCACGCTGATCTACAACCAGCGCGCACCTGTAACACCGATTGGGCCCGTCGCCACGCTGGCGGCTCCGCAGCTCGCCGCGCCGGCTGCTGCTTCGTTCAATGCCGCTGACGACCTGAGTGAGAAACCGGTGGCTGTTACGGCGAAGCCTGTTCCGGCGAAAAAGGGGGTCACACACTTTGCCAGGCCGGCGCCGGTCCCCGGTTACGCCGGGGTTTCTCCGGCGCCTGCTGCCGGGTCTGCGCCTTATCCGGCTTACTCAAGCCACACGGCGGCTGTGGCTGCGGCGCCCGTTTGCGCGGTCTGCGGATCTGTCGAGTCGGTCACGCCGGTCGAGCGCTCGTCCAAACCAACCGGCGTAGGCGTCGGCACGGTGGCTGGTGGCGTGCTCGGCGCGGTGCTGGGCAGCCAGGTTGGCCATGGCGGCGGTCGCACGGCAGCGACCATTCTGGGTGCGGTAGGCGGCGGTTTTGCCGGCAACGCCATCGAAGGAAAGATGCGCAGGGAAACCGTTTACCAGGTCGGCGTGCGCATGGAAAACGGCTCACGCCGCACGGTGGAGGTGGCGCACGCGCCAGGTGTCGGCAGCCGCGTGACGGTGGAAGGTTCGACGCTGCGCACGCAGGATGGCGTGAGTTACAGTCCCCGGTCTGTCGCGGCGCCGGTTGCCGCCCAAGCGCCGGTTTCTCCCGAATACCAGGGGCGATAAGGATTTCTTCGCCGTGCCGCGGTTGTGCCACGGCCTGATCAGACGAGTCAGCTCAGTGCGCCGCCTTGAGCGCCCGCCGGTACTGCACGGCTTCTGCCACATGCGTGACCTGCACGGTTTGCGCGCCCGCCAGGTCGGCAATCGTTCTGGCCACTTTCAGGCAGCGATGAATGCCGCGGCCCGACCAGCCCAGGCGGGTTGCCGCAGTGTTGAGAAATTTCGCTGCCGCCGTGTCAAGCTGGCATTGCGCGTCAATCGCCTGGCCCTGCAGTGCCTGGTTGGCGCTGCCCTGGCGGGCCATTGCGCGCTCGCGTGCCGCGACCACGCGGCTGCGAATCACCTGCGTGGCCTCGCCGGGCGGCGTGTTCACCAGCGCATCCGCCGCCAGCGCGCCGACTTCCACATGCAGATCAATCCGGTCCAGCAGCGGCCCGCTGAGTTTGCCCTGGTAGCGCGAGACCTGATCTGGCGAGCAGCGGCAGGCACGCAAGTTGGAGCCCAGATAGCCGCAAGGGCAGGGATTCATGGCCGCGATCAGCTGAAAGCGCGCCGGAAACTCGGCGCGCTGGGCGGCCCGGGCGATCGTGATTTGACCCGATTCCAGCGGTTCGCGCAGTGCTTCAAGTGCGGCGCGCGGAAACTCGGGCAGCTCGTCAAGAAACAGCACACCGCGATGCGCCAGCGAGATTTCGCCGGGCCTGGGGGGTGAGCCGCCACCTACCAGCGCCACGGCGCTGGCCGTATGGTGGGGTGAGCAGGTTGGGCGCACCGCCCAGTTGTCGAGCGTGAAACGTCCGCCCAGCGACGCAACAGCGGCGCTTTCGAGCGCCTCTTCAGTCGTCATGGCGGGCAACAGGCCGGCAAAGCGTTGCGCCAGCATGGACTTGCCCGAGCCAGGCGGACCCACCATCAGGACGCTGTGGCCTCCGGCGGCGGCAATCTCTAGCGCGCGGCGGGCGGCCGCCTGGCCTTTGACGTCGGCCAGATCCGGGTAGACCGGTGGTGGCTGCGCCAGTGCCGGCGCGACCCGCGTCCAGCCGTCCAGCAACTCGGGCGCCCCGCCACCCGGCAAAAACTGCCTGACCACATCGAGCAGGTGGTGAGCCCGGTAGATTTCAGCGTCGGGCACCAGCGCGGCTTCCTGCGCGCTGCCTTCGGGCAGCACCAGCTTGGGCGGTGTGCGTGAAGTCCCAGCGGCCGGCCGGGCCAATGCCAGGCTCATGGCCAGCGCACCCCGGACCGGCCGCAAGTCGCCGCCGAGTGACAACTCGCCGGCAAATTCGTAACCGTTCAGCCGCTGGCCGTCGATCTGTCCACTGGCAGCCAGAATCCCCAGCGCAATCGGCAAGTCAAAGCGCCCTGAGTCTTTCGGCAGGTCGGCGGGCGCCAGGTTGACGGTGATCCGTTTATTGGCTGGAAATTCCAGCCCTGTGTTCTGGATCGCGGAGCGTACCCGTTCGCGCGCTTCTTTCACCTCGGTCTCGGCCAGACCGACCAGCGTGAAGCTGGGCAAGCCGTTGGCCAGGTGCACTTCAACGCAAACCGGCCGTGCATCCAGACCCAGCAGGGCCCGGCTTTGCACTAAAGACAAGCTCATGGGTAGTCCTTTTGCATAAATGCCTCAAAGTTGTGCGCTTTTGCCGCGCCAATATGGTGCGTTACAAGTTTTTGCATCTTTAGCTAACGCGACAGGCGTGCATCAGGTGGACGCTTTGCCCATCAGGGAACGAGAAGGTCTGGCACGGTCCGTGCTAAAGAGGTTGCATCAATTTACCAAACCCGGAGCCCCTCATGAAAATCAATTGTTTCCAGCTTGCGTTCACCACTGCTTTAGTGTTGTCTGGCACCGCCTTCGCGCAGACGGCTGCGCCTGAAGCGCCTCCTGCAGAACCGCTGTCTTTCAACATTTCGGTCGTCAGCAACTACAAGTTCCGCGGCCAGGACCAGGATCAGTCGAAAACCCGGGCCTTCAAGCCGGCGCTGCAAGGCGGCGTGGATTACGCTTTCGAAAATGGTTTTTACCTGGGCAACTGGAATTCCACGGTGAACTGGACCAAGTATTTGCCGTCAAATCCGAGCAACAGCGTCGAAATTGATCTTTACGGCGGTTATAAATTCAAGGCAGGTCCGCTCGACATGGATGTCGGCGCGCTGACGTATTACTATCCCGGCGCCAGCGGCGCCAACACCACCGAGCTTTACCTGGGCGGTACTTACGGCCCGGTCAGCGCCAAATATTCGCGTACCGTTTCAAGAGGCTATTTCGGCATCGGCAAGGAGTATTTGATCGGCGAGGGCCGCGGCACGGGCTACCTGAATCTGGCCTTTGCCCAGGAAGTTGCCCCGAAAGTCACGCTGAAGGCGTCGCTCGGCTTTACCAGTTACAAGGGCGCCGTGCGCGACGCGGGTATCCCCAATTACATGGACTACAGCGTGGGCGCCAGCTACGACCTGGGCAGCGGCCTGGCACTTTCCGGCGCGGTGGTCGGCGCGAACAAGAAGTCGAGCTACGTCTATCCGGCTTCGGTCGACAGCAGCGGCAAGTCGATCAACAAAAGCACGCTGGTCGTAATGCTGACAAAAACCCTGTAAGCGACCAGGAGCGGCAAGCTCTATGGCCGCTCCACCCATTCATTCTGGAGGAAAGTTGAAATGAAACTCGTAACGGCCATCATCAAACCGTTCAAGCTGGACGAGGTGCGTGAAGCACTTTCCAGCATGGGCGTGCAAGGCATCACCGTCACTGAAGTCAAGGGCTTTGGTCGCCAGAAAGGCCATACCGAGCTGTACCGCGGCGCGGAGTACGTGGTCGATTTCCTGCCCAAAGTGAAGATTGAAGCGGCGGTGTCTGACGATCTGGTAGACCGGGTGATTGAGGCAATTGAGACTTCCGCCCGTACCGGCAAGATTGGCGACGGCAAGGTCTTTGTCTACAACCTCGAGCAGGTCGTGCGTATCCGGACCGGTGAAACCGGCAAGGAAGCACTCTAGACCTCAACCCTGAAAAAAAGAACATCGCCATGAAAAAACTAATTGCCTCTCTTGCCCTCGGATTGAGCCTGCTGACGACCGGCCTCGCCGTGGCGCAGACTCCGCCAGCCGCACCGGCTGCCTCCGCCGCCACCTTGGCGACGCCCGCGCCCGCCGAAGTCAAACCCGCTGACGCTGCTGCGCCGGCAGCGGCTCCGGTCGCCGCGGCAGCCCCGGCCGCTGCCACTGCTGCAGCGCCCGCTGCAGCAGCTTCTGCTCCGCCAGCGCCCGTTCCCAACAAGGGCGATACCGCCTGGATGATGGTGTCCACCTTGCTCGTGATCCTGATGACGATTCCCGGCCTGGCGCTGTTCTACGGCGGGCTGGTCCGCAGCAAGAACATGTTGTCGGTGCTGATGCAGGTCATGGTGACCTTCTCGATGATCATCGTGCTCTGGTTTCTCTACGGCTACAGTCTGGCTTTCACCGAGGGCAATGCCTTTTTTGGCGGCTTTGACCGGTTGTTCATGAAAGGCATCTGGGACAACGCCGCCGGCACTTTTGCCAATGCCGCTACCTTCAGCAAAGGTGTCGTGATTCCGGAAATCGTGTTTGCTGTTTTCCAGGCCACCTTTGCGGCCATCACCTGCACGCTGATCGTCGGCGCTTTCGCCGAACGCATGAAATTCTCGGCAGTGCTGATGTTCATGGCGATCTGGTTCACCTTCAGCTACGCCCCGATGGCACACATGGTCTGGTTCTGGATGGGTCCCGATGCCTACACCGGCAAGGAAGTGGTTGACGCGATGAACGCCAAGGCCGGTTACCTCTGGCAGTCCGGCGCGCTTGATTTTGCCGGCGGCACCGTCGTGCACATCAATGCGGCCGTTGCGGGTCTGGTCGGCGCCTTCATGGTCGGCAAGCGCATTGGTTACGGCAAGGAATCGATGGCGCCGCACAGCCTGACGCTGACGATGGTCGGTGCCGCCCTGCTGTGGGCTGGCTGGTTCGGTTTCAACGCCGGCTCCGCTCTGGAAGCCAACGGCTTTGCCGCGCTGGCCTTCATCAACACCCTGGGCGCAACGGCGGCTGCCGTGCTGGCCTGGTGTATCGGTGAAGCGCTGATGAAAGGCAAGGCTTCCATGCTGGGCGCCGCATCCGGTGCCGTCGCCGGTCTGGTAGCCATCACGCCGGCCGCCGGCAACGTCGGCATCGGCGGTGGGTTGGTGATCGGCTGTGTTGCCAGTTTTGCCTGTCTCTGGGGCGTCAACGGGCTGAAGAAAATTCTCGGTGCGGACGATTCGCTCGATGTGTTCGGTGTGCATGGCGTTGGCGGTATTGTCGGCGCCTTGCTGACCGGCGTCTTCAACTCCCCAAGCCTGGGCGGCCCCGGCTTTGTGGCTGACTGGGTGACGGCTACCGGTATCACTGCTGCCGACTACTCGATCGTTTCGCAAGTCTGGATTCAGGCCAAAGCAGTGCTGATCACCATTGTGTGGTCGGGCCTGGTGTCCTTCGTCGCCTACAAGATTGTTGACCTGACCATCGGTCTGCGCGTCAGCGAGGAAGACGAACGTGAAGGCCTCGACATCACCTCGCACGGTGAAACGGCCTACAGCCGCTGATGACATGAGATGACAGGTTTGCGCCAGTTGCGGCGTCATAGTTGAGTTCTCCGAGGATGTTCAGCCCGCAGGCCCAAAGCCAGCGGGCTGTTTTTTTTGCCGCTACAGTGAGACCGGCCGCGCCGCACAGAAATGTTCATCAAAGGAGACATGCCCATGACCTGGCAGACCGTCATTGCGCAAACCAGCGAGCTTGGAGAATCGCCGTTCTGGCACCCTGATGAGCAAACTCTCTACTGGGTGGATATTCCGGGCAGACAGATTCACCGCGCCAGTGTGATCACCGGCGCGGTGCAAAGCTGGGCCATGCCTTCGGAGCCGGGTTGCATCGCGCCGGCTCGCAGCCAGGGGAAACCGAGCGGGCTCGTGATTGCGCTGCGCGACGGCATTTACCGGGCACCGCAATGGGGCGGCGCCCTGCAGCTTCTCATGCTGGCCGAGCACGACACGGCCAGCACCCGATTCAACGACGGCAAGGCTGATCCGCTGGGGCGTTTTTGGGCCGGCACCATGTACGAGCCACGCGATGCCGACAAGGCGCAGCTTTTTTCAGTCGATTGTCGCCATGGCCAGCCACCCGTGGTCGAACTCAAGGCCAGCCATGCCGTGATTGCCAACGGACTGGCATGGTCGCCCGATGGCGCCACGCTGTACTGGGCCGATACGCCCGCCCACACCATTCGCGCCTGGGACTGGGATGCGCAAAGCAACGTCATGAGCCGCGAGCGCGTGTTTCGCCAGTGGCCCGGAAAACCCGCAGGCTGGCAGCCCGGCATGGCTGGCTACGGCGGCCGGCCGGACGGCGCTGCGGTCGATGTGGAAGGCAACTATTACGTCGCCATGTTCGAAGGCGGGCGGTTGCTCAAGCTTTCGCCTGCGGGCCAATTGCTGGAAGACATCAGCGTGCCGGCGCGTTGCCCGACCATGCCCTGCTTTGGCGGCGATGACCTCAAAACGCTCTACCTCACCACCGCGCGCTACAACCGGCCGGCGCAGGAATTGCAAGCCTGGCCCGACTCGGGCTGCGTCTTTTCCATGCGGGTCGGGGTGGCCGGCCTGCCGGTTAATTTCTTCCAGGACTGAGCGCGGCAGGGCCGGAGCGCAGGTTTTTGAATGAAATCAGCTTCAGGTCCAGTATTTATGGCTATTATTTGCTATATAAATAATAGCAAACAAAACATTTTCGCAAGCCGCCATGGCCGGCATTCCATGCTGTCGTGCTACTTGCGGCTGCGTCCCTCGGGAGCTGCCCATGCCTGATTGCGGCGACAGTACGGCAAAAAACCGAACAAACTCCGTTCAAAAAGATCAAAACCACGAGCCGCGGGCCGCGTACCATTCCTGTCATGAATGCAGACACTGATTTCACGGCTTTCCTGGCGAGGCGCGTGGGCGATGCGGCAGCCAGCGGCACGGCGCTGCGTATTCGCGGCGGCGGCAGCAAGGATTTTTATGGCCAGGCGCTGACCGGCGAGGTGCTGGACATGTCGCCATTCGCCGGCGTCATCAGCTACGAGCCGAGCGAGCTGGTCGTCACCGTGCGCGGCGGCACACCGCTGGCCGAACTCGAAACTCTGCTGGCATCGCACGGCCAGTGCCTGGCTTTCGAACCGCCGCATTTCGGCCCCGATGCGACGGTCGGCGGCATGGTGGCCTGCGGTCTCAACGGACCGGCACGCGCCAGCGCAGGAGCGGTGCGCGACTATTTGCTGGGCGTGGTGCTGCTCAATGGCAAGGGTGAAATTCTGACATTCGGCGGCCAGGTCATGAAAAATGTCGCCGGTTATGACGTGTCACGCCTGATGGCCGGCGCGCTCGGCACGCTGGGCGTGCTGCTGGAGGTCTCCCTCAAGGTGCTGCCGGTGGCGCCCGCCGAGGCCACACTGATGTGCAACCTGCCGCAGCAGCAGTCGCTCGACCTGCTCAACTACTGGGGAAGCCAGCCGCTGCCGCTCAACGCCAGCTGCTGGGTGCATGACGCGAGTAGCCGTCCGGCCGGCGACTTCCTGTTTGTGCGTCTGCGCGGGGCTGTCGCCGCGGTCGAAGCAGCCTGCCCGCGCATGACGGCCGACGTGCATGCCCGGCAGGGCCAGGCCACGCGCATGGATCAGGCTCAGGCCGCTGCCGACTGGAATGCCTGCCGAGAGCAAACCCTGCCTTTCTTCGCGCAGCCGCCGTCAGCTGATTCCTGCCTGTGGCGGCTCAGCGTGCCGCAGACCACCCCCGCGATGACGCTGCCTGGTCTGGCCGATCTGTCGCCTGACGCGCAGCTCATCGAGTGGCACGGCGGCCTGCGCTGGCTCTGGGCGCCCGCCT
>NZ_JABBPF010000081.1 GCF_012927415.1 Polaromonas sp. | reverse complement strand
AAGCTCAGCATCGAGATTTATGAAACCGCTGCAGCCTTCGCACTGACCAAGGGGATCATCATTGCCGACACCAAGTTCGAGTTCGGCCTCGACGAAAATGGCACGTTGACGCTGATGGACGAAGTGCTGACGCCCGACTCGTCGCGCTACTGGCCGGTCGAAGGCTACGAAGCTGCCTTTACCGCCGGGCAGAATCCGCCCAGCTACGACAAGCAGTTCGTGCGCGACTGGCTGGAAGCCGTGCGCATCAACGGCAAGCCCTGGGACAAGACCCCGCCATCACCGCACCTGCCGCCCGACGTGATTGCCAAAACCGCCGCCAAGTATCAGGAGGCGATGACGCGGCTGACGGCTTGAAGAGCAGGTTCTCCCCTGTCTCGGCCCGCTTCGTGTCGCCGGAACCCGTTTGATGGACAACACCTGCGGCCCGGCGAAGCCGGTTCCGCGGTGTTGCTCGACAAAACCCTAGCTCAGGATGACGCTGCTCAGGCGCCGCCGGTAGCTGGCCAGCGCCGCATCTTCGGGCGGAATCTGGCCGTCGGCAACCTTCGGTTTGGGCGCTTCCATGATGTCGAGGATGGCGATGTAAGTCTTGCGCGCGGCGTCTTCAGACCAGCTTTTGTCGCGCATCAGGATTTCGAGCAGTTCGTCCAGCGCTTCGGTCCAGCGCTGCCCGGCCATCAGCCAGCGGGCTTTGTCGAAGCGCGCTTCGAAGTCCCGCTTGTTGGCCGTGATTTTTGCGTCAAATACCGCTGTGGTTGTAGATTCATCGCTGCTCATAGCTACAAAATCAATAGCATCCATCCAGCGCTTGAGCGAGTCAAAACGCCGCACCATCAAGGTTTGCGCGATGACCGGCGCAAACGCCACCTTGGCGTCGTCCTCGCGACCCAGGGTGAGCAGCTGTTTCACATAGTCAAAACGAGCGTTTTCGTCGGCCGGATCGGCGGCGACGGCATGCTTCTGCCTTGCCAGCACGGCTTCGGGGCTGGTGTCGACTTCCTCGGCTGCTTCGTCCGGCTCGGACGTTTCCTCGGCCGCCGGCGGCACATGCTTGTCCAGAAACTCCCTGATCTTGCCCTCGGGAAGGGCACCGGTAAAACCGTCCACCGGCTGGCCGTTCATCATCAGGATGCAGGTCGGAATGCTGCGGATGCCGAAGGCTTCGCCGAGTTGCTGCTCCTGGTCGGAGTCGATCTTGACCAGCTTGAAGCGCCCGGCGTAGGCTGCCTCAAGCTTTTCCAGAATCGGCCCAAGCGACTTGCAAGGGCCGCACCACGGCGCCCAGAAGTCAATCAGGACGGGAATGGTGGCAGAAGCCGCAACGACTTCGTCTTCAAAATTGGCAGTGGTGGCGTCGATCATGATGTGGCAGAGGTGGGGTTGTACAAGGGGTTTTCAACCGGCCAGCCGGTGGCCGATACGGGTTGAATGCGAACCGACCGGCTGGGCCTTTCGCAACAGGCAGGACGATAGCATGCAGACGGCCATGTCGTGCATACGGCTGCGTGGACAGGTTGGCCGTCCCAGCCCTTAAAATCACGAGTTGGCGACTTTCCCTCCCCTCTGCCCCGAAAATCTCAGGACCAATCCGCCGATGACAACAACAACAAACTCTCCAAACCCGCTGGTGGGCGTGGTGATGGGCTCCAGCAGCGACTGGGAAACGATGCAGCATGCGGTACAGATGCTGCAGCAGTTTGGCGTGCCGCATGAAGCCCGGGTGGTTTCGGCCCACCGCATGCCTGACGACCTGTTTGTCTATGCCGAAGAGGCGGCGGGTCGCGGCTTGCAGGCCATCATCGCCGGCGCTGGCGGCGCGGCTCACCTGCCCGGCATGCTGGCCGCCAAAACCACCGTGCCGGTGCTGGGTGTGCCGGTGGCCAGCAGGCATTTGCGGGGCGTCGATTCGCTGCACAGCATCGTGCAAATGCCCAAGGGCGTGCCGGTCGCCACCTTTGCCATCGGCAATGCCGGCGCGGCCAATGCGGCGCTGTTTGCCGTTTCCATGCTGGCGCTGCATGACAAGACGCTGGCCGGCAAGCTGCGGGCTTTTCGCGCCGAGCAAACCGCAGCCGCCCGCGCCATGACCTTGCCGCCAGCATGAACGCCCTGCCGATTTTTCCAGGTACGGTTTCAGTCTCCGGCCAGCCCGCCACGCTGGGCGTGATGGGCGGTGGCCAGCTTGGCCGCATGTTTGTCCACGCGGCGCAGCGCCTGGGTTACTTCACCGCCGTACTGGACCCCGACCCGCAAAGCCCGGCCGGTCTGGTCAGCCAGCACCACATCCAGACCGGCTATGACGACGTGCACGGCCTGGCGCAGCTGGCGGATGTGTGTGCGGCCATCACCACCGAGTTTGAAAACGTGCCCGCCTCGGCCCTGAAGACGCTGGCCGCGCACTGCCCGGTCGCACCTGGCGCTGGCGCCGTGGCGATTGCGCAGGACCGGATTCTGGAAAAATCCCATTTCACGGCCTCCGCCGGCTTGGCGGGTGTGACTTGCGCGCCTTACGCGGTCATCGAAACGCCTGAGCAGCTTCAGGCCGTACCGGCCGACCTGCTGCCCGGCATCCTGAAAACCGCGCGCATGGGTTACGACGGCAAGGGCCAGCTGCGCGTCAGGAATGCCGCCGAACTGACCGCCGCCTGGACCGATCTGAAGCAGGTGCCGTGCGTGCTGGAAAAGCTCTTGCCGCTGAAGGCCGAATGCTCCGTCATCGTCGCTCGAGGCTGGAATGGCGACATCGTCAGTTTTCCGCCGCAGCACAACCTTCATGTCGACGGAATTCTGGCCGTCACCGAGGTTTTTCAAGGAAATATGCCTCAGGTCCATGCTTTACGGGCACAATATGCTACTAAACTAATAGCAACTCACATTGACTACGTTGGCGTGCTGTGCGTCGAGTTTTTTGTCATCGACGACGGTAGTGAGCACGGCGCGCTGGTCGTCAACGAAATGGCGCCACGCCCGCACAACAGCGGCCACTACACGCTGGACGCCTGCGATGTCTCGCAGTTTGATTTGCAGGTCCATGCCATGGCTGGCCTGCCGCTGCCTGCGCCGCGCCAGCATTCGCCAGCCATCATGCTCAATTTGCTGGGCGATGTCTGGCTTGATGCGCAAGGCCGGGCGCGCACGCCCGACTGGCAGGCTGTGCTGGCGCTGCCAGGGGCGCATTTGCACCTGTACGGCAAGCTGGAGGCGCGTCCAGGCCGCAAGATGGGCCATCTGACGATCACTGGCGCCGACGTGGCAGGCGTAAAGGCCAGCGCGCGCCGGGCCGCGCAAATTCTGGGCTTGCCGGGTTTTGAAGGCACTTCATGATTCTGCCGGGCACCGATCCGCAGGCCGTTTTTGAGGCCGCCCGTCGCATCCGGGCGGGCGAACTGGTCGGCTTTCCGACCGAAACCGTTTACGGCCTGGGCGCCGATGCGTCCAGCGACCAGGCCGTGGCCGGTATTTTTGCAGCCAAGGGCAGGCCCGCCGACCATCCGCTGATTGTTCATGTGGCTCATATCGCGCAGGTGGCCGACTACGCCAGCAGCGTCCCGTCGTTTGCCGACAGGCTGATGCAGGCATTCTGGCCCGGGCCGCTGACGGTGATTTTGCCGCGCCGCGAAGGCATTGCCTTTGCCGCCGCCGGCGGCCAGAACTCGATTGGCCTGCGTTGCCCCGCGCATCCGGTGGCGCTGGCTTTTTTAAAGGCTTGCAACATCGGCGTGGCCGGGCCGAGTGCCAACCGCTTTGGCCGGGTCAGCCCGACCACCGCGCAGCATGTGCAGCAGGAATTCGGTGATGAGCTGCTGGTGCTCGACGGCGGCCCGTGCGCGCTCGGCATCGAGTCCAGCATTGTCGACTGCACCCGGGGCCGGCCTGTGTTGTTGCGCCCAGGGGTACTCACGCGCGCGCAACTGGAGGCAGCCTGCGGCGAGCCAGTGTTGGACAAAGACGATTTTCAGGCCGCGGGTGACACGCCGCGCGCCTCCGGCACGCTGCAAGCGCATTACGCGCCGCAGGCCAAGGTGCGACTGATGGACGCCGGCGCCTTGCAGATCGCGCTCGACCTGCTGGGCGCGGACGCCGCCAACATCGCGGTCTATGCCCGTGCCGTGCTGCGTGTCAAATCGGCCAGGGTGCTATACCGCCGCATGCCTGACGACGCGCTGGCCACGGCCCACCAGCTGTTTGCCGTGCTACGCGAGTTTGACGCGCAGGGCGCCCGGCTGATCTGGATTGAAACCCCGCCCGCTGGCAACGAGTGGGAGGGCGTGCGCGACCGGCTGGGGCGGGCTGCGGCGAGTTGAGCGCGAGCCCCGCCGGCTGGCGGCAAATGCGCTCTTTCACGCGGAATCAGCTGGCTTTTTGCCTTGGGCTTTTGGCGCCCGGACGCGATGGCGCGCTGCATGACGGCAAGGCAGTTTATGCCTTCGCTTCATCAGCCAAGGACGTAAAGTGATTCGTTTATTTCTGGAACTGGGAACTGGGAGCTGGTCACGACAGTCGCGTCGAAACTTGTTCACCGCCCGGAGTTGCCGGTTTGCCAGACTGGCCGCCAGGGGCCGGTGCGTCAATGGAACGGCTTGAAACGGCAGGCTTTGCCGGGGAAAATCCGCTGCGGTGGGCAATCACTGCGTTGTGCGCCTGGGCAAGGGAGAAATCAGGGAGCAAGGCTGCTCATCTGCGTGGCGGTGTCAAAAAGTTTGGCCTTGCCGACGAAGTAACGTTCCAGTCGCCATTCACGAAGAATCTCCAGTGCCAGGTTGAAGCGATCCAGATCAAGTTGATAAATATTTGCGATCGGGAATTCAACCTCGGATTCCAGCGCCAGTACGAGCCTGGACAGCGTTTTTGCCGATGGATCCGAGGGATTGTTTTCAATGAACTTTCGAGCTTCTTTGATGGCGCGCATTGGACGTTCCTTGGAAAAATAGTGATATTTAATAAATCCATAGAGATTTACCCGATAAGTATCAGCGATTCCTGACTTGACGGGAAAAACCAGTGCTGCCGCCCGCCAGGGTATGAGTGGCCGCAGTTGCCAGCCCGGTGTCGGTCAGGTAGACCCCACTGACCTGAAGTCAGCCCAACTTTTCCTGACCGGCTGCGACACCGCGCAAGAACTCCACCAGTTCCCGGTTCACTTCAAGCCTGGCAAGCAGAACCCCTGCTTGCACGACATCCCGCGAGATGCCGATGCTCGTTTGCAGTTCCGTTGCCTGCTGATACCAGCGCTTGGTGCGGCGCCTGCTTAAAAGGGAACTCAATGCCTCGATGCCATAACGCAGCCGCTTGGCCAGAATCCGGGCCCGGTGGCGGCTCTCGACGGTGTCTGTATTTTGCAGTGCGGCTTTTAACTGACGGTGCAAGCGGTCAATGCGGTGCCTGGCCCAGTGACGAAGAGACACCTCGTGGTCGGGCCGGGAATCAGCTGCCCCCTTGGGCTCCGGCAACTCTTCCAGCCATTGCGTGATTTCAAGCAAGGTCGCTCCGACCGCCGGGGTTTTAAGTGCATAACAAACGGCTTTGCGCTGGACCTGGGCAGCCTGCGTCATGGCCTGCGTCATAGCCTGCCACTGGCCTTCCCGACTGGCGTTGCCTGCCCCGTAGGCTGGCGCGTAGGGCGGGAGTGTTTCGGTTCGGGCGACATCGAGGTCCCGCAGTTCGCCCAAAACAGTCAGCAGCGTTTGCAGTGACTCCCACGAAGGTACGTCAGCGACCGCAAGGACTGGCTTGAAAAGCCGATAGGCGCTTTTGAAACGCCGCCAGCCGACTCGGGCCTGGTGGACCAGCTCGGTGTCATCGAAATCACGCAGCGTATTGAGGTTCGCAGTGAATTGACAGAACATCTCGCGGAGCACGCGCTGCGCGGCCTCGGAGGGCGACATTCTGGAGCTCAACGATGGCGGCTGCGCATGCAATGAAAGGTTGAGGGAGTTTTGCGCCAGAGCGTAGCCGCGCTCGGCCTTGCTCCGGGTTTCCGGCATTACCGCGATGCTGTGCGCGATTTGCCTGGCAAGATCGAACAGCGTTGCAGGCTTGCCCGCCAGCAATTCAAGTTCCAGTTCGCAAAGAGGAATGCTACGGCCTTCAGCCACTATCTGTCCGACGTCCAGCGACACCTCGACGACGCTGCCATCGCGCCTGCGCACGGTCCAGCTCGTCCGGTCAAAACTGGTGACAAAGCTGGGCACCAGCGCCCGAAACAAGCTGCCGTCAGGATCGATGTCTGACCACGGCGTGCCTCGAAGCGCCGGCAAGGCCAGTTCGGCACCGGGAACAGGCGTTTCCCATTCGCCCCGCTGGCTGAAGGAGGAGTCGTTACTCCCGCCGATCTTGAGGGTCTGCAACCATTCGGGTTTCACGTCGCTGACCACGCGCCGTAGCCGCAATGCCACGCGTTTCTTGCGCAGCGACTGATCGAGTGTGTCGTAGTAGGTATTGTGCAAATGCAGATGGATGGCCTTGCGGCGTGCCAGCACAGGCAGGCGGGCCAGCTGCTTTTCCAGGCCCACCGGATCAGACGCCGGCAGGGCAAGCTTGAGTTCGATTTCTTCTGGCCGGCGCACCGGGGCAGTTTTTTTCATGGCATTCAAATCGCGAGCATCGAAGGCTCAAAAAGTGACTGACTGGAGATAACGGCAAGGCGGTCGGCCTTGACCCAACCGGGCCTGTGGGCAGTTCCTGAATTCACATCCAGAGAGATTGCATCAATGGCATCGATAAGTCTAGTGAAAGTGTGTTGCAAAACAGGTCAAACCACTGCGCTGCCCTGCACTTGCTGCAAGAAACTTTTACTAAACCGGTCGCAGACCTTCGCATCTTTGAACGCCCTCAAACACCGGCGAAGGCAAACAGCGCCATGGCGTTCCAGGCGCAGGCCTGTTCGTCTGAGCCGCCGGACTCCGGCCGGCAGGCCGGCCCGGCTTGCGGCCATCAGTTCAACGCCACCCGCACATTGTCCTTGTAGTTGTAGAGCGTGACGGCAGGCTTGGTCAGCTCGCCGTTGGGTGTGAAAGCGATGCTGGCCGTGACACCCTGGTACTTTGTCTTGCCAATGAAGGGCAGGTAAACGGTCGGATCCACCGAGTTGGCGCGCTTCATCGCATCCACCAAGACGAACGTCGCGTCATAGGCGTAGGGACTGTAGATCTGGAACTGACCGGGGAATTTCGCGTCGTACTTCTTTTGCCACTGGCGGCCGCCCTGCATCTTCTGGATCGACGCGCCGCCGGTTGCGCAGGTCACATTTTTCATGCTGCGGGCCTTGCTGGCCAGGTCTGGCAATTTTTCAGTGCACAGCGCATCGCCGCCGAAGAATTTGACGTTCGACAGGCCGAGCTGCTCCATCTGGCGCAGCATCGGTCCGGCTTGGGCATCCAGCCCGCCGAAGAAAATCGCGTCTGGCTTTTTGCTCTTGATGCCGGTCAGGATGGCCATGAAGTCGGTGGCCTTGTCGGTGGTGAATTCTTCAGCCACGACTTCCATGCCTTTTTGCCTGGCGGTGGCCTTGAACACATTGGCTAGGCCCTGGCCGTAGGCCGTGCGGTCGTCAATGACGGCCACCTTTTTCAGCTTGAGCGCGTCGTGGGCATAAATAGCCAGCGCTGCGCCGAGCGCATTGTCATTGGCAATCAGGCGAAAGGTGGTCTTGTAGTTCGGCTTGGTCAGGTCTGGGTTGGTTGCCGAAGCCGTGATGTTGGGAATGCCGCACTTGTTGTAAACGGTTGCGGCGGGAATGCTGGTGCCCGACTGCAGATGGCCGACCACGCCAGCGACTTTTGCATCACACAACTTTTGCGCCACGGCGGTGGCCTGGCGCGGGTCGCCCGCGTCATCCTCGGCAAGCAGTTCGAATTTGATCTTTTTGCCGCCAATCACGAGATTCCGGGCATTGAGCTCGTCAATCGCCAGCCGAACGCCGTTTTCAGTGTCCTTGCCGATATGCGCAATACCGCCCGAGGTAGGGCCGGCGTGCGCAATTTCGACGGTTTGTACTTCCTGCGCCTGGGCGAGGGACGCAGCCAGCACCAGGGCGGCGGCGAGGCAAAAATATGCACTCGGCATGGATGATTGAGTCATTGCAAAAGTCTTCGACAAAATGAAAATTATAGGGTGAGCACCAATGCGCGGCGCAGATGCTGGCGTCCTGACCTCGTTGCCTGAAGGTGGTGGCAGGCCCTGACTGACCCGCCAAAATTCGGGTCCAATAGGGCATGGAAAATCTGCACGACACCGAACGACGCCTGACCGAGCTGGAAATCAAAGCCAGCTTTTCGGAAGACCTGATGGATCAGCTCAACCAGGTCATCATTCGCCAGCAGCAGCAAATCGACTTGCTGGTTCGTAAGCTTGAACAACTTCAGCAGCAGATTCCGGATGGCGGGGTGGCGCTATTCAGCCGTGCGGGCGACGAGTTGCCGCCGCATTATTGAACAGATCGGCGGTATGAAGCGCAGTCAGCCGCAGTTTGTTAGATGACCGGTCTACTTCGTGCTAAATTCGGCTGTATGAGTAACGACTACACGGATGTAAGGCAGCACATCCTCGATACGGGCAGGTCCATCATTCTGGGAAAAGGCTTTTCGGCCGTGGGCCTGAACGAAATACTGGCGACGGCCCAAGTGCCGAAAGGCTCTTTTTACCATTACTTCAAGTCCAAGGAAATTTTTGGCGAGGCCTTGGTGGAAAGTTATGTTTCGGACTACCTGGCGCACGTCGACGCCCTGCTCCAGCCCGATGGCTCCGTGGCAGCGCGGCGTTTGATGCGTTACTGGGATAGCTGGATGGCGACCGATGAGAGTCAGGGCGCTCAGTGCAACTGTCTGGTGGTCAAGCTGAGTGGTGAAGTCTCCGACATGTCCGAGGCGATGCGTGTGGCCTTGCTGCGTGGCACGGATCTGATTATTGAGCGCCTGGGTGACTGCCTGCTCGAAGGAGTGGCCGATGGGTCGTTGCGTGGCGAGTTTGACGCGCATCACACAGCCTTGACCCTTTATGAGATGTGGCTGGGTGCCGCCTTGCTGAGTAAATTAAGGCGCGACCGAAGCGCGCTCGATGCCGCCATGATAAGTACCTTGAAGCGGCTGAACTTATCCGGCCGGCTAGCAGCCTGACGCTGCGCCGATAATTTTCCCTTGGAAGGATTTTCTGCCAGCTACCGCGTGGCAATTTTTTACCCCTGACGATAGACGACCAGTCTAATTTTAAAAAATAAAAATGATGAATTTTCAGTTTTGCAACTTGACGGAATCGTTTTTGGAGCGGACAAGAATGCGGAGTTATCCACCCTGGCGCCGCTGATGGCACGGGTGTGGGTGCTCTACGGTGGCGCAAGCGCCGAAAAACCCGGCACCCTGCCCGAGATCAGGGCCGCCTTTCAGGGTTCAGGGCAAGCAGAGCCTCTGCCTTGTTGTTTGCGGACGCTCTCCTACAAATAGAGTGCGCCTCAACCGGGCGCTGCAGCAGCGAGGTTGATTTAAGTTAGTAGAAGTTTGCTTTTTGGTCGTTATACGAATGACCGGTTTATTTTGTATCAAAGGATTCCATGACTAAAAATTTGATGTCACCCCTCATGCTGGGTTCACGCACTTTGCCCAACCGGGTATTGATGGCCCCGCTGACCCGCTCGAGGGCCGGGCAACCGGGCGATGTCCCCTCTGCGCTCAATGCCGAGTACTACGTTCAGCGCGCCAGTGCCGGTCTTATCGTCACGGAGGCCACGCAAATCTCCCGGCAGGGGCAGGGTTACGCATGGACACCGGGCATCTACACCGATGCGCAGGAAGCGGGCTGGAAAAATGTGGTGCAGGCGGTTCATGCCAAGGGTGGGCATATGTCATTGCAGCTGTGGCATGTCGGCCGCATTTCGCATTCACTGCTTCAGGAGGGCGGGGTTGCGCCGGTCGCTCCTTCAGCGCTGGTTGCAAAAAACAGCCAATGCTTTGTCGTCCAGCCTGATGGCAAAGCCGAAAACGTACCCTGCGAAACGCCCAGAGCGTTGGCACTGGACGAACTTCCGGGCATCGTCGCCCAATACCGTCAGGCTGCGGCGCGCGGCAAGCGTGCCGGATTTGACTTTCTGGAAGTGCATGCGGCAAATGGTTATCTGCTGAATCAGTTTCTTGCCACCAACAGCAACCAGCGTAGTGACGCCTACGGCGGCACACTGGAAAACCGGGCTCGACTGACGCTCGAAGTCGTCGATGCCGTGATCGGAGAAATCGGTGCGGACCGCGTCGGTGTGCGCTTGTCGCCGCATTTTGCCGCGCATGACATGGCCGACAGTGAAACGGAAGCCGCGACCCTGTACCTTGCAAAGGCGTTCAGCGAACGGGGTGTTGCCTATCTGCATATCGCCGAGCCAGACTGGGCTGGCGGCCCCGAACTGACAGAGGCCTTCCGCGCACAAATCCGCGCCTCATTCAACGGCGTGCTGATTTTTTGTGGCAACTACTCCGCGGCGGATGCTGACGCGCTGATCGCGCAAGGCGCTGGCGATGCCGTGGCTTTTGGCCGGCTCTTCATCGCCAACCCCGACCTGGTGGAAAGATTCCGCGAAGGCGCTGAACTCAACACACCGGACCGCTCGACCTTCTATGGTGGCGGCGCGCATGGCTACACCGACTACCCCGCGCTGCAGCTGCAGCCCGTGTGAGCATGACGCTTTTTTAAATCACAGTTTGCAATCGCCCGCCTGTTCGCGCAGGAACGGGCAAAAAAGGAATGACATGAAAATCCTGATGGTGCTTACCTCGCACGACCAACTCGGTAATACCGGAAAAAAGACTGGTTTCTGGTTGGAAGAATTTGCCGCGCCGTATTACGTCTTCAAGGACGCCGGTGCCGAGCTCACTTTGGTATCACCCCAGGGCGGCCAGCCGCCGCTGGACCCCAAAAGTGATGAGCCGGATTCGCAAACCGATGCCACACGCCGCTTCAAGTCAGATGCCGCCGCGCAATCGGCGCTGGCCCACACGGGAAAACTTTCGGATGTCCAGGCCAGCGGTTTCGACGCGGTGTTTTATCCCGGCGGACACGGGCCGTTGTGGGATCTGGCTGAAGACCCGAATTCGATCAAGCTGATTGAAGCCATGACCGCAGCCGGAAAAACCGTCTCTGCGGTCTGCCATGCGCCGGGCGTGCTGCGTCACGTCAAGGCCGCCGATGGCACGCCGCTGGTGAAGGGTAGAAAGGTCACCGGATTTACAAATACCGAGGAAGCCGCCGTTCAATTAACCGACATCGTGCCCTTCCTTGTTGAAGACGAGTTGGTGAACAAGGGCGGCCAGTACAGCAAGGGCGCTGACTGGCAGCCTTACGTGGTGGTCGATGGCAAACTCATCACCGGTCAGAATCCGGCGTCTTCGGCACCCGCTGCCGTCGCCGTGCTGCATCAGCTCCGGGGCGCGTAGGGAGCAGCAGGAACTCAGCAAGAATAAAGGCAATTCGCCAGATCGACAGTTAGCACAACCGAGGAAATGACATGGCCTATCAAAGCACCAACCCTTATGACGGAAAAATCCTGCAAACGTTTGATCCGATAAACGCTAACCAACTGGAGGAAAAGCTTCATCGCGCCTCGGTCTGTTTTAGCGATGACTGGCGTTCCAGAAGCTATGCCGATCGGGCCGCCGTGCTCTCGCGCGCTGCGGCTATCCTGCGCGAACGCCCGGAAGAGTTTGCAAAGCTCATCACGCTGGAGATGGGAAAACTGCTCCCGCAGAGCATCGGTGAAGTTGCCTTGAGTGCGGCCATTCTTGACTACTACGCGCAAAATGCCGAGCGCTTTCTGGCCCCTGAAAAGCTGGTCACCGCCAAAGGAGAAGCGCTGGTGGAAAGCAGTCCGATCGGGGTGCTGTTCGGAGTCGAGCCCTGGAATTACCCGTACTACCAGATCGCGCGCTTTGCCGCCCCCAATCTGATGGCGGGCAATGTGGTCATGGTCAAGCATGCCTCCAGCGTGCCGCAATGCGCGCTGGCTTTCGAGCGCCTTATGCAGGAAGCAGGCGCACCGGCCGGCGCCTACACCAATCTCTTTATCTCCAAGGACCAGGTCTCGCAGGTCATTGATGATCCACGGATTCGCGGTGTGGCGCTCACTGGCAGCGAAGCGGCCGGCGCGGTGGTTGCGGCAAGAGCCGGGCAAAATCTGAAAAAGACGACGATGGAGCTTGGCGGCAGCGACGCCTTCATCGTGCTGGAAGACGCCGACCTTGACAAGGCCGTCAAGTGTGCCGTCAGCGGCCGTATGGGAAACTCCGGCCAGGCTTGCACCGCTTCAAAACGTTTTATCGTGGTCGAAGCGCTGGCCGACCGCTTTCTGGAAAAATTCCAGGCGGCACTGGAAAATTTCAAACCCGGTGATCCGCTGGACAAGCAGACCACGCTGGCGCCGCTGTCCTCAGCTGAGGCACTTGAAAACCTGTTGGGCCAGGTGCAACGCGCGGTCGCCGGGGGCGCACGCGTGGTGATGGGCGGCGAGCGTATCGATCGCACCGGTGCTTTCATGCAGCCAACCATCCTGACGGACATTAGCGAAAAAAACCCGGCCTACAAGCAAGAGTTTTTCGGCCCGGTCGCGCTGTTCTTCCGCGTGCCTGACGAAGACGCAGCGGTGGCGCTGGCCAACGACTCACCTTTCGGTCTCGGCGGTTCGGTGTTCACACAGGACATCGAGCGCGGCAAGCAGCTCGCACGCAGGATCGATACCGGCATGGTGTTTATCAATGCGCCGGCTTCGTCGTCACCCGAACTTCCCTTCGGCGGTGTGAAGAATTCAGGTTATGGCCGCGAACTTTCGGGCGCGGGCATACAGGAATTCGTCAACAAGAAGCTGATCCGGGTGGCGTGAGCGTTTGCGGTGTACGAGCCGGACCGGCGCCGAGCGAACTTCGGCGCGGACCGGCTCGAGTCGTGCCCGGTTTTTATGAACAGGGCGTGCTAATAGCGCGAAAAGCCGCTGGCATTGGAAGCGCAACGGCCGTTTTCAGGCCTGCCGGCCACTGGCGCTGGGCGCCTGGCAACGGCTTACTTGATTTTGCCCAAGGCGACGCGGTATTCCTCTAGCTTGGCTTCGTAGTTGGCAGCGTCGCCGTAGTCGAGAAATCTGTTGTAGTGAGCGTGCGTGCCCAGAATCTTGTGCGCGTGTTTGATGGGACAAAAATACTCTTCGGTGCGCGCCAGAATTTCGGTCATGTAACTCATCAGCCCGTTGCCGTATTCGCAGTAAGTGCAGTGAAATTTTTCGATAAAATTGAGATAGCCCAGATGATGCCGGTCGAACACGATGTAGTCGGACCGCCTTACCCGCGTCACGCCGTATATGGGAAAACAGGCCCATTGGTAAAAACTGACACACAGGTCCAGCATCATCAGCGGAAAGATCATGGCGTAAATGATGGGCCCGGTGATCAGGTTTTGAGGACGGTTGGTAACCAGCCATCGAAAGAAGTTCGTTTTAAGTTTGCGGTGCGCCGCCTTGACCGAACTTTCAAACTCTACTCGTTTGCCTTTGATCTGGAAGAACATCTTGCTTTCCTGTTCCTGCACCGCGCTGCGCAAATCACCCTCAAGCGCCGCCATCTGGGCCAAAATCTGAGAAATTCGTTCGTTCATGGAAGTCCTGTTAAGGCAGCGGACGCCAGCATGCCCGGGTCCAATTTTGCCTGACCTGATTGTGCCTATGGCTTGGCATGCCGGGTAGCCGGTAAGTTGGCCCAGAGTATCGGCCATGACAAATTCAGGGCGCCGGCCGGCCTTTCCTGGTCTCATCCACCCAGCGCAACTAGTCGCCGGAGTCGGCGCGGACGGGAATCTGCACGATCTTCCGCATTTTGAAAGCGTGGTGCGCTTTGATGAATTACACCAGCGCTTCAAACCGGGCGTGGTAACAACTAGCGGCGGTAGCGCAGCTTCATTACCAGAATCACCAGCGCCAGCAGCAGCGTGATGGCGTTGGCGATCACCATGGGCCAGGCTCCCAGCAGCAGGCCGTAGGCCAGCCACAGCGCAACGCCCACGGTGAACACGCTGTACATGCCGAGCGAGACGCCGCTGACGTCGCGCGTCCTGAAACTGAGCCAGGCCTGTGGCACAAAGCTCACGGTCGTCAGGCAGGCGGCCAGCGAGCCGACAAGGTCGGCCGGGCTCACCGGCTGCCTTCCTTCACGGCCCAGTCAACCAGCGCTTCAAGCGCGGGCCGGGCGGCGGGCGCGTTGGGATGGTTGACGATGGCGACGACGACCAGGCGCCGGCCGCTGGGCGTGTGCACGTAGCCGGCCAGCGCCGTGCTGTCTCGCAGGCTGCCGCTTTTCAGGTGGGCCCAGCCCTGAGACAAGGTTGCGGTACGCGATTTACCGGGCTTGAGCGTGCCGTCAATGCCCATGATCGGCAGCGAAGCCATCAGCTCGGGCATGGCGCCCGAGACATAGGCGGTTTGCAGCAGGCGCGCCAGTCCCTGCGGCGTGACGCGCCCCAGCCGGGACAGGCCCGAGCCATTGTCCAGCACCGGCACGTCCTGTTCGCCAAAACGCGCCTGCCACCAGTTGCGCACCACCTCGCGCGAGGCCTCGTTGCTGGCGCCGCCAGGGCGCTGCTGGCTCAGCGTCAAAAACAGCTGCTGCGCCATCACGTTGTTGCTGTATTTGTTGATGTCGCGTATCACCTCGGCCAGCGGCGGTGATTCCATTTCAAACACTGGCTTGAGTTGCGGCGGGGCCAGGCCTTCGCGCACCCGCCCGCCCAGCTTTCCGCCCATTTCCTGCCACAGACCGGCAATTGCGCGCGCTGCGTAACTGGCCGGGTCAGGGTAGGCAATGGACCAGACTTTTTCGCCGCAGGCTGGCGGGTAGCTGCCCTTGAAAGCAAGCCTGAACGGGTCGGCAAAGTCGGCTTTGAGCTGCGCCCGGTAGTCGCCGCAATCGGCCAACGCCGCGCTGTTGGCCCCGGCCGACAGCGGCACGCTGGTCTGCATCTGCACGCTGGCCAGTGGCGGGTCAAAGCTGACGCTGGCAGTGCCGGCGCCCGGGTTGGGCACAAAGGTCATCATGACTGACTTGTAGTTGACCAGCAGCGCATCGGGTACGACGTTATAGGGCCGCAGCGCCTCACCGTCGAAGTCGGCCGGGTTTTGCGCCGAGGCCGCAAAGGCGCTGCGGTCGAGCAGAATGTCGCCGCTAATGCTTCTGATGCCCAGGCCTTGCACGCGGCGCAGCAGCAGCCAGAGCCGCTCCATCACCAGCTTGGGGTCGCCCTTGCCCTGGATGATCAGGTTGCCGGTCAGCACACCATTGGCAATCGTGCCATCGACATAGACCGGCGTGCGCCAGATGAAAGCCGGGCCGAGCAGCTCGAGCCCGGCATACGTCGTCACCAGCTTCATGACGGAGGCCGGGTTCATGGCGCTGCCCGCACGGTAGCTGAGCAGCGGCGCGGTTTTTCCGTTCATGACCGGCGCGGCATCGACCACCACGGCGGCGAAAGCGCCCGGCGGCACCTTGGCGCGCGCCAGCAGCGCGTCCACTTCGGGCGGCAGGCTTTGGGCGTGGGCGGCCAGGCTGGCCAGCGCGGTGAGCAGGCCGGCGGCCAGGCGCGCCGCGAAACGGTAGGGCAAGTGAGCGGCGGGCAAGGTGAAAAACATGCGGCAATTATCGGTCCCGGCGCCGGCGAGCCGGCAGGCCGGATAATCAGTCCCTGGCCGCTGACAAACCGATTGCCAGCCGGTTCGCCGCAAGGCATTGAGTACTATTTTTTTGATAGCTGACAGTGCCGGAATTACCTGGACATTCGCTTGATTTGATGCCAAAACCCCTGAAATTCCTCGCTTTTGACACCAGCACCGACCGTATGTCGGTGGCGTTGACTGACGGTGCGCGCATCTGGCAGCACAGCGGCCCGGGCGGCGCGCTGGCCTCGACGACGCTGATTCCGGCGATTCTGGCGCTGCTCGCCGAGTCTGGCCTGACGCTGGGCCAGCTCGATGCGATCGTCTTTGGCCGCGGGCCGGGCTCCTTCACTGGCCTGCGCACGGCCTGTTCGGTGGCGCAAGGACTGGCCTTTGGGGCCAATCACGGTGCAGGGATTCCGGTGCTGCCCATTGACACGCTGATGGCGCTGGCCGAAGAAGCCCGGTTCCAGCAGGCCGGACCCATGGCGGCGGCTGATGCCCCGCTGAACGTCACCGCGCTGCTCGATGCGCGCATGGACGAGATGTATCTTCAATGCTATGAATTCAGTAGCAAACAATGCCGATCAATAATGGACTGCACGTTGATTCGGCCCGAAAACCTGGTTCCGGAGCCATCCACGCAGCTGTTGGCTGGCAATGTGTTTGGCGTTTATGCCGGGCGTTTGCCTGCCGCCCTGGCGTCCTTGCCGTGCGTGGAAGCCTTCCCGACCGCCACGGCGCTGCTGCGCCTGGCACCGGCGCTGGCCGCCGCCGGGCTGTGCGTGGACGCTGCGCTGGCCCTGCCGCTCTATGTTCGCGACAAAGTCGCGCTGACCACTGAAGAACGCGCTCAGGCCAGGATCGACGCCGCCGAAGCGGCCCAGGCGGCGCCAGCCGGTCTTGTTGCGCCCGGCTGAAACCAACTTTCTGCCATGAACGCCCTGCTCCAGCCTCTCGAAGCCCGCTTCGAAGCCATGACGCCGGCCTGGCTGCCGGCGGTGCTGCGGGTCGAGCAAAGTGCGTACCCGCACCCCTGGAGCGAGCTCAACTTTGCCGATTCGCTCCAGGCCGGTTACCAGGCGCAGCTGCTGACAGCGGGCCTGCCGCCGCAGGCCGAACTGCTGGGTTATTTTGTCGCCATGAAGGGCGTGGACGAAGTGCACCTGCTCAATATAGCCGTGGCCCCGGCGCATCAGCGCCAGGGCTGGGCCCGAGTGATGCTCGATGCGCTGGCGCTGTGGGCGCGCGGCCAGGACGCTCAGTGGCTGTGGCTGGAAGTGCGGGTAAGCAACCTGCGCGCCAAGGCGGTGTACCAGAGTCACGGTTTTCAGCAGGTTGGCACGCGCCGCCACTACTATCCCGCCACCGCGTCAATGCCCGGGGGCGAAGATGCCATCGTCATGAGCCTGGCCCTGTGATTCAATGAAACCATCCGTGAGCGTCCCGACATGAGTCTTGAACTTGACAAACGCCAGCGCGCCATGTTGCGCGAAATGGGTGTGCGTGTCTGGCTACCCGAAACGCCAGTCGCCGCAGTGCCGGTTGCTCTCAAGGTGATGGCACCTGAAGTCGATCTGGTGAAGGCCAAAGCTGATTTTTCTGAATACGCGCCAGTCGTCAAAGCCGTCGCGCCGCCCGTCACGGCACGCCAGACCGACCCTTCGGTGCGCACCGCGCCGCCGCAAGCCGCGCCAGTTCACCAACCGCTGCCGGCCCGGGCGCGCGCCGACAGCGGACTGCCTTCCTGGCGCCTGGGCGAGGCGCAGCTGCTCTACGCGCAAACCGCGCCGGCCGAGGGCGCGCGCTGGCTGGTGCTGGCAGAAACGCCGGCTGCGGCGCTTCAAGGGCCGGTTTTTCAGGGCGATGCGGGCAAGCTGCTTGACAACATGCTGCGCGCCGCGCGCCTGCACCTGGCTGGCGAGGTGCTGTTCGCGCCGGTGGTGCGCCATGCCGCCGTGCCGCCCGGCGAAGAATTTTCCGCCGCGCTGGCTGCCCTGATCAGCCATGCGCGGCCCGATATCGTGCTGGTGATGGGCCGCCTGGCAAGCCAGGCGCTGCTTCAGTCCACAGAACCGCTGGGCAAGCTCAGAGGCCGGGTTCATCCGCTGCACGGCGCCAGCGCCATCGTGACCTACGACGCAACTTACCTGCTACGTAGCTGGGCCGACAAAGCCAAGGCCTGGGAAGACCTCTGCCTGGCCATGAGTCTGGTCACGGCTTCATAGGGCGAGCGCCGCCGGGTGCCAGCACCGAGGCGATCGCCACCACCATCAACATGACCGCGGCCCAGTCCTGCCAGTGCAGCACCTCGCCCAGCCCGAGCGCACCGGCAAAAACGCCGAGGATGGGAATCAGCATCACGCTCAGGGTGGAAGCGATCGGCGGCAGGGTGCGTGCCAGCGTCAGCCAGACGGCTTGCGCAAAGCCGAATATCAGCACCGCGTTGTAGCCGATCGCCGCCCAGGTCAAAGGCGAGGGCGCTTGCCATTGGGGCCGCTCAAACATCAGGCCCAGCCCCCACAGCACCAGCGCCGTCAGTACCGTCATCCAGAACGACAGTGTCAGGGTGGCGACGCCGATGCGGGTGCGGCGTATCTGCTGCGTGCCGAGCGCCCATATCGCTGCGGCCGCCAGTGCGCCCAGCACCGCGAGCGGACGGCCCGACAGATGGCTCAGCTCAAACCATAGCAGCAGTGTCACACCGAGCGCGGCAGCGGCCACGCCCAGCCAGTTGCGCGGCTTCAGGCGCGCGCCAAAAAACCAGGCTCCCAGCAGCGCCGAAAAAATCGGCATGGTGTAGCCCAGAATCGCGGCCCGCCCGCTGCTGAGGTTTTTGACCGCCAGAATGATCAGCACATTCCACAGGATCATGTTGGTCAGCGCCAGCCAGAACAGCTCGTGATACTTGTCGCGCGGGATGAAAAACGGCACTTTCAGCATCAGCATGAGTAGTCCCAGCACCGGCAGGCCGAGCAGGACCGACAGGGCGCGAAAGGTCAGCGGCGGGAAGTCGGTCACGCCCAGTTTCATCACGGGCCAGTTCAGGCCCCAGGCCAGCGTCAGGAAAGCAAGGAGCAGGAATTGCTGGCGATTGAGTTGCATGCGTGGCGTCGGGTGTGGGGGGCTGATGTGCATTGTCCCGGTTTGTGTCCGCCCCTGCACGGCGCGCCGCAAGACGCAGCTTCATACAATAGTCAAATGATTTTTCTTGACATGCTGGGCGCCGCCGAACGCCAGAACCACTCCATGCTGTGCGTGGGGCTGGATCCCGAGCCCGCCAGGTTCCCGGGCAAGCTGCACGGCGATGCCAGCCGGATCTATGACTTTTGCGCCGCGATCGTGGATGCCACGGCTGATCTGGTCATCGCTTTCAAGCCGCAGATTGCCTACTTCGCCGCACACCGCGCCGAAGACCAGCTGGAGCGCCTGATGCAGCACATGCGTCGCACCGCGCCGCATGTTCCCATTATTCTGGACGCCAAACGCGGGGACGTCGGCAGCACGGCCGGGCAGTACGCCAAGGAGGCCTTTGAACGCTATGGCGCCGACGCGGTAACGCTCTCGCCTTTCATGGGTTTTGACTCCATCACGCCTTACCTCAAGTACCACGACAAGGGCGCTTTTTTACTCTGCCGCACTTCCAATCGGGGCGGCGACGATTTGCAGAACCAGCGCCTCGCGTCGGTCAAAGGCCAGCCGCTGCTGTACGAACACATTGCGCGTCTGGCGCAGGGCCCGTGGAACCTCAACGGCCAACTCGGGCTGGTGGTGGGCGCGACCTACCCGGCGGAAATCGAGCGTGTGCGCGTTGTTGCCCCGATGCTGCCGCTGCTGATTCCCGGTGTCGGCGCGCAGGGCGGCGATGCGGGGGCCACGGTGCGGGCGGGCTGGCGTCCGGGGGTGTTCATCATCGTCAACTCGTCGCGTGCGATTCTTTATGCATCGCCCGGCGACGATTTTGTCCAGGCGGCGCGCCGCGAGGCACTCAGGACGCGCGACCTGCTGGAAGCCGCGCGTCCTCAAACTGGTTGCATTTTGTGACGTTTAGCCTGTTTTAGGCACGGATTGTTACGGTAGGCTTGGCACAGGTCTGCAACGGCAGGCTTTTACCAACAAAGGCCAGTGCATGCTCGCTACAGAACCAGAGAACTTCGCCCCGCAGACCGTCGATCCTGATTCCGATTCGCCCATCCGCCCCACTGCCGCCGCGATGGTCGCTGCTGCGCTGCTGGTTGCCTGTGGCGGGGGCGGCAGTGAAGGCGGCTCGCCTGGCTCCGGCGCGATTATTACGGGCAGCGGCGCCAACCCGGCCCTGAGCAGGCCTTCGAGCAACGAAGAAGCCGCCCGCTTCCTGCTGCAGGCGCAGTTCTCCGCCTCCGATGCAGATATCGCGGCCGTGCGCAACAAGGGCTACGCGCCCTGGCTGGCCGAGCAGTTCAACGCGCCGGCGGACATCACTGGCTTCGCCTGGCTCAACGCCCGCGGCTACGACGCGATCAGCAGCGCCACGCGTTACTACGACAACACCTATCCGGCCGACTACATGATCTGGAACCAGCTCATGACATCGTCTGACGCGGTGCGCAAGCGCGCGGCACTGGCGCTGTCGGAGTTTTTTGTGGTTTCGCTCTCTGGCCTTGACGTCAGCTGGCGCAGTCATGCGCTGGCGGCCTGGTGGGATGTGCTGGCGGCCAATGGCTTCGGAAATTTCCGCACGCTGTTAGAAGACGTCACCCTCAACGCCGCGATGGGGCTTTACCTCAACACCAAGGGCAACATGAAGGAGAACGCGGCCACCGGACGCGCGCCTGACGAGAATTTCGGCCGTGAGGTGATGCAGCTCTTCACGCTAGGCCTGTACCAGCTCAACCCGGATGGCAGCGAAAAACGGGGAGCGGACGGCAACAAGCTGGAAAGCTACACCCAGAGCGACATCAGCAACATAGCGCGGGTATTTACCGGCTGGGACTTCGACCAGACGCAGAACATCAATACCCCGGAGCCGGTGCAGAACCGCAACATTCCGAACACCGCCTTCGCGCGCCTGCCGATGCGGCTGAATCCAGCCAACCATTCCACCCTGGCCGCCACCTTTCTGGGCAGCACGGTGCCTGCGGGCGCCGATGGCGCGCTGGCACTGAAGATTGCGCTCGACACGCTGTTCAATCACCCCAATGTCGGCCCCTTCTTCGGCAAGCAGATGATCCAGCGTATGGTCACGAGCAATCCCAGCCCGGCTTACGTGGCGCGGGTGGCGGGCGCTTTCAACAACAACGGCACGGGCGTTCGCGGCGACCTGAAAGCGGTGTTCGCCGCCGTGCTGCTCGACGAGGAGGCACGCAGCGCGGCCGGCCTGGCCCAGTCCGGCTTTGGCAAGCTGCGCGAACCCATGCTGCGGCTGGTGCAGTGGGGGCGCACCTTTGGCGTTGCGTCGGCCCGTGGCAGCTGGAAGATCGGCGACCTGAGCAATCCGGCCAACCAGCTCGGCCAGAGCCCTCTGCGCTCACCCAGCGTGTTCAATTTTTTTCGACCCGGCTACGTACCGCCGTCGACCGCACTGAGCGCGTCGCAAAGTCCGGCACCCGAGTTCCAGTTGGTCAACGAAAGCAGCGTGGGCGGCTATCTCAACTACATGCAGGGCGTAATCCGCAACGGCATTTTTGTCAACGCGCCCGAGCTGCCGAACAACGCCAGCAGCGCTGGCAACGGCTTCGACATTGCCGCCGCTTACAGTGCCGAATTGCCACTGGCCGGCGATGCGGCGGCGCTGGTCAGGCGGCTCAACCTGCTGCTGTGTGCCGGGCAACTGTCAGCCGGCAACCAGGCCCTGATTGTCAACGCGCTGAATGCCACGGCCATCACGGCCGCCAGCAGTGACAGCGCCCGGCGTGACTGCGTCGCCGCTGGTGTGCTGCTGGTGATGGCGTCGGCTGATTACCTCATCCAGAAATAAGAGAGCGCCATGCACCTTCTGCAGCCTGCCCAACACACCCGTCGCGCCTTTTTGCGCCGCAGCGGCCAGCTTGCCCTGACTGGCAGCGCGCTGCCGTTTGCGCTCAACCTCGCCGCCATGGGCGAAGCGGCGGCCTTTGAAGCCACCGATTACAAGGCGCTGGTCTGCGTCTTTATGTACGGCGGCAACGACTACGCCAATACCGTCGTGAGCTACGACGACGCGAGTTACAACGCCTACAGTGCGATTCGGGGCGGCGGGGCGGGCCAGACGGCGAGCGGCATCGCGCTGGCCAGGGGCGATCTCGCGGCGACGCTGCTGACGCCTGTCAGCGCCCTGGCTGACAGCAGGCAATATGCCTTGCATCCGTCAATGCGGGGGCTGGCTGGCCTCTTCAATGGCGGTCAGGCCGCCGTGCAGCTCAATGTGGGCCCGCTGGTCGCGCCGCTGACCAGGGCGCAGTACAGCAGTCCCGACCGCAAGGCCTACCCGCTGCCACCCAAGCTGTTCTCGCACAACGACCAGCAGTCGATCTGGCAGTCTTCCTCGCCGGAAGGTTCGACCGTGGGCTGGGGCGGCAATATCGGCGACCTGGCGCTGTCATCCAACGCCAATTCGCTGTTCACCTGCATCAACGTGACGGGCAACGCCGTGTTTCTGGCGGGCGACAATGCGCTGTCGTATCAGGTCAGCCCGGGCGGAGCCGTCGCCATCAATGGGGTGAAAAACAATGTCTACGGCTCCAGCGCCGTCAGGACGGCGCTTTCAACGCTGGTGCAGCAGGCCCGCAGCCACACGCTGGAAAACGAATACAACAAGGTCACGGCCCGCGCCGTCGGCGCGGAAGCGCAAGTCACGTCGGCGCTCGGCGGAGTCGCGCTTTCCACCGTTTTCCCGAGCCCTAATTCCCTGGCCGACCAGCTCAAAACCG
>NZ_JABBPF010000029.1 GCF_012927415.1 Polaromonas sp. | reverse complement strand
CGCAGGCTGCTTCCACCTGAGCCGCGCCATGGCCCGTAATCACCACTGCCTGGCGCGCCGACAACCAGGCAGCGCAGTCCATCACATGGGCCAGTAATGCACGTCCGCCCAATCGGTGCAACACTTTGGGCAACGCACTTTTCATCCGCGTGCCTTTGCCTGCGGCCATGATGACGACATCAATTGGAATTGACATGAGATTTCCTGTAAGTTTTGGTCCGCTGAAACCACTGGCCGTGCGCGCAGGGCCGCGGCGCTTCCACCGGCTTATCGGCGCGCTCGGCCTACTCGCCATCGCCGGCTTGCTGCAGGCCTGCAGCGTCATGAAAATTTTCTACAACCAAGCCCCTGACTTTGCCTACTGGTATCTTGACGGCTACCTCAATCTGACAGACGCGCAAAGCCTGCAACTCAAGGAAAGCCTGAACCGCCTCCAGGCCTGGCACCGGCAAAGCCAGTTGCCATCGTATGTCGACGCGCTGCACGGGCTACAGCAGCAAGCCACATCGGACATCACCGCCAGTGCTGCCTGCACCGTGTTCGCCGAGGTGCGTCGCAAGCTGGTGGCCGTTTCTGACAAGGCGGAACCGCTGGCGGCGGCGCTGGTGGGCACACTGAAGCCGGACCAGCTGAAACAACTGGAACGCACGTTTACCAAAAACAACGCAAAAGACGAGCAGGAGCTTTCCGGCAACAGCTTTCGCGAGCGGCAGGAAAAACGCGTCGAGCAGGCCCGCGACCGGGCGGAAAAGCTGTATGGCCCGCTGGAAGACCGACAACTGGCCGTTCTGACCCAGCAGATCAAGCAGTCGGGATTTGATGCTCGGATGCTGCATGCCGAACAGCAGCGCCGCCAGCGCGATACTCTGCAAACCCTGCTGCCGCTGGCGGCAGGCCAATCCTCGACGGAACAGGCGCGGGCGGCCCTGCGCGGGCTGATGGAACGAACGCTCAACTCGCCCAACCCGCTTTATCGCGGGTATCTTGAGCGGATGACGCAGGAAGGCTGCCAGGCCTTTGCGGCCCTGCACAACAGCACCACGCCAGCGCAGCGCGGCAAGGCACTGGAGACCCTCAGGAGCTACGAACAGGATTTCAGGACACTGAACGCCCAGAAATCCTGAGTTCCAGAAAAAATCCCGGCACGGCCTTAGCCATCGCCATCGCCATCGGCATCGCGCCTATAAAAGCGGTACTTTTTTAGGCGGCAGGTCGTAATACTCGGCAAGGCGCTGCAACGCCTTGGGATTGAGCAGAAACAGCCGCCCATTGCGGATTTCGTGCATACCGAGCTGCGTCAGCCGTCTGAGTGTTTTGTTGGTATGCACCAGTGACAAACCCAGCGTGTCGGCAATGTGCTGCTGGTTGATGGGAAATTCAACCGACCCCCCTTTCGCCAGTCCGAGGCGCTCCAGCCGGCGGTACAGATGCATCAGCAGCATGGCGATGCGCTCGATCGCGTTGCGCCGACCCGCTGTCAGCAAGTTGTCGTCGACCATGCCTTCCTCGCGCGCTGCCAGCCAGGTGATGTCGTAACCCAGACCGGGATGCTGGCGATACAGCTCCCACAGCCCCTCGCGCGGAAACTCGCAGAGGCTGACATCGGTTACGGCTTCAATGCCATGCATCGCGCCGTCGGAAAACTCCTGCTGCAATCCGATGAGGTCGCCCGGCAGCAGGAAATTCAGGATCTGCCGCCTTCCATCGCTCAGTGTTTTGTAGCGAAAGGCCCAACCCGAATAAAGTGTGAACAATTTACCCCTCGGGTTTTGCTCACGAATCAACGTGCCGCCTGCCGGCGCTGTCGAAGTACCGGTGCGAAAAGACGCAATGAACGCCATCTCTTGCGCCTTGACAGGCGTGAACGCGCTGGTTTGACGCAGGCGGCAATCCGCGCAAAGGGGCGGGCAGTTTTTTGAAGTTGAAGGGGAAATGCTCATTGCTGATTCTCAAGCCTTATACGCTGTGTCTTTTCACATTGCGGCGCGTGGCGCGGCCCGATATATTCACCGTCAATCATGTACCCAACCGCCAGTCTTCACGAAGTGCTGTATGTCAGCATCATGGCGCCTGCCGCCCCCATCAGCATTGTGGCCGACATTGCGCCAAAAGCTCGCGTCGCCAACAAAGCCAAAGAAATTACCGGCCTGTTGATCTTTGACGGCATGCGCTTTTGCCAGCAACTGGAGGGAGGGCGCAGAGAAGTGCTGGCCTTGACAGAGCGCATTCGCCAGGACCCACGCCACACCAACGTCGAAATCCTGCACCACGGGCCGCTGGCTGAACGAAGGTTCAGGCGCTTCAGTCTGGGCTACGCCTCAATCGACGAGATCGATGAACTGGCGCGCATGGAGCAACTCGGCGGAAAGATCGCCGTCAACGCCTTTTTGGCCCTGCTGCCAGGCCTTGACTTGGAGTCCTGAAGTCCTGAAGTCTGGCCCATGCAGGTTCATGAGCCAGACAGCAGCGCTTGACCTCAACGCTGGCCCGACTGGTGATCAGCGTCAGGCCAGCCATCACCGACAGCGGCAACGCGCGCAGCTTTCTCTCGATTGCGTTTTGAAACTATGCTTATCCCGGTCCCCACGGGCTCGGGAAGCGACAAAAATAGTCGCAAAACCAGTCAGAACCCCAACCCCGGCAGCCACCACGCCGACCGCCAGGCCTTGCGTCAGCCGCGCCAGCGCCCCTGCCGTCAAACCCAGCGCCAGACGCAACTCAGCCAGGGGCTGAAGCACGCCAGCGCGCCATCCGGTTGGCATCAGAATCTCGCCGGCGTAGCCCGCAGCAGCCGGTTCCCAACTGTATTTGATTGAAGGCTGACCAAGCCCGCAGGGCTCCATCACAACAATCTCCCCGGCCACCAACGACAGGCTTTCCCCTTGGCTGAGGAAATGGTCGCCCGCCCGTGCGCTGGGAGCCTGCACCGCAGGGTTGAAAGTGAGCCAGACGCGGCCGTGCGTGATGCGCAGCACGCTGGCATGGCGAGCCAGCAGGGTTACCGCGCGACCCGCCGCTAGCGTGCAATAGCTCGGCAAAGTTGACGGCGGCCGAACGCTGGCAGCCGCAACAGGGTTGGCTGGGGGCACAGCCTGGTGCCCGGCATGATGCGGCATTTGACTGGAAATTCGAGAGGCATTGATGCGGTCCATGGTGTTCTCCAAAAAAAGCGGATTTCGCCCAAGAAAAGCAAATGATCGCGCCGCAGGGTTTCCAGGTCCAATGAATTCGGAGTAGGCTATTCATTCTGAAAACGCATTAATTACCGTTCAGACATCGACCATCCCCGTGCTGCCATCCAATACCCATTTACGGTCGCGGCCGATTTCCGTCGGCCAGCTGCGGGCGCTCGAAGCCGTGGCGCGTCACCTTAATTTCCGCGCTGCCGCCGAGGAACTGGCCCTCACCCAGTCGGCGGTGAGCCGCCAGATTCAGGGGCTGGAAGACGATGTCGGCGTCACCCTGTTTCTTCGTCACACCCGGGCGGTGGAGCTGACCAGTGCGGGTGCGCAGCTGCTGCGCGCCGTGCTGCCCTCACTGGAGCGGATCGACAGCGCGGTGCGCATGATTCGCCAAAGTGCGGGCCGCAAGAGCGTGGCGATCAGCACCTGGGCCTCGTTTGCCTCGATGTGGCTGATTCCCCGCCTCGAAGACTTTCAGCGCGAGCACCCGGACATCGACATTCGCATCGATGCTACCGATACCCCGGTGGATCTTGAAACCACCGACGTAGACCTGGCCCTGCGCTACAGCAGGGCCGTCAACGTGCCAGCCCACGCGCAGCGCCTGTTTGGAGAGCAGCTCACACCGGTGCTCAGCCCCTGGCTGCTCAAAAGCGGCCCGCGTCTGGAGAAGGCGCAGGATCTGGCCCAATTTGCGCTTGTGGAAGCGGGCGACGCCCACCGCAGCCAGTACACGGAGCTGTTGACCTGGCAGCGCTGGTTTGCCGCACGACACATGACGAATTTCGTACCAAAACGCTGGCTATCCTTCAATTACGCGCATCAGATCGCCCAGGCTGCGCTGACCGGCCAGGGCGTGGCGCTGGTGCGCACGCCACTGATTGCCGAAAGCCTGGCCTCAGGCCATCTGGTGGAGCCTTTTCCGCAGTTGCGTCTGGACTCGCCGCTGGCCTACTGGCTGATCGTGGGGCCGCGCAATGCCGCGCGGCCTGAAGTGCAGGCGTTTTGTGACTGGCTCAAGGCGCAGGCGACACAGACACGCAAGGCGATTGGGGATGTGCCGGAGCCGGAGCCGGAGCCGGAGCCGGTTAAGCTACATCGGCTGGAATGAAAACAGGCAAATATGCTTCAAACCTGCGGTGATCGGCGCTTCAATAGCCTGCCAGCACGCGACTTCACAGGGGGGTGACCGGCAAGGTCTGAGTCATCCGCGTCTCGCCCATAGGTCAGTACGCCGTTGACGAACACCCTCTCAATGCCTTCAGACAGCGCGATCGGGTTTTCGTAAGTCGACACGTCACGCACGCGCGCCGGGTCAAGCACCACGACATCCGCATGCCAGCCCGCCTGCAGCTGGCCGCGCTGATGCAGCCTGAAATTCCGGGCCGACAGGCCTGTCATCTTGTGGATGGCGGTTTCCAGCGAGAAGAGTTTTTGCTCGCGCCAGTAGCGTGCCAGCACGCGCGGAAATGCGCCCCACAGTCTCGGATGCGGATGCTGGTCGTGCGGCAGACCGTCCGAGCCAATCATGCTCAGGGGATGGGCAATGACGCGCTTTACGTCTTCCTCGTCCATCTGAAAATAGCAGGCGCCGCCCGGCTGCAGGCGCCGGCAAACGGTTTTCTGGTCAACACCCCACTCGGCGGCAATAGAGGCCAGGGTGCGGCCCGTCATCTCAGGGTGCGGCGTCGACCAGCTGACAAGTATGTCTATCACCCCATCAACAAGGTCCTCGCGCAGCACCGTGGAGCCAGCCACGTAGGGGTAAACATCCATCGCCACCGCCTGGCGCCTGGCCAGCGACTCGATCAGCGGCACGGTTTCCCGGGTGCGCCCCCAGTTGACCGGGCCGGCGCATTTATGGTGCGAAATGATCAGCGGCACACCCGCGCGAAAGGCAGTGTCCCCGGCTTCATGAAGCGCTTCGACAATGGCCTGCATCTCGCTGCGAAGATGCGTGGCATAGACCCCGCCGAAGCGCGAAACCACCTGGGCCAGGCGCACGACTTCATCCGCCGGCGCGGCAAAGGCCTGCTCGTAAAAAAGCCCGGACGACAAGCCGGTCGCGCCGTCTTCCATGCAGCGCGTGAGCAAGCCGCACATGGCATCGAGCTCGCTGGCGCTGGCTGCGAGAGCCAGATCGCGCACGCAGGCAAAGCGCAGCGTGGTGTGACCAATAAGCACCGCCACATTGACCGCTGGCCGGGCCGCCGCCAATGCCCGTGCGTAGCCCTGCACTGAATCAAAGCGGAAGGAGTCGATACCTAGCAGATTGAGCGGCGGCTCCGATTTTTCCACCACGAACGGCGCCAGCGAAATGCCACAGTTCCCGGTAATGACGGTGGTGATGCCTTGCGAAACCTTGGGCAGCATGTCGGGGTGTTTGAGCACGATCGCATCATCGTGCGTGTGCACATCGACGAAGCCGGGGGTGATGGCCAGGCCGCTGCAGTCAACACAGTTTGACTCTTGCAAAATCAGCCCATCAGGCAGGCTTTGGCGGAGATTCTGGCCAAGTGCCGCGATCCGGTCATCAACCAGCAGCACATCCCCGATCCAGCCATCGGCTCCCGTACCGTCAATCACCAGACCGTTTTCAAGCAGGGTCGCGTGCGTCATCTGATTTTGCTTTCATTCACTGCCGGGGCGCTGCCCCAATCGAGCTTGGGGTAGTGACGGATGTCGACACCGCGCGTGCTGAGGACGTCGCGCACGCCACCCAGTCGCTTGACGGCTCGATCGCCCAGACGCTGCGCGACGAGCACCGTGACGATTTCCAGCACAGTAAGGTGGACCAGGTAAGCCTCGGTTCCAACGTGCATCACTGGATCGTCCGGCACGTGAATGCCCAGCACAATATCGGCGTGCCTGGCCAGTTCGGTTCCCTGCTGGGTCAGCGCAATTACCGTGGCGCCTTGCGAGCGGGCCACGTCCACCGCCTCGATCAGCGAGGGCATGCCGCCGACATGCGAAATGGCAAACACCACGCCCTCTGTGCCGATGGTGGCCGCTGATACCAGCTGCAGGTGAATGTCGAGGTAGGCATTGGAGACCAGCCCCAGCCGGAACAGTCTTGCCTGCATGTCGGAGGCCATGAAGCTGGAAGTCACGCCGACGCTGTAGCAATCGACCCGGCTGGCGCGAACGATGGCGTCGGCCGCCGCCTCGCCCGCCGTCACGCTGAGCTGTGCCTGCACGCCGCTGACAGCGGTCGCCGCTCCCTTGATCACTTTGGAGATGACCTCTTCGGTACCGTCGTGCAACTGCACACGGCGATGCAGCGGCGAGCCGCTCACAGCCATTTCCTGCGCCAGCGCCAGCTTGAATTCACGCAAGCCCGAATAACCCAGGTTGCGGCAGGCTCGCATCACGGTGGGCACGGAGCTGTCCGCGCGCCGGGCCAACTGCTCGAAGCTTTCATCCAGCACCCGCTGCGGGTCCTGCAGGATGAGGGCCAGCACGCTGCGTCTGGAAGTCGGCGCGTTGTCAATCGCCGCGGCAATTTTGGCAAGTACTTTGGAGTTCATGAATCAGGGCCATTCGGGCTGGCGCAGATCAAGCCAGCAGTTCTCGTAAAAATCAGAAACAGGTCACAAGGGCGTCGCAGACCCGGTAGTTGTCATCAACCACCGGCATCCAGCGCCATTTGTCGAACGTGGTGCAAGGATGCGAGATGCCGAGCGCCACCAGGTCGCCCACCTGCAGCGCCGCATGCTCCGGGCCGCTACCGCGCAAATAGGCATGCTGGTCGTTCAGGCCGCCTATCTTCCAGTCAGCGGGAGCCGGCATGACGACATGTTCGCCAGGCCTGCAAAAAGCCAGCGGAACCGGCAAATCAAGGTCATAGGATATGTCGCGTTTGCCTATCGCAAGAATGGCCAGACCGGGCTCGGGGCAGGACTGCACCGCCGCCCACACTTCCAGAGCGGCCTGCAGGCCGTCGGTGCAACGCAGACGCGAATTGACGGCACTGACCATGCGTTTGTAAAAGCCATGATCGTGCGTCACATAGCAGCCCGAGCGCAGCACGCCGCGCACCGGCCGCGAGAGTTGGGGTTTGAGCCGGCTCGTGACGAGGTCAAAAATGGCGGAACCACCTGCCGTGATGAGGACCTCCGCATTATCAAAAAAATTATGCTCGTCGCAAAAAACGGCGGCTTCGACGACACGCCGCATCAACGCCGTTGCATAGGCGTCGTCCGCTGTCGACTGCCCGGTCGCAGCCAGACCCTCATAGCATTCGATCCCGACGAGACGGCAGGCCAGGCTTTCATGCACACGCCTGGCCAGCGCCTGGGCGTCCAGCTCGGTTCGGCAACCAGTACGCCCACCGTGCACGCCAATTTCCAGCATTACTTCAAAAGGTCGCAGCGCTGCGACCGTGCCCTGTTGCGAGCGATACCAGGCCTCGATCAAGGCCAGCTGCTCTAGCGAATCCACCAGAAACACAATTCGCAAACCGCTGTATTCGCGCTGCATGTCCTGAACGCCTGCCAGGTCTACGGCAGTGAACACCTGGTTGGCAATCATGCAGCGACGCGCACCGACCGATGCACCGGCGCGCACCTGCGCCACGGTGGCAAAAGTCAGCCCCCAGGCGCCCTCATCCAGCTGTCGCCTGAGCAGTTGGGGCGACATGGTGGTTTTGCCGTGCGGGGCCATGTCAAGGCCCTGGTCGGCGGCAAAACGCTGCATCCACGTCAGGTTGTGCTGCAAGGCCTGTTGCTTCACGACCGCCAGCGGCAACGGCAAATCACCGGCAAGGAGGTGCCAGCCTTGCGCCGCAATTTGCGAGCGGCGCAGCGGCGGGCTGGTATGCGGAAAGCCCTTAAAGGAGTGGTCAATCTGCGGGTCAAGAATGTCTTGCAAGGTAGTCATTTTGGTTTTCAATTATTAAGCGGTGATCAACGACGGGATGATGGCAATATCATCCCGAATGCAAGCCTTGAAACGGCCCTGCCCCATGTCGCGCAACTCCGGGCGGGCGCTGGCACAAGCCTCGATGGCGTGCGGGCAGCGGGTTCTGAACACACAACCCGACGGTGGGTTGACCGGGCTGGGAAGGTCACCCTTGAGCGCAACATATTCCCTTTTCTGCTCGGGATCGGGCTTGGGTGAGGCGGCCAGCAGCGCCTGCGTGTAGGGGTGAGAGGGCCACGCATACAGCTCGGCGGTGGGCGCCACTTCCATGACCCGACCCAGGTAAAGCACGACCACGCGGTCGCACAGGTACTGAACCACATCCAGATCGTGAGAGATGAAGAGCATGGTCAGTGACAAGCGGTCACGCAGGTCGCATAGCAGGTTGACCACCTGCGCCTGAATCGACACGTCCAAAGCGGACAAAGGCTCGTCGGCCACAATGAACTCAGGTTCGACGGCCAGTGCGCGCGCCACCCCAATACGCTGGCGCTGACCACCCGAGAACTCATGCGGATAACGGGTCGCGTGCTCAGCCCGCAGGCCCACCAGTTCCAGCAATTCCGCAATGCGTGCATCGCGTGCCGCCTTGCCTTCGGCCAGCCCATGCACCTGCAAGGCTTCGCCGAGAATGTCTTTCACGCGCATCTTCGGGTTCAGGCTGGCGTAGGGGTCCTGAAAAATCATCTGCAGCTTGCTGCGCAGCGCGCGCATGCGGCTGCCTGAGGCCGCGCCAAGGTCTTCGCCGCGGTAGAGCACCTGGCCCGAGCTGCTCTCGATCAGGCGCAACAGGGTGCGGCCAATCGTGCTTTTGCCCGAACCGGATTCACCGACCAGGCCCAGCGTTTCGCCAGGCATGATGAAAAAAGACACATCGTCCACCGCGCGGACCGGTTTGGCTGGCGCACCAAAGTAGCGGCGCAGGTTTCTAACCTCGATCAGTGGCGCAGTCACGCGGCATTCTCCATTGGGACATTTGCGGTTTCAGAAACCAGAATGCAGCGCGCCGTGCGCTGTGGGCCGACATCGCGCAAATCGGGAATGGCGTCGCGGCAGGCGGCAAGGGCATGGTCACAGCGCGGCTCGAACGCACAGCCTGGCGGGGGTGCCAGAGGGCTGGAAACCTGGCCGCGAATGGCGTACAGGCGGCGCATTTTTACGCCATTTTTACCAACTGCACCGGCAGCCAGCTCACGCTTGCGTTGCTGCGCCGGCAGGCACGCCAGCAGGCCTTGCGTGTAGGGGTGGCGCGGCGCAGCGAACAGTTCGCGCACCGGAGCACGCTCGACAATGCGGCCGGCGTACATCACCGCCACCTCATCGGCATGGTGCGCCACCACGGCCAGGTTGTGGGTGATGAACAGAATGCTCATTCCGGTTTCTTGTTGCAGGCGGCGCATCAGCTGCAGAATTTGCGCCTGTATAGTCACATCGAGCGCGGTGGTGGGCTCGTCGGCGATCAGCAAGGTCGGGTTGCAGGCCATGGCCAGCGCAATCATCACGCGCTGGCGCATGCCGCCCGACAACTGGTGCGGATACTCATGCAGGCGTTGCGCGGCAGCTGGTATTTCAACCAGCTCAAGCATGCGCTGTGCGTGGGCCAGGGCGGCCGCGCGGCCCAGCCCCATGTGCAGGCGCACCGACTCCGCAATCTGTTCGCCCACCGTGAATACCGGGTTCAAACTGGTCATCGGCTCCTGGAAAATCATCGCGATTTCGTTGCCGCGTATCCGGCGCATGGCGGGCTCTGGCAAGGCCAGCAAATCCACGGTCTCGCCGCTACGGCGGGTAAACAGGGCCTGGCCGCTGACCTGCGTGGAGGCGGTGCGCGAGAGCAGACGCATCAAAGTCAGGCTGGTCACCGATTTACCGGAACCGGACTCGCCCACCAAAGCGGTGGTCTTGCCTGGCAGGATGCTGAAGCTGACGTCGGCAACAGAGCGGATCAGCCCCTCGTCGGTGTCAAAAAAAGTGCTGAGGTGACGGACATCAAGCCGCGACGCGCTGGGGTTTGAATTCATGGTCAAAGTCTCACATCGACTTTTTAAGCCGCGGATCGAGCAAATCGCGCACACCGTCGCCCAGCAGTTGCAGGGACAGCGCGGTCATGATGATGGCCAGGCCGGGAAACAAGACGATCCAGAGCGCTTGGTGCGCATACTGCTGGCTGCCGGCGACCATGGTGCCCCAGGTCGGGATTTCGGGCGGCACGCCGACGCCCAAAAAAGACAGGGCGGCCTCGGCCAGGATGGCATAGGCAAAGATGAAGGAGGCCTGCACCAGAATGGGCGACATCAGGTTAGGCAGAATATGACGCCACAAAATGCCGGCGGTGGACACACCCACGGCACGCGCGGCTTCGACAAACAGCAGCTCGCGCACCACCAGGGTCGACGCTCGCACCACACGCGCCACGCGCGGCGTGTATACCAGCACCAGCGCCAGCACCACGTTGAGCATGGATGGGCCCAAAATAGCCACCAGGGCAATGGCCAGCAGAATGTCGGGGAAGGACATCATGGCGTCCACCACCCGCATGACGGGCGTATCGAGCCGGCGGAAAAAACCCGCCACCAGACCCAACAGGGTGCCAAACACAATCGAGCCCGCAGCCGTCAGCGCGGAAATCGTGAGCGAATAGCGGCCGCCGAAGGCAATGCGCGAAAACAGGTCGCGGCCGAGTTCGTCTGTTCCCAGCAGATGGCTGGCAGTCGGCGCGGACAGGCGCTCGCTCACCGCCGTGTCATTCGGGTCATAGCCGGTGATCACATTGGCCAGCAGCGCGACCGCGACCACCAGTAGCAGGCAGATGGCGGCCGCCAGAACGATGCGGCGGCGAAACAGTTTCCGGAGAACGAGGGGAATTTTCATACGTCGCCAGTCCGTCTTCAGTAGTTGACCCGGGGGTCGACCACCCGGTAGAGCAGGTCGGTCAGGAAATTGATCACCACGTAAATCATGGCGACCACCAGCAAGGCGCCCTGAATCACCGGGTAATCACGTCGCAGCACGGCACTCACCACCAGGTTGCCGACACCGGGCAGGCCGAACACGGTTTCTGTTACCACCGCGCCGCCGATCATCAGCGCGATGGTCAGCCCGATGACGGTCACGATGGGTACCAGCGCATTGCGCAGCGCGTGTTTGAGCACCACCACGTTTTCACTCAAACCCTTGGCGCGAGCCGTACGCACATAGTCTTCACCGAGTACATCGAGCATCGAAGCGCGTGTAAAGCGGATGATGAGCGCCGAATTGAGCACGCCCAGCACCACCGATGGCAGCACCAGATAGTGGATACGCTCCATGAGCGTGGCACCCGGGTCGCCATAACCCGACACCGGAAACCAGCCGAGCGACACGGCAAATATCTGCATCAGCACCAGGCCAAACCAGAAGCTGGGAATGCTGGCACCCAGCATGGCAAAACCGGTGAAAAGCTGGTCAATCCACCGGCCCCGAAACGCCGCCGAAACGATGCCGCAAGGCACACCTATGGCCGTGGCAATGAAGACCGACAGCAGGGCCAGCAAGGCAGTGGGTTCGGCACGCTCCCACAAGGCCTGGGTGACCGGGCGCTGCAAGAAGATGGACTGACCCAGATTGCCCTGCGACAATTCCCTGAGCCAGTAGCCAAACTGCACCGCCAGCGGCTTGTCCAGGCCGTATTCCCTTTGCACCCGGACGATGTCCTCGGCCGTGGCCTGATCACCCAGCAGCACCGCAACGGGGTCACCCGAGGCGGCGCGCGTCAGCATGAATACCAAAACCGCCACGATCGACATGACGACCAGCATGCCCATCAGGCGCGACAACAAATAGCGTGTCATGACAGCTTTTCTTTAACCAAATTAAACAAGGTAAACAACGAGCCCGGTTTCGCCGCCGGGTCCGCCCCAGGGCGAAACGTCTCGCGAGCCGCGGCCTGAAAGACCTTGCGCATTGCACAAAGTAGAAGGCGTGGGAGCCCCCATCACTTCAGTTCTTCAGTTCTTCAGCCCTGTGTTCCAGAAGAAGGGCCAGGTCGAGGGCACGTAGCCCTGCAGCGCGGGCGAGCGGGCCGACAGACTGTTGAACTTCCCGACGTTGATGTAGGGCACTTCGTCATAGACCACCTGCTGCACCGCGCCCCACAGGGCACCGCGCTTGGCCAGGTTGGTTTCCTGATTCAGCGCGGCCAGCGCGGCCTGCTTGGCCGGCGAGCTCCACCAGCCTGGCGCGCCTTCGCCCAGTTGCGGCGGCGACAGCATGGGCTCCGGGAACTGGCCCGAATGAGTGATGTAGATGTCCCACAGCTTGGCGTCGTTGCGGCGCTGTACCAGCGTGGCCCAGTCAACCACATTCAGCTCGGCCTTAAAACCAGCGCGCTTGAGCTGCTCGGCCATGATCAGCGCCATGTTGTAGTGAAAGTCGTACTGGCGGCTGGTCAGGATGCGAATGGTTTCGCCCTTGTAACCCGCCGTCGCAGCCTGGCCCCGGGCCTTGGCGGCATCACGCTCGTTGTAGCTGGCCGCCCCGGCAGCTGAATAAAACGGCGTGCCCCTGGGAAAATGATTGGCCTCGGCGGTGAAAAAACGCGTGTCGCCAAAACCGGCGGCCAGCATCTCGCCTTCGCCAAAGCTGGTCTGCACTGCCTTGCGCATCGGCAGCGAGGTCATCACGCCCTCCTTGGTATTGAAGACAAAGTAGGGAAAGCCAAAAGAAGGCGTCAGGATGGGGACTGTTTTGCCACCGGCTTTTTCAAGGCGGCCTAGCGCTTCGGTCGGCAGCAGGTCGGCAAAATGGTACTGGCCAGCCAGCGAACCTTCAACGCGCGTGTTGGCGTTGGGCACGGGGATGAAGCGCAGCTCGTCCGCAATGGCTGCCTTTTTGCCGCCATAGCCGCTGGCAGCTTCCTTACGCGCCGAGTACTGGTCAAAACGGGTCAGCAGCACATACTGGTCGGGGCGGCGCTCCTTGAACTTGTAAGGCCCGGTGCCAACAAAGTCTTTCAGTGGCGTCGCAATCGACTCCTTGGCCATGATGGCCGCCATGCCGGAGGGCAAGGCCAGTTGCGGCAGCAGGGGGGCATAAGGGGCTTTCAGCGTGAGTTCGATGCCATAAGCGCCGCTGACTGACAGGTCGGCCACCTCCCTGGAAAGCGCCTTGCCGCGTGGCGACACGTCCATCCAGCGCTTGAGGCTGGCCACCACATCTTCGGCGTTGAGCTCGCGGCCGTTGTGCAGTTGCACGCCCTTGCGCAGGGTAATGCTGTAGTGCTTGCCGTCAGCCGAAATCTTCGGCATGTCTTCGGCGAGCATGGGGATCATCTTCCAGTTGGCGTCAAACGTGTACAGCGGCTCATAGACGTGCTGCATGATGGTGCCCACCAGATCGGCGGTGGAGGCCATCGGGTCCAGCGTTTGGGGCTCGGCAATCATGGCCAGGTTGAGCGCTGACTTTGACAGCGCCTGCGCTTGCGATGCGACCGGCGACAGGGCGGCACTGCCCACCATCAAAGCCAGAGCCATCGTCTTGCGGCGGCTGATCAAGAATTTTTGCAGCATCCCTTTTTCCTTAAAAGTGAAATTAATTTTCAACTTGCAAAGAATATGCTGCCCACCAAACCAATAAAATTCGTGAAAACCCTAAACTCGCACGATAAGTGTGAAAGTATATTTCAGTACTGGCTTTCACTGCCTAGAATCCGACGAAGCGCATCTTGCCTGCCAGCGCTAAGGGAAGCCCCGGCTCGCTACCGTTTTCATTGACTTATTCATTTTTTTTATCCAACCAGGAGCTACCAAAATGCCCGCACTTGAATTTCTTGGCAATCCCCCTGTAGCCTCTGACAACCAGCCCCGGCCCATGTCGCCGGCTGTGCGCGCCGGTGATTTTGTCTATGTCTCGGGTCAGGTTCCAGCCGATGAAAAAGGTGAGATCGTGCCGGGCGGAATCGAAGTGCAGACGCGGCAAGTCATGAAAAACATTTCCGCTGCCCTCGCGCTGGCCGGCTGCACGCTGGAAGACGTCTGCAAGACCACGGTGTGGCTGCAGGATGCTCGCGACTTTGGCAGCTTCAACCGGGTGTACATGAGCTATTTTGGTCCCGGCAAGCCAGCACGCTCGACGACCGAGGCTCGGTTGATGGTCGACGCTCGGCTTGAAATTGACGCGGTAGCTTACAAGCCGCGTGCCTGACAGCGCGTGGAACCCCTGAGCACCGCCGAATCGGAAATTTTGAGTGTTTTCAGGCTATCGTCCAATAACTACGGTGTTCTAAAGCTATGCTATTTATAGCAATAACCGGTCCCACCAAAAATATTTTTTGAGGACGCCTGCGTGGAGAAAGGCCGCGTCAAACCGGCCAGACGACGCCCCTGTCGTTAAGAATCACATCCAGCGCGATGTCATGCGCCTCGGGCTCCAGCTCGGGCAGCCAGCCTTGGCTGTAGCCCAGGCCCACCGTGACGGGCCGCGGCGAAAGCGTCGCCAGCGTGCGGTCGTAAAAACCGCCGCCGTAACCCAGGCGGTAGCCGCCCGGCCCGTAACCGACGCAAGGAACAAACAGCAGCGTGGGCACAATGATCTCGGTGTCCTTGGGTTTGGGGATGCCGTAGGCGTCTTCTTCCATCGGGCAGCCCGGGTACCAAGCATGAAAGGTCAGGGTCTTGTGCCGCTTGTTGACCACCGGAAGCCCGATCTTGCGCGGTGATCGGTTTGCTATACTTTCAGTAGCTAACTGTGCCGGTATTTCCTGGACATCATCGTGATTCAAGCCCTTTATATCCCCCAGGGTAGCGTCCTCCTGCCAGCGGTAAAGCGCGGGTAGCGGATCAAATTCGCCCTTGATTGGCCAATAGGTGCCGATCACCTCGTGCGGCGAACCGACAAGCCAGATGCGCATCACGCGCTGCAGCAGATCGGCCCTTGCCAGACGGTCGGGCATGTCGAGCCGCGATTGCACCAGTGCTTTGCGTGTACTTAATTTGTCCATAATGCCCCGATGCTATACAAAATTCTTTTCAGCGCGGCGCTTTCGGTCGTCCTGGTCGCGCCTGCGGTGGCTCAGGACAGCGCCGCCCCCCTGACCCGGAGCAGCAATGCCGCTGGCGACGCCCTGATTCTGGAGATGAACAAAGCCTTCAAACGCGGCGACAAGAGCCGGTTGACGCAACTGCTGCCGCAAGCCCGTGGCCACACGCTGGAGGTCTGGAGCGCTTACTGGGAGCTCAAGGCGCGCCTGGATGAAGCCAGCCCGCAGGAAGTGCAGGGATTTTTTAGCCGCTATGGCGGCAGTTACCAGGAAGACCGCTTGCGCAACGACTGGCTGCTGCTGCTCGGCCAGCGCCGCGACTGGGTCGCCTTTGCCGCCGAATACCCGAACTTTCGCATGAACGACGACCGCGAAGTGCGCTGCTACGCGCTGCTGGTCGAGCATCTGAAAAATCCGGCGCAGGACCCGCAACTGGCTCAGGAAGTGCGCAAAAACTGGTTCTTGCAGCGCGAAGCCGACGACGGCTGCACAACGGCGGTAAGCCGGCTGGTCGGCAGCAAAAATCTCACGCAGCAGGATGTCTGGCAAAAGGCTCGACTGGCCCTTGAGGCCAACCGCCCCCGCGCGGCCCGCGATGCGGTGCAGATCATTGCGCCCGAAGCCCTCGACATGGTGACCGAGCTGACCAGCAGCCCGATCAAATTTCTCGCCGGCAAACATTTGGCGCTGCGCAAGCTGCGCAAGGAAATCATCACCCTGGCGCTGGTCAAGCTGGCGGCAAGCGATGCAGACGGTGCTGCCTTCCAGATGGAAAACAAATGGGGCATGCAGCTGGGCACCGAGGAGCGCAACTGGATTTGGGGCGTGATTGGCAGGCAGGCCGCTACCCGTCTGGGAGCGGTTCCTGCGGGCGATGCACTGCAGTATTTTTCCAAAGTCACACGCGACACCGACCTGACGGACGATATGCTGGGCTGGAAAACCCGCGCCGCACTGCGCTCGGCTGGCCAGCCTGACTGGCAGCAAGTGCTGAGGGCCATCAATGCCATGAGCGATGAAGGCCGCAAGGAACCGACCTGGAGTTACTGGAAAGCGCGCGCCCTGCTTGCCTTGGCACCGCCAGACTCACCCTCGCGGGGCGCGTCCGGCGACGTCACCGCCATCACCATCGCGCCGCAACGCGCCGAGGCGCTGGCGCTGCTGCAATCGATCGCCTCGGTAAGAGGCTTTTACGAGCAGCTGGCGCTGGAGGACCTCGGCCAGAAAATTACGGTGCCCGCAAAACCGGTGCCACTCACTACCGAAGAAAAAGAAGCCGCGCGGCTCAACCCGGGCCTGAACCGCAGCGCCTACGCGATCTTGATCGGTTTGCGGCCGGAGGGCGTGCGCGAATGGAACTACAGCACCAACTTGCATCAACGCGGCAGCATGGGTGAGCGCGAATTGCTGGCCGCCGCGCAGTTTGCCTGCGACCGGCAGATCTGGGACCGTTGCATCAACACCAGCGAGCGAACGCAGACCGTGCTTGACTTTGACCAGCGCTTTCCCATGCCTTTTCGCGAAACCGTGGTCAAGCGCAGCCGGGCCATCAATCTCGATCCAGCCTATGTCTATGGCCTGATCCGGCAGGAAAGCCGTTTCATCATGGACGCACGCTCTGGCGTCGGGGCTTCTGGGTTGATGCAGGTCATGCCCGCCACGGCACGCTGGACGGCAAAAAAAATCGGTCTGGACGGTTTCAGCACCGACCAGCTCAATGATCGCGAAACCAACATCACCATTGGCACGGCCTATCTGAAACTGGCGCTGGACGATCTGGGCGGCTCCATGCCGATGGCGGCTGCCGCGTACAACGCCGGGCCGGGCCGGCCTCGCAGCTGGCGCAACGGGAATGTGCTTGACGGGGCCATCTGGGCCGAAAACGTGCCCTTCAGCGAAACGCGCGATTACGTGAAAAAAGTGTTGTCGAACGCGACCAATTACGCTGCCATCCTGACTGGCCAGCCCCAGTCCCTGAAAGCGCGGCTGGGCATGGTCGGCCCGCGCGATGCGGCAATGCCCGAGCCATACAAGGACTTGCCCTGAAATGCTGGCGGGCGAGCCGAAATGCCAGGAACTCAACAGCTGACTCCGCCCGTTCATCAAACGCTACAACCATAATTACTCCCTGGTTTTAACGGTTTTCCCCAATCAAGGACAGCAGGCAAAACGCGCGTCTGGCCTACAAGCAGATGGCAGGGTTTCTGCTATGGTTTTCGGATGCATATGCACCCAGAAAACCTCCCGCGCATCACGCAGGCCACGGCGCTTTTTCTTGACTTTGACGGAACGCTGGTCGCGCTGGCCTCGCAGCCGGAACTGGTCGAAGTTCCTCTGGGTCTGACGAATACTCTGGCTGCCTTGTACAGGCAAACGAATGGTGCGCTGGCCCTGGTGTCGGGACGCGCGCTGTTCGATCTGGATGGTTTTCTGGCTCCCCTCTTATTGCCGGCTTCGGGCGAACATGGGGCGCAGCGCCGCACGGCTGGTGGCCTGCTGGTCAGCGCGCCGCCTGTGGACCTGCAACAGGTTTTGCAGGCTGCCGAAGGCCTGACGTATATTCACCCCGGCCTGAAACTTGAACGCAAAAACCTGGTGCTGAGCCTGCATTACCGACACGCCCCGGAACTTGAAAACCTGTGTCTGCAGGTGATGCGCGAAGCGGTTGAACGCAGCGCGGGAATTGAGTTGATGCAGGGCAAATTCGTGATTGACCTGAAGCCGTCGGGCTTCAGCAAGGGCACAGCCATAGAAGCCTTCATGAACGAAGAGCCGTTTGCCGGTCGCATCCCGATATTTGCCGGCGACGACGTGACCGATGAAGCCGGTTTTGAACAGGTGCAGCGCATGGGCGGCAACGCCATCAAGGTGGGCCCTGGCCCTACGTTGGCACAGCATCGCTGCGTCAGCGTGACCCAGCTCACCGAGTGGCTGCAATTGGCATCCACGTTTTTACCCAAAACCGGCAGTCCCGGGCTTTCCGCATGAGCGCCGCCAATGCGGTTTCCAGCTTTTCGCCGCCCGCGCCGGTGTCGCTGTCACTCGGCGTCATCGGCAACTGCGCATTCAGCGCGCTGGTCGATTCGCGCGGGCGCATCGTCTGGTGCTGCCTGCCGCGCTTTGATGGCGATCCGGTGTTCAATGCGTTGCTGGACGACAGCGACAAGGGCAGCGCGTTTGCCATCGAAATTGAAAACTTTTCCCACGCCACGCAATCGTACGAGCCCAACACTGCCGTGCTGCGCACCCAGCTGTTTGACCACAGCGGCCAAGCCATAGAAATCACTGACTTTGCGCCGCGCTTTTACAGCCGGTCGCGTTTCTTCAAGCCCATGACGCTGGTGCGCCGGGTACGACCCATCAAGGGCGCGCCACGCATCCGGGTGTCGCTGGATGTACGTTTTGACTGGGGCCGGATCAAACCGGCGGTCACTCAGGGCAGCAACCACCTGCGCTATATCGGCGATGCCCTGACGCTCAGACTCAACACCGACGCACCGCTGTCGCACCTTCTGTCCAAGCAGCCTTTCGTGCTGACGCGCGAACACAACTTCCTGCTCGGCGCGGATGAGTCGATTGCCGACGGCATCGCCGACACGGCCCGCCTGTTCGAACAGGAAACCGTGTCCTACTGGCGCAAGTGGAGCCAGCGGCTGCATATCCCGCTGGAGTGGCAGGAGGCGGTAATACGGGCGGCCATCACGCTCAAGCTGTCGCTGTTCGAGGATACCGGCGCGATTGTCGCGGCCATGACCACCAGCATCCCCGAAGCGCCGAACAGCGGGCGCAATTGGGACTACCGGTACTGCTGGCTGCGCGACGCTTTTTTTGTCGTGCGGGCGCTCAACAGCCTGTCGGAAGTCGGCACTCTGGAAGACTACCTTCGCTGGCTCAGCAATGTCGTGGTGCACGCCGACGGCGGATATATCCAGCCGTTGTTCGGCATTGGACTGGAGCGCGAGCTGCCCGAGATGACTTATGAGCACCTGGGCGGCTACCGCAACATGGGGCCGGTGCGCGTCGGCAACCAGGCACAGGAGCATTTCCAGCACGATGTTTACGGCAATGTCGTGCTGGGTGCAGCCCAGGCTTTTCACGACCAGCGGCTACTTCACCGCGCTGGCGCGGCCGAGTTCCTTCGCCTCGAAGCGGTGGGCGAGCAGGCGCTGCGCAACTACGACAAGCCGGACGCCGGCATGTGGGAGCTGCGCACGCGCGCCCGGGTACACACCTCGTCGGCGCTGATGTGCTGGGCCGCCTGCGACCGTCTGGGCAAGATTGCGCTCACCCTGAAGCAGCCCGAGCGCGCAACTTACTGGCACGGCCATGCAAGCCTCATGCGCGAGCGAATCTTGCGCGAATCCTGGAGCGAGGAGCGCCAGGCCTTCGCCGAAAGCTTTGGCGGGCGCGACCTGGACGCCAGCGTGCTCCTGATGATCGAAGTCGGCTTTATCGACCCGAAAGATCCGCGTTTTGTGGCTACTGTGGACGCGCTGGAAAAATTTTTGTGCGACGGCCCCTACATGCGCCGCTATGAGGCGTCGGACGACTTCGGCAAGCCCGAAACCGCCTTCAACATCTGCACCTTCTGGCGCATCGACGCGCTGGCGCGCATTGGCCGCAAGGATGAAGCACGGGCTATTTTCGAGACCATGCTGGCCGCCCGCAACCACCTGGGCCTGCTGTCCGAAGACACCCATCCGGTCACCGGCGAGATGTGGGGCAACTTTCCGCAAACCTATTCGATGGTCGGCATCATCAATGCTGCAGTGCGCCTGTCAGCGCCCTGGGACAGCCAGGTATGAATATGGCCCCACGCTTGCCACTTCGTGTGCTGCGCTGCCCCCCGAGGGAGCTGCCCCGCCTGCGGCCTGGCAAAGCCAGTTCCGCGGCCGGTACTGGTACTGACACTGGCTTTCCCCGGCGCTTCGGCGCGCCTCGTTCCTTTCGTTTCGACAACCTGCAGAACACCCATGGCTAGATTAGTTGTTGTTTCGAACCGTGTCGCCGATCCCCGCAAATCAGCGGCAGCCGGAGGCTTGGCGGTCGCGCTGGGCGATGCGCTGTCGGCCAACGGCGGCTTGTGGTTTGGCTGGAGCGGCGCCATTGTCGAGGGCGGCACGCCGGGAGAGGGCGAGGTCCACACCCAGCAGGCCGGCAACGTGACCTTGACCACCGTGGACCTGTGCCGCGAGGACCACGACAGTTATTACCTGGGCTACAGCAACGGCGTGCTCTGGCCGGTTTTTCATTACCGGCTCGACCTGGCCGATTTTGACGCCGGCTACATCGGCGGCTACCGGCGCGTCAACCAATTGCTGGCGCGCAAGCTGGTGCCCTTGCTGAAACCCGACGACATCATTTGGGTACACGACTATCACCTGATCCCGATGGCTGCGGAACTGCGCGCCATGGGCTGCAAGAACCGCATCGGTTTCTTTTTGCATATCCCGCTACCGCCGCCGCTGATTCTGGCCGCGGTACCGCAGCATGAGTGGCTGATCCGCTCACTTTTTGCCTATGACCTGGTAGGCTTTCAAAGCCAGGCGGACGTGGCGCATTTTTCGGGATACGTCGGTCAGGAAGTGGGCGCAGAGACGCTCGCCGAACACCAGTTCCGCGCCTTTGGGCGCACGGTGCAGGCCCAGGCTTTCCCGATCGGCATCGATGTTGACGAATTCGCCGCGCTGACGCACGCCAAGGAAGCGAATGACATGTACGAGCGCATGAAAGACGAATACTCGCGCCGCCGCCTGTTGCTGGGCGTGGAACGGCTGGACTATTCCAAGGGCCTGCCGCAGCGCCTGCGGGCCTTTCGCGAGCTGCTGAAAAACTACCCGGAAAACCTTAATAGCGCTACCTTGATCCAGATCGCCTCACCGAGCCGCGAAGCACTCGACACCTATGCCGGCCTGCGCCAGGAGTTAGAGAGCCTGTGCGGCGCGATCAATGGCGACTACGGCGAACTGGACTGGATGCCGGTTCGCTACATCCACCGCAATGTCGCCCGCAAACGCCTGCCTGGGCTGTACCGTGTAGCCGATGTGGCGCTGGTCACGCCGTTGCGCGACGGCATGAACCTGGTCGCCAAGGAATTCATCGCCGCCCAGGACCCGGCCGACCCGGGTGTGCTGGTGCTGTCACGCTTTGCCGGGGCGGCCGAGCAGCTCAAGGAAGCCATCCTGGTCAACCCCTATGACACCCACGGCACGGCCGAAAGTATCCAGCTGGCACTGCAGATGCCCTTGGTGGAACGCCAGAGACGGCACCAGAAACTGCTTGAGCGCATACGCCGCCAGGATATTCACTGGTGGCGAAAGACCTATCTGGACGCCTTGGCGGCGTGCGAGCCAGGATGAGCAAAGTCGGTAATGGCGCTTGATCTGCCTCAGGCAACCAGCGCTAGTGCGGCATAGTCACCCACCCGGTCCTGCAGGCCGGCCGGCACCAGCGTGCAGCCGTTGGTCAGTGCGGGCAGCCGCCCGGTGATGTGGGATTGCAGACGCGGCAACAGGTAGTCGCGGTGGTGCCAGAACACGCTGCCGCCCAGGCTGATGCGCTGCAGGTCAAGCGTCACCACGAGGTTGTACAGCATCCGGCCCATGTCCCGGCATACTTCATCAATGATCACTCCAGCGCCCGGATCACCCGCACTGGCAACTATTAATAAACTAGCAGAATCCGAGTAAGCAGAAAACCGCCGGGGCAGCGCGTTACCCGCCACCAGCGCCTCGACATCGCCGATGTTGCCGCAGCCGCACAGCGCGTCAAAGTTGTCGCTGACGAACATATGGCCGGCATGGCCGGCATTGCCGTTTTTACCCTTGAGCACCTGGCCATCGACGCACAGGCCGGTCCCGATGCCGGTGCTCCAGGTCACATAGGCGCAGTTGGCTATGCCCTGCAGCGCACCCCAGCGGCGCTCGGCCTGCAGCGCGGCAATGGCGTCGTTTTCAACCCGCACGCCGGAAAAGGCTTCGCGCAGCGGCGCTTCGAGCACGGCCGTGGTCCAGTCGTTCGGCAAGCCCCGCGCCGCACCCGCCAGGCCGCCGCAAATGTTGGGCGTCGCCAGTTCGACCTGGCCCTGGTTGAGCACGAACGGGCCACAGGACGCCACCCCGACCGCGGCCAGATCACCTGGCGCGATGTGCGCGGCCTGGCAGCTGGCATTGATCATGCGCAGCACCTGACGCGCCAGCGCATCCGGAGCGCCCTGCTTGACCGTCGGCTCGACCAGCCGGCCCAGGGCGCCACAGGGGGTCACCACGTTGACGGCGATCTTGGTGCCGCCGATATCGACGCAGGCCACGGGCGCCGCCCCGGCAGACAGGCGAATGCCGGACGGCATGGCTAATGCAGGTAAAAAAACGTTCATGACAGGCCTTCCCTCAGATCAACTGGCTGATCAGGCTGGCCATCAAGCTCAGCAAAATCGTGGTGGTTACGGGAATAAACCATTCCCGGCCAAAGAGACGAAAGCGCAGGTCGCCCGGCAGTTTGCCTAAGCCAAGTTTTTGCAGCAGCGGTGAAAACCAGCTGATGCACACCAGCGCGAGAAAAATGACGATGAACCAGCGGATCATGGCGACCAGGTTTACAGTGTATGCGTGCGGTCACCCGCCGAAAAGCCCAAGGGCACCCAAACGGGTGTGTTTTTTGCACCAAAAGCAATTACCTTGAACAGCTCGCCCATTTCATGCTCGTTCACCAGCTTTTGCACCATGCTGCGTTCGGCCACGCTGGTACTGCTCGCACTTTCGTCCAGGCCGTCGAGCAACCCGCAATTGAGCAAGAACCGGCCCTGGCTGGTGTAGCCCAGCACCTCCAGGCCAGCCTCCTGCCCGGCCAGCGCGATACCGGTGAAATTGATATGGGCGGTGATGTCCTTTTCCCCTGCGTCTGTCAGCGGATCGGCATCAACCAAATGGGCGCGGTGGCACATCACGGTGCCCATGCTGCGCTGCGGGTGGTAGTACTCATGCTCCGGAAAGCCGTAATCCAGCAGAAAGACCGCACCAGTCTCCAGCCGGTCAGCCAGCGTACGGACAAACCCTTCGGCTTGGCGGTGGATTTCGGTGACGTAGTCGTGGT
>NZ_JABBPF010000043.1 GCF_012927415.1 Polaromonas sp. | reverse complement strand
CCGGAAGCGTTCAAGCGCGATGAGTTGAAAGTCGCGCTCGGCCTGCACGCCCGTTCGACGCGTTACCTGGAAAGCGTGGCCGCTGGCCTGCAGCGCCACGACCTTCAAGGCGAACCAGTTGAACCGGTAGCCCCCGAACACGTTCATCACGCGATCATGGAAGTTTTCCGCCGTCGGCAGGCCCGGTCGAACCAGGACTTGCGCCCGTATGCCAGAGTCCAGCTGATCACGGCAATTGAGGCGTCCGGACTGAGCCGTGAAGCTTTTTTGCTCTGCGTGCGCCAGCAGGACGAGGTGTCCACCGCCATGCTCGATGAAGCTTTTGCCGAACTCGGTGAACAGGCCGCAAGGCGCGATGCGCTGCGCAAGACGTTTGACTCCAGCGGCAAGACAGTGGCCGAGTTTTCCGACATGTATGGCATGGATCCCGCCGAGGTGAGCCGGACACTGGAACAGGCGCGCCCCGCCCGGAATGCTCCGGCTGCCCGGACATCAGCTCCTGCAGATGTCCAGGTCTTGCCACCTGAAGCATCGGCTGCGGATACCCACAGCGCAACATGAAAAAGGCCGGCGCTGGGCCGGCCTTCAAAACAGCGGAAAACCGCTCAAGCCTGCGAATTTTGTAGCGCCGCGATGCGCTCTTCAATCGGTGGATGGGTTGCAAACAATTGGCCGATGCCGCCTGTGATTCCCATCGCCTGTACGGTTTTCGGCAGCTCGCCGGGCTGCATGCCACCCAGACGGGCCAACGCATTCATCATGGGCTGCTTGCGCCCCAGCAACCGGGCCGACCCGGCGTCGGCGCGAAACTCGCGGTGCCGCGAGAACCACGCCACCACGATGGCGGCTGCAAAACCCAGCACGATGTCGAGCACGATGGTGCTGACGTAGTAACCAATGCCTGGTCCCGAGTTGCTGTCGCTGCCACGGCGGAAAAAGCTGTCCACTGCGTAGCCGATCACCCGCGACAGGAACACCACAAAAGTATTCATCACGCCCTGGATCAGCGTCATGGTGACCATGTCGCCATTGGCAACGTGGGCGATTTCGTGACCAATCACGGCTTCGATTTCTTCCCGGGTCATGCCGGCAAGCAATCCGGTGGAAACCGCCACCAGAGCCGAATTCTTGAACGCACCAGTCGCAAACGCATTCGGCGCGCCTTCAAAAATGCCGACCTCGGGCATGCCGATTTGCGCCTTGTCAGCCAGCTTGCGCACGGTCTCGACAATCCAGGCTTCGTCAGCGTTCTGCGCATCGTTGATGATGCGCACGCCGGCACTCCACTTGGCCACCGGCTTGCTGATAAGGAGCGAGATGATCGCGCCACCGAAGCCGATGACCAGCGCAAAACCAAGCAGCATCGGCAGGTTCAGTCCGTTGGGCGTGAGGAAGCGGTTGACGCCCAGCAGGCTGGCGACAATGCCGAGCACCGCCACTACGGCAACATTGGTCAGCAAAAACAAAAAAATGCGTTTCATGAATTCTCCGGGGAGGTCAGTAATAACCGGGTAAGGTAAAGGCCGCTAAGAAACTCTCTTGCGGACAAATGGGGGCTTTGCCAGCCCAAATCAAGCCGCCCGGACGAGCGGTGACGACTCAAAAGCGCAGGGTTTTAGATGTTATTTTTTATCTGCGCGGGCGGAATACAAGAGAGTCATCATAAAAGGAAAAGTTCTCGTTTTCCGGCCACCAGCCAGGCACGCCCAGCACCGGAAGAGGCGTGAACGGTTTGCCGGCGAACTTGGCGGCACTCAGGTCGGCGGCCACCCGGGAATCCAGATTTGCTATTGAATCAATAGCAAACTGTGCCCGATATACATGGACAGTAATGGGTTTTCTCGGAAAAACGAGCTTTTCAAGCAGTGCGTGACCGAAAAGCTCCAGTCTGGCCTGCCGCCACAGCGGGCGCAGGCCGACAAACAACTGCCGCCAGTCCCGGGCGATCAAGGCGTCCCACAAAGGCTGCGGCGCCAGCAGGAAGGCCGCGTTTTCATCGAACACCGTCAGCGCATCGCGCACCGGCCCGCGCAGAGGCGCGACGCCTGCGGCGGCAATCTCGCAGGCCTGCAACTGGTTGAGCCTGGTCTTGGTCTGAGGAAAGCGCATCCAGCACAGTCCGTTAAAAAAATCATGCAAACCTTCGCGGGTCGGGCACTGACGGGTATTGAAAATATAGCGTTCGTAGGACTCGCCCGCTGGCAGGTCGTTTTGCGGCACGAAGCGGACCGGGGATGCCCGCTCGCGGTTCAGCGCCTCGTGCAGCGGCAGACCGGTCGCGACGGCTTGCGTGACCCGCAGGCCAGTCTCGCGCCACGGGTCCAGCCAGGGCTGGCGCCAGTCAATCAGCGCCAGCGGCAAAACAGATGCGCCGGTCACCCTCAGTTCCGGGATGGCCTGGACAGCCTTTTGTCGCGCACCATCACGGCCGATTTTCCTTCGTCGGCAATCTCAAAGAGCTGGGTCGCCACCAGCAGTTTGGTCAGCGTGGCATAGCCGTAGTTCCGGTGGTCAAACGAAGCCTGGTTGGCGATCTGGGTGCCCACCGCACCGACGCGTGCCCAGCCGTCGTCGTCTGCCGCTGCCTGCACGGCATTACGCAGCAGCATGACCAGTTTGGCGTCCTGCTTGAGTTGCGCCGGCGTGGCGCGCAAGGGCGCAGCGGCCACCGCGCCGGCGTCATCTGTGTCTTCCCTGCCACTGGCAGCTGCGTCGCCCGTCGTTATGGGCCGCAGCTTGTCGAGGTATAAAAAACGCGAGCAGGCGTTGACAAAGGGTTCGGGTGTTTTTTGCGCGCCAAAGCCGTACACAGCGGCCCCCTTGGCACGCAGGTGCATCACCAGCGGCGTGAAGTCGGCGTCGGAAGAAACGATGCCAAAAGCGTCGGGTCGATCGGTGTAGAGCAACTCTAGCGCATCGATCACCATCGCCATGTCGCTGGCATTTTTGCCCTTGGTGTAGTCAAACTGCTGCATCGGGCGTATGGCGTGCTCGTGCAACGCTTCCTCCCAGCCCCTGAGTTCGCTCTTTTTCCAGTTACCGTAAGCGCGGCGGATGTTGGTTTCGCCGAAGGTCGACAATTCATTGAGAATCAGATCGATTTTTGAGGCCGGCGAATTGTCCGCATCGATCAGCAGGGCAACTCTGGGTTTGCGGTCCATTAACGGCTTTCTGAAGTCGAATTGACCAGTTTCCAGGACAGCGTCTCGCCACTGCGCAGCGGCTTCAGCCGACCCGCACCAAAGGCAAAGCTTTCCGGCGTCATCCAGCTTTCGCGGCGCAGCGTGATCGTCCCCTGGTTGTGCGGCAAGCCATAAAAATCGGCACCGTTGAAACTGGCAAAGGCTTCGAGCTGGTCCAGCGCCCCGGCGGCGTCGAAAGCTTCTGCGTAAAACTCCATGGCCGCATGGGCGGTATAGCAGCCGGCGCAGCCGGTAGCATGTTCCTTCAGCTGCGCCGGATGTGGCGCACTGTCCGTGCCGAGGAAAAAACGCGGATTGCCGCCAGTAGCGGCTTGCATCAGCGCAACACGGTGGCTCTCGCGCTTGAGCACGGGCAAACAGTAGTAATGGGGGCGAATACCACCGGTAAAAATGGCGTTGCGGTTGTACAGCAGATGGTGCGCGGTGATGGTGGCACCCAGAAAACCGTCGGCTTCAGTCACGTATTGCGCAGCTTCCCTGGTGGTGATGTGCTCGAACACGATTTTCAGTTCCGGGAAATCGCGGCGCAGCGGCCTCAGTTGCGTGTCGATGAAAACGGCTTCGCGGTCGAACAGGTCGATCTCAGGCGAAGTGACTTCGCCATGCACCAGCAGCAACAAGCCTTCGCGCTGCATTGCTTCGAGCGTTCGGTAAGTCTTACGCAGGTCGGTGACGCCTGCATCGCTGTTGGTCGTGGCGCCGGCAGGGTAGAGCTTGACGGCGACCACGCCCGCATCTTTGGCGCGTTTGATCTCGTCGGGAGGCAAGTTGTCGGTCAGGTACAGCGTCATCAGCGGCTCAAAGGCAACGCCCTCAGGGACGGCCGCCCGGATACGGTCGCGGTAGGCGACGGCCTGCGCGGCAGTGGTGACGGGCGGCCGCAGATTGGGCATGATGATGGCCCGGCCAAACTGCACCGCCGTGTGCGGCACCACGGTTTTCAGGGCGTCACCGTCGCGCACATGCAGGTGCCAGTCGTCCGGGCGTGTGATGGTGAGTTGAGTGGCGGGTGTGAGGATGGCTGAAGTCATGGCCTGAATTGTCGCATCGGCATCGGATCGACCAACCTGTTTCACTGACTCAGCCACATCCGGTATTCGGAAAATCGACGATGGAAGGCGCCGAGGGGAAGACAACCGGCCTGGTCTTACGATACAAACATTCGCTGGCACGGCCTGGGTCGCGGCGCCGTGCGAACAGACCGCAGCGCCATGACGCCGCGTAATGAACTTTCGCCCTGTATTCGAGGGCCGCCGCCGACCAGACGGGAATGAAACGCGATCTGGCCCTCGATCTGCAGCGCTTCAGTGCTGCAGAATCTTGTTCAAAAAGTCCTTGGTGCGCGACTGACGGTTTTCAGGGTGGCTGAAAAATTCGTCTTTCGAGCAGTCTTCCAGGATGCGTCCGCCAACGTCCATGAAAATGACGCGGCTGCCCACCTTCTTGGCAAAGCCCATCTCGTGCGTGACCACCATCATCGTCATGCCTTCGAGCGCCAGCCCCATCATGCAGTCGAGCACCTCGCCGACCATTTCAGGGTCAAGCGCAGATGTGGGCTCGTCAAACAGCATGGCGATCGGGTTCATGCTCAAGGCGCGCGCAATCGCCACGCGCTGCTGCTGGCCCCCTGACAGCTGGCCGGGAAATTTGTCCTTGTGCAGCATCAGGCCCACGCGGTCGAGATATTTGAGGCCGTGTTTTTTCGCCTCGTCGGGCTTGCGGTTCAGCACCTTGATCTGTGCCAGTGTCAGGTTTTCGGTCACGCTCAGGTGGGGGAAAAGCTCGAAATTCTGGAACACCATGCCGACGCGGCTACGCAGCTTGGGCAAATCCGTCTTGGGGTCGTGCACCGCCTGGCCATCTACAAAAATCTGGCCCTTCTGGAAAGGCTCCAGCGCATTGATGGTCTTGATCAGGGTGGACTTGCCCGAGCCCGAAGGCCCGCAGACAACGACAACTTCGCCCTTCTTGATGCTGGTGGTGCAGTTGTTGAGAACCTGCACATCACCGTACCATTTGGAAACTTCTTTCAGCTCGATCATCTAATTCTCCAGTGTTCTTTTTGAAACGCGGACGTTTTGGCTAACTGCCGTCTCAGCGAATGATGGCGATTCGGCTATTGAGGCGCTTGACCATGAAGGAAAGACCGTAGCAGATCACGAAATACACCACAGCGGCCAGCAGATAAGCCTCTTCGGGGCGGCCATAGATCTTGCCGGCCGTGCTGAAACCCTTGAGAAGGTCATAAGCGCCGATCGCGTAGACCAGCGACGTATCCTGAAACAGGATGATGGTCTGGGTCAGCAGAATGGGCACCATGTTGCGAAAAGCCTGCGGCAAGATGATCAGCTTCATGTTCTGCGCGTAGGTCATGCCCAGCGCGCGGCCGGCATTGACCTGACCACGCGAGATGGACTGGATCCCGGCACGCATGATCTCGCTAAAGTACGCGGCTTCAAATGCCACAAAGGTGATGATTGCCGAGATCTCCGCGCGATAGTTGCTGCCGCCGGGAATCAGGCTGTAAAACGCCGCCGGCACCAGCAGGAAAAACCACAGGATCACCATGACCAGCGGAACAGAGCGCATGCCGTTGACGTAAAAAGTCGCGGGAACTGTCAGAATCGACTTGCCCGACAGACGCATCAAGGCCAGCAGGGTGCCAAAAATGATGCCGCCTATGGTCGCAACGATGGTTAGCTCCACGCTGAAAATAAAGCCCTTGACGACGAACTTGGAAATGATGTCCCAGTTCAGAAAACTCAGGTCGAGTCCAAACATGTCAGTGTCCTCCACCCATTGAACCGGCTACGACAAAGCCTGGAATCTGGACCTTCTTTTCGACAAAAGCCATGACGCGGTTGACAGCGAAAGCCGAGATGGCGTAGAGGGCGGTGACCGCCAGGTAAATTTCAATGCCGCGCGAGGTTTCTTCCTGCGCCTGCATGGCGAACATGGTGAGTTCCGCAATCGACACGGCAAAGGCCACCGAGGAATTCTTCAACAAATTCATCGACTCACTGGTGAGCGGAGGAATGATGATGCGAAAAGCCATTGGCAAAATCACATAGCGGTAGGTCTGGGCGGTGGTGAAGCCCATCGCCATGCCGGCGTAGCGCTGGCCGCGCGGTAGCGCCTGAACGCCGGCCCTGACCTGCTCGGCAATTCGCGCGGAAGTAAAAAAGCCGAGCGCAAAAATCACCAGGATGAAGCTGGGCAACTCCTTCATGGCGGGGAAAATTTTCGGAATCACAAAGTACCAGATGAAAATCTGGATCAGCAGCGGGACATTGCGGAATAGCTCGACCCAGGCATTACCCAGACGCACCAGCCAGGGGCTGTTGGGCAGGGTGCGCAGCGTGCCGATGAGACATCCCATCAACATGGCAATGACCCATGATGCACCGGCGACGGCCAGCGTCCAGCCCCAGGCATCAAACATCCACTGCAAATAGGTGCGCCCGCTCCCATCGTCCTTCAAAAATACTTGCCAATCCCAGGTCATCGCGGCTCCAGAAAATAGTTGTTCTGTTGATTTTCAACGCCACAGCAAACGAGAAACCCCGCAAGGGCAAAAAGCCTGGCGGGGTTGTCACATCAACCGTGCGAATTACTTCTGGACGTATTCTTCCATGGGCTTGTCGTTTGGAGCGTCCCAGGCGGCTTTGGTGCTGGCGCTCAGGGCCAGGGCGACTTTCGCGTTCTTCGGAGGAATCGGCATCAGGAACCATTTGGTCCACAACTTGTTCATTTCGCCCGACTTGATCATGCTTTTGACCGTGTCATCGGCCAGGCGTTTGAACAACGGGTCGTCCTTGCGAAGCATGATGGCGATCGGCTCAACGCTCAGCACTTCACCGACGATCTTGAAATCGGCGGGGTTTTTGGCGGTGGCGATGTTGCCGGCCAGAATGGAGCCGTCCATGACGAAAGCATCAGCGCGGCCCGATTCGAGCAGCAGGAAGCTGTCGGAATGGTCCTTGCCGAAAATTTCCTTGAACTCGACACCGGTTGCCCGCTTGTTCTTGCGCAGCGTCTGCACCGACGTCGTTCCGGTGGTGGTTGCAACGGTTTTACCATTGAGCTGGGCGATCGAGCTTATGCCGGAGCTGGCCTTGACGGCGATGCGGACTTCTTCGACAAAGGTGGTATCGACAAACGCCACGTCTTTCTGGCGCGCCACGTTGTTGGTGGTGGAGCCGCATTCAATATCGACCGTGCCGTTTTGCACCAGGGGGATGCGGTTCTGCGACGTAACAGGCTGGTATTTCACTTCAAGCTTGCGCTCTGCGGCTTTCTCAAGGCCGGCCAGAATACGCTGGCAGATCTCGACATGGTAGCCCGTGTACTTGCCATCACCGAGAGTGTATGACAGCGCGCCGGAAGAGTCGCGCACACCCATGGTGACAACGCCGGAGGCCTTGACTTTGGCGAGGGTATCGGCAAAGGCGCCGCCGGTGGCGAGCAATGCGACGGATAGAGCGACGATCTTGAATTTCATGAAATCTCCTGTAATGAAACAACTAAAAACCTATTTTATAGAGCGGTTGGCAAGGTGATGCCAAGGTTTACCCGACCCAAAAGGAAGCGGCGGATTTTGCAAGGAACAACGTCAACCGGCTGAAAGAAACGCAGCAAAAATCGCCTTTTTGAATACAGGATTCAAATTGGTGCCCCTGTAATTGTCGGCTTGAAACAAGCAATCTTTGTGCCGAAATATGAAAAAAGGGCTTACTGCCGGGACTGTTTTGCTTGGCGGGCCTGCTTGCGCTGACCACGGAAATTTGTTTTTTGCCAGAGAAGTCGTGTAATGCAAATGGGCGGAAAAGGGTGTGTGGCGGCTACCCGGAAAGCCCAGCGGAATCACAGACAAGTACCAAAATCAGAATGATCCGAACTGTAAATTTACGCTTTCAAAAACACCAATGCTGTTTGCGCGAAACTCCATGCGTATTATTTATAACGACCGAGGGTTGCTACCTAGCCGCCCACAATTTAAGAGCGCGCGACGGATTGACTGCCAACTCGCCCGGCAGTCTTGTCCCTGGCGCCGGCTTGCGCCTGCAGATAAGCCCACAGCGCCTGGGCGTGGGTTTTGGCGGCATCCTTGGCGGTGGGCCGCTCACGGTAAACCCGCACGTCCATCGTCATTTCCAGATCACTGCCTGCGCTCACCAGTTTTTTGGTCCGCAACTCTTTTTTTACGGCGCTCAGTGGCAAAAATGCAATGCCATGGCCCTCCAGGGCCATGGCTTTCAGCCCCTCGGCCATATCGGTTTCATAAACCCGGTCCAGATGAATCGGAATGCTGGACTGCTTGAGAATCAGGTCCACCATGCGGCCCAGGTAGGCCCCTGACGCATAGCCAAGATAAGGCAGCGGCTGTCCCGCCCGGCCGGGCAGGCTGTACTCTGGCTGACCGGCGGCATTGGCCCGGACAAAAGGCGCCAGCACCTCCTGGCCCAGCGACACCATCTCGTAACGGTCGGCGTTGAGTTGAAAAGGTTGCGAGTCATGGTGGTAAGAAATCAGCAGGTCACAACTGCCTTCAACCAGCCGGAGCACCGCATCATGCACATTGAGCGCGATCAGCCGGCTTTTGATGGGGCCGAATTTTTCGCGCAGGCTGCTGACCCAGGCCGGAAAAAATGTAAACGCCAGCGTGTGGGGCACCGCGAACTCGATGAAGTCCTGCCCCGCCGACGTGTGGCCGCGCAGCATCGCCCGGGTGGACTGCAGCCCCTGCAGCATTTCCAGCGACTGGTTGTAAAGCGTTTCACCGGCCGGCGTCAGGCGCGTCGGGTAGGAGCTTCGGTCCACCAGGTCAGTGCCCGCCCACGCTTCCAGCGCCTGGATGCGGCGCGAAAAGGCGGGCTGCGTCACATGTCGCAGTTGGGCCGAACGGCTGAAACTACGGGTTTCAGCGAGCGAGACAAAATCTTCAAGCCATTTGGTTTCCATGCGGTGATTATCGGCGCGGACCGACGCGCCGATAGGGGCCGGTCCGCCAGCGCTTCAACACCCGGCCTGTCCAACACTATATTTTTGATAGCATTGAAAGACAGTGAAGTCTTGACTACACCCCGATTTCGTCCAGAATTCCCTCGGGGGACTGTTGCTGTTGCATGGCCCACATATCGGCGTAGCGTCCGTTGGCAGCCAGCAGGGCGGTGTGGTGGCCGCGCTCGACGATGCGACCGGCATCCATCACCAGAATCTCGTGCGCATCGACCACCGTGGAAAGGCGGTGCGCTATCACCAGCGTGGTCTTGTTCTGGGCGGTGGTGCGCAGTTCGGTCTGGATGGCGCGCTCATTGGCCGAATCCAGCGCCGAGGTGGCTTCGTCAAAAATCACCACCGGCGGGTTTTTCAGCAGCGTGCGGGCAATCGCCACGCGCTGCTTTTCGCCGCCCGACAGTTTCAGGCCGCGCTCCCCCACCATGGTCCGGTAGCCCAGTGGCGTCGAAGCGATGAAGTCGTGGATGCGGGCGGCTCTGGCTGCTTCCTCGACCTCCTGATGCGTCGCGCCGGGTTTGCCGTAGGCAATGTTGTATTCGACCGTGTCATTGAACAGCACCGTGTCCTGCGGCACGATGCCGATGGCCTGGCGCACGCTGGCCTGGGTGACCTGCTTGATGTCCTGCCCGGCAATCGTGATGCGGCCTTGTTGCACATCGTAAAAGCGGTACAACAGGCGCGCGAGCGTGGACTTGCCGGCGCCCGACGAACCGACGACCGCCACGGTCTTGCCGGGCGGGATTTCAAAACTCACGTTGTGCAGAATCGGCCGCGCGCCTGCGGCATTGCCCTCAGTTCCCGTATCGTAGGCAAAGCTGACGTTTTCAAAACGCACGGCAGGCGAAGCCTCAATGCGCAGCGGCTGCGCGCCGGGCTGGTCGGCAATTTCACGCTCGCGCTCCATTAGCGTGAACATCTTTTCCAGGTCGGTCAGGCTCTGCTTGATCTCGCGGTAAATCACGCCCAGGAAACCCAGCGGAATGTAGAGCTGGATCATGAAAGCGTTGACCATCACCAGATCGCCCAGCGTCATACGGCCATCAACGACGCCCTGCGTGGCGCGCCACAGCATCGCCACCAGCCCGAACGCAATGATGAGTTGCTGGCCGGCGTTAAGTATGCTCAATGTCCGCTGGCTCTTGATGGCGGCTTCGCGGTAACGTTTGAGGTTCTCGTCGTAGCGCGTGGCTTCAAATTCTTCGTTGTTGAAATACTTGACCGTTTCGTAATTCAGCAGCGAGTCGATGGCGCGGCTATGGGCCGAGGAATCGAGTTCGTTCATGGTCTTGCGGAACTGCGTGCGCCACTCGGTCACCGTCACGGTGAAGAAAATGTAGAACACCAGCGCAATGATGGTGATGCCGGCGAACCAGACGTCGAACTTGATGGCCAGCAGGCTCAGCACCAGCGTCACCTCGATCAGCGTCGGGATGATGCTGTAGAGCGAATACGAGATCAGCGAATGCACGCCGCGCGTGCCACGCTCGATGTCGCGCGTCATTCCGCCGGTTTGCCGCTCCAGGTGAAAACGCAGGCTGAGCGCATGCAGATGGCGGAACACCTCCAGCGAAATTCGCCGCGCGGCGCCTTCGGTGGCCTTGGCAAACACCAGCTCGCGCAGTTCTGTGAACAACGTGGTCGACAGGCGTAGCAGGCCGTAAGCCAGCAACAAGGCAATCGGCACCACCAGCACAGCCTGCACATCACCGGGCTTGAAACTCATCGTGTCAACCAGGTTCTTCAATAGCAGCGGCACGCCGACATTGGCCAGCTTTGCGCCGAGCATGAAGGCCAGCGCGGCCATGGCGCGCCACTTGTATTCCCAAAGATAAGGAAACAGCCGCTGGAGCGTGGCCCAGTCTGAGCGGGGCGGCACTGGCGCCGTGGCGGCACCAGCCGCCGTCACGGCCGGCACGGGAAAGGAATCAGCGGCGGAAGCTCGGGAGCGCATGCGTCACAATCATTGATGTTGTTTTAATCTTCATAGATTGTGCCTATGTCTACCGAATCAAGCGCCTCCCTGGGCATTACCGAAAGCAGCGTCCCGGCCGCTGACCCCACCGAAACGCGGGCGCTTCATGTTCACCTGCCTACCGACAAGGAACTGGTGCTCAAGGTGATCCCGATGCCGGCAGACTGCAATGCCAATGGCGATATTTTCGGCGGCTGGGTGATGGCCCAGGTCGATCTTGCGGGATCGGTCGTGCCGGCACGCTATGTGGATGGCCGCATGGCGACGGTGGCGGTCAACCAGTTCATTTTCAAGCAGCCGGTGCGGGTCGGCGACATCCTGTCATTTTTTGCAGCCGTGACGCGCATCGGCAACACGTCGATCACGGTGCAGGTCGAGGTATTTGCCGAGCGCTTTCGCGCGCAGGGGCGCTACATCAAGGTGACCGAAGCCAGCCTGACCTATGTGGCGATCGACGATGCAGGCAAGCCGCGAAAAATCGTCAAAACCTGATTGCTATATATTTGATAGCTGTCCGTGACCGTACTCTATGGACATGGGCCATTTTTGATCAGGAATTTGGCTTCTGTATGCGTACGGATGGCCGTTGCGGCCGGCGACCTCTATTTCCCCTGCCACTGGGCCTGCACTCAAGCACCGCATAAAAGCCTGGCCGCTGCATTGTCGGGCCTGGTCGCGGTCCACCGCGCAAGCCTGTGGTGTTTTATCGCGCAGGCGACGTTTATGCGGAACAACCCCTAGCGACAGACCGCCAAGTGACAGCTATAACCGGATAGAACTTCAGAAAGCCCAAAACGTGCAATTTTTGCAGCTCGTCATCAGCGGTATCGCCCAGGGCTGCATTTACGGGCTGATCGCGCTGGGCTTTGTGCTGATTTACAAAGCCACCGAAACCGTCAGTTTTGCCCAGGGCGAGTTGATGATGCTGGGCGCCTTTGCCGGCCTGGCCTGCATGACGCTGCTGGGTTTTCCTTTCTGGCTGGCGGCCCTCAGCGCAATCGCGGGCATGGCGCTTTTTGGCATGGTGCTTGAGCGGCTGGTGATACGCCCGATCCTCGGTCAGCCGGCGTTTTCCATTGTCATGCTGACGATTGGCGTGGGCTACACGGCACGCGGCCTCATCACCATGATTCCGGGCATTGGCACCGAGACCTATGTGCTGCCGGTGCCTTACAAGGATCAGATCTGGCAATTCGGCGAGCTCGTCATCAATGCCGAGCAGATCGCCATCATGGGCAGCACCGCCGCGCTGTGCCTGGTGCTGTTTGCGCTCTTCAGATACAGCAAACTGGGCATCGCCATGCAGGCGGCCTCCCAGAACCAGCTGGCGGCCTATTACATGGGAATTCCAGTCAAACGGCTCAACGGACTGGTGTGGGCGCTGGCCGCGGCGGTGGCCGCCATTGCCGGCCTGTTGCTGGCACCCATCACCTTTGTTCATGCCAACATGGGCTTCATCGGTCTCAAGGCCTTTCCGGCTGCCGTGGTGGGCGGTTTCAGCAGCCTGCCCGGCGCGATCGTCGGCGGTCTGATCATTGGCCTGGTGGAGTCTTTCTCGGGTTTTTATCTGCCCGACGGCGTCAAGGATGTGGCCGCTTATGTGGTGGTGCTGGTCATGCTGATGGTTAAACCCAACGGGCTTTTTGGCGAAAAATTGCGTAAAAAAGTCTAAAGAAAATATGGCCCCCCCGGTTTTCACTTCGCACAATGCGCCTCCCGAGCCAGCGGTGCTTGCATGGGGCGGTCCGGCGCGGCGCCCGACCTGACCCATGCGCTTCATCTTCAAAACCGATTACGGCCAGGACATCAATCTCGCCAAACACCCGGGTCATGTGTTCTGGTACGGCGCGCTGGTGCTGCTGCTGCTGGCAGCACCCTGGCTATTTGCCGAATACTGGCTGGCGCAGCTGACTTTCGTGCTGATTTACGCCATCGCGGGGCTCGGACTGATGCTGCTGGCAGGATTTACCGGCCTGTTCTCCCTCGGCCACGCGGCTTTTCTGGGTGTCGGCGCCTATACCCAGGCAGTGATGACCAATGCGGGCCTGCCGTTTCCGCTGGCGCTGGCCTGCGCTGCAGGGCTTTCTGCCGCCGTGGGTCTGGTGGTTGGCTTGCCGGCTTTGCGCGTCAAGGGCATCTATCTGGGCATGGCGACGCTGTCCTTCGGTTTTATTATCGAAGAGGTTTTTGCGCGCTGGGAAAGCGTGACAGGCGGCAACGCTGGCATTCACATCAAGTCGCCGGAGCTGTTTGGCTGGAAGCTGGCCAGCGGCGAATCGTTTTACTTTCTGTGCCTGCTGATCACCATTGCCTGCACGCTGGGGCTGCTCAACCTGCTGCGCTCCCCCACCGGCCGGGCTTTTGTCTCCATTCGGGATTCCGAGATTTCGGCGCAGAGCATGGGCATTCACCTGGCGCGCTATAAAACGCTTTCCTTCGCGCTGTCGGCGGCTCTGGCCGGCATTGCCGGAGCGCTGTATGCGCACAAGCTGCAGTTCATATCGCCGGACCAGTTCAACATCCTGCAGTCGATTGACCTGTTGCTGATGATCGTGATTGGCGGTATTGGCTCGGTGCATGGCGTGTTTTTGGGTGCCCTGTTCCTGATCTCGATGCCGCAGGCGATCGCCATGACCAAGGACTACCTGCCCGCCACCATCGGCCAGGCACCTGGCCTTCAGGCCGCTGTTTACGGCATCGTGCTGATCGCCTTTGTGCTGTTTGAGCCGCATGGCCTGTATGGCCGCTGGCTGAAAATCAGAACCTATCTTCAGCTTTTTCCGTTTTACCGCAAGGGTCTGTTCAAGCGGCAAAAATCCTTTCAGAAATCGGATCGACTGAAATGACCCCCCTGCTTGTCACTTCGCGTGCTGCACTGACCGCCGAGAAGGCCCTCACGCCTTGGGGCGGCCCGGCGCCGCTAAACCCATGAGCGACATTATTCTTTCGGCCAACAAGCTGAGCGTGCGTTTCGGCGGACTGCTGGCCGTCAACAACGTCAGCTTCAACGTCAGGCAGGGTGAAGTCTTCACACTCATCGGCCCCAATGGTGCAGGCAAGACCACGGTCTTCAACCTGATCAGTCGCATCTACACCCCGAGCAGCGGCGAGATTGACTATCTGGGGCAAAAACTCACGGCCCAGCCACCGCACAAAATAGCGTCGCTCGGTATTGCCCGCACCTTCCAGAACATCGAATTGTTCGAGAACGCCAGCGTGCTGCAAAACCTGCTGGTCGGACGGCATACGCACCGGAAAACGGGCTTTCTGCGTGACTTGTTTTTTAGCCAGGCAACCCGCGAGGCGGAACTTAAGGCGCGCGAAAAAGCCGAGCAGGTGATTGATTTTCTTGATCTGCAGCACCACCGCGACGCCTTGGTCGCAGGGCTGCCTTATGGCGTGCGCAAGGTGGTTGAACTCGGCCGCGCACTTTGCACTGAGCCAAAACTGCTGCTGCTTGACGAGCCTTCATCGGGTCTGAATGTCGAGGAAACCGGCGACATGGCATTCTGGATCCAGGACATCCAGCACGAGCTCGGCATCACGGTGCTGATGGTCGAGCACGACATGACGCTGGTCTCCAGGGTCTCGGATCGCGTGCTGGCCATGAACCAGGGCGAGGTGCTGGCCATCGGGACGCCCCGGGAGGTGCAACGCGACCCGGGCGTGATCGAGGCCTATCTGGGCACCGTGGACGACGTCTCTTCGCTCAGGAGGACGGCATGAGCGCAGCGCTTTTTGCGGTTGACGACCAGCCCATGCTGAAACTGCTCAATGTCGAGAGTTCCTACGGACCGGTCAAGGCGATACGCGGCGTGAGCCTGCAGGTGCGCCGCAGCGAAATTGCCACCGTGCTGGGCTCCAATGGTGCGGGCAAGTCCAGCATTTTAAAAACCATTTCCGGCATTCTTGATCCACGCAAGGGTTCCATCGAGTTCAAGGGCAAGAACATTACCGCGCAGGATCCGGCGCATATTGTGCAGCAGGGTCTGTCGCATGTGCCAGAGGGGCGCGAAGTGTTTGCCTTGCTCAGTGTGCGCGACAACCTGCTGATGGGCGGCTACACCCGCAAGGACCGCGACGGCGTAGCCAGGGACATGGAAGTGGTGTATGGCTATTTCCCGATTTTGCGTGAGCGGGCGCAGCAGGACGCCGGCCTGCTCTCAGGCGGACAGCAGCAGATGCTGGCCATCTCGCGGGCCCTGATGGCCGCTCCAGACCTGATTTTGCTCGACGAACCGAGCCTGGGCCTGAGCCCCAAACTTACCAGGGAAATTTTCGAGATCGTCGTGCGCATCAACCGTGAACGCGGCACCACGATTTTGCTGGTCGAGCAGAACGCCAACATGGCGCTGAACGCGTCCGACTATGGCTATGTGCTGGAAAACGGCCGCATCGTCATGGAAGATAGCTGCGCCCGGCTTCGTGAGAAGGATGACATCAAGGAGTTCTACCTGGGCATGAAGGAAGACGGCGTGCGCGGCGAGAGGCGCTGGAAAAAGAAAAAAACCTGGAGATAAGGAGATGAACGCAATGCACAACCGCTTCAGCCCAGTGACCGCCCACTGGCGCAGCAGCGCATTGCGCGAAGCAATAAGCGTGGGGGCCACGAACGAAGCGCCGGGCCGCCCCAAGCGAAGTTCAGCCCCCCTGGGGGGCAGCGCAGTACGCGCAGCGACAAGCGTGGGGGCCTATGTCTAATCTCTGGAATTTGGAGAATATTCGCGCGCAGCACGACATTGTGATGCCGGGTGAGACGATTCCTGCCGTTTTCTGGAACGCGGTTAACCGGCGCACGAACCAGGTCTGGATGCGGCAGAAAAAGTTCGGTATCTGGCGCAGCTGGAACTGGACCCAAACCGGCGACGCCGTGCGGGAGCTGGCCGCCGGCCTCATCAGCCTTGGCTTTGCGCGCGGCGAATGCGTCTCCATCCTTTCCAACACCGTCATTGAATGGGTGCTGGCTGATCTTGCTGTTTTGAGCTGCGGCGGCGTCTGCAGCGGTATTTACCCCACCGACGCAGCCTCTCAGGTGCACTATCTGTGTGAAGACTCCCGCACCAGCTTGCTGTTTGTGGAAGACGACGAGCAACTCGACAAGGCGCTGGAAGTCAGGCCGCAATTGCCGCTGCTGCGCAAGATCATTGTTTTCGACATGAAAGGCCTGCGCGAACTGGCCGACCCGGGCGTTATCGGGCTGGGCGATTTGCAAACCCTGGGCCGTGCTTATCTCGCGCAGCACCCGGACGCCGTGCAGATGCGCGCGGCGGCCTGCCAGCCCGAAGACCTGGCAATTCTAGTTTACACCTCGGGCACCACCGGCAAGCCCAAAGGGGCAATGCACAGCCAGCGCGGTCTGGTGTTCTCTGCGCGCGGCTTGAACACTTTGGTGGCGCAGGACGAGCGGGACGAGCGCATGTGCTTTCTGCCGCTGTGCCACATCGCAGAGCGCATGGGCGGCGAGTATTTCTCGCTCTACACCGGTGCCAGGCTCAATTTTGTGGAGAACCCGGAAACCATTCCAGAGAACGTTCGCGAAATTGCACCGACCGTGTTCACGGCCGTGCCCCGGGTGTGGGAAAAGTTTTACTCCGGCGTGATGATCGCCCTGAAGGAATCGACCTGGTTGCAGCAAGCCGCCTACGCCTGGAGCATAGGCGTCGGAACACGGATTGCCGACCGCGTCATTGCCGGGCAGCCGGTCAGCACGACGCTGAAAATAAAATTCACACTGGCGCGCTGGCTGGCGCTGAACAATGCGCGCAAGCTCATAGGTATCCACCGCGCCCGCTTCTGCGTCACCGGCGCCGCGCCGATTTCCCCGGAGCTGGTGCGCTGGTACATGGCGCTGGGCGTGCCCATGCTCGAAGTGTGGGGCATGACGGAAACCTGCGGCGCTGCCACCGGCGTGCCGGCAAATCGCATGAAACCTGGCTCCATCGGTCCTGCGGCCAGCTTCAACGAGATACGACTGGACCCGGCTACCGGCGAGATTCTGGTGCGTGGCAGCAACGTGTTCATGGGCTACCTGAACCTGCCTGACAAAACCGCCGAAACACTTGATGCCGATGGCTGGCTGCACACCGGTGACGTGGGCGTGGTGGACAGGGATGGCTTCTACCGAATCACCGACCGGATGAAAGACATCATCATCACCGCCGGCGGAAAAAACGTCACGCCCAGCGAACTTGAAAACGAACTCAAGTTTTCGCCTTACATCACCGACGCGGTGGTCATCGGCGACAAACGCGCCTACCTGACGGTCATCATCATGGTGGACCACGAAAACATCGAAAAGTTTGCCCAGGATGCCGACATCCCTTTCAGCAATTACGCCAGCCTGACGCGCGCCACTGAAGTGCAGGAATTGATCCAGTCGGAAATCGACCGGGTCAACAAGAAGTTTGCCAGGGTAGAGCAAATCAAGAAATTTTTTCTGCTTGATACCCAGCTCACGGCGGAAGATGAAGAGCTGACGCCCACCATGAAACTCAAGCGCAAGCTGGTAGAAAAAAAATACGCCACCCGAATCGAAGCCATGTATTGAGACTTTTTTTACAGGAGAGAGACCCATGAAACTGAAATCAACCGCTGTTCTTGCCGCACTGACCTGCATCGGCGCCTTGACCGCAACGCTGGCGCAGGCGCAAAGCCAGGGCGTCAGCAAAACGGAAATCACGCTGGGTTCAATACAGGATTTGTCAGGGCCGCTGGCCGGGTTTGGCAAGCAGATCCGCTTTGGCATGAACCTGCGCGTCAGTGAACTCAATGAGCAGGGCGGTGTCAATGGCCGCAAGATCAGGCTGATTGTTGAAGACTCCGGCTACGACCCCAAAAAGGCCGTGCTGGCTGCGCAGAAACTGGTCAACCAGGACAAGATATTCGCCATGGTCGGTCACCTCGGCACCGCGCAGAACCTGGCGGCCATGCCGGTGCAATTCGATAAAAATGTCATCAACTTTTTCCCCGTGACGGCCGCGCGTGAAATGTACGAGCCCTTTCACAAGCTCAAATATTCGTTTGCAGCCACCTACTATGACCAGATGAAAGCTGCGGTACCCAAACTGGTGAAGGATAAAAACGCCAAAAAGGTCTGTTCGATGTACCAGGACGACGAGTTCGGCCTGGAAGTGCAGCGCGGTGCCGACGACGGCCTGAAAGCCATCGGCATGACCATGGTCGAGAAAACCTCGTTCAAGCGTGGTGCCACCGACTTTTCGTCGCAGGTCGCCAAACTCAAGGCCGCCGACTGCGACATGGTGGTGCTGGGCACGATCATCCGCGAGACGATTGGCGGCATAGGCACCGCGCGCAAGCTGGGTTACAACCCGGTCTTTCTCGGCTCCAGCGCGGCCTACACCGACCTGATCCACAAACTTGGCGGCAAGCCCATGGACGGCCTGTACGCCACCATGACGGTGCAAAACCCCTACCTCGACGAAGCGTCGCAACCGATCCGTTTCTGGGCCAACAAATACAAGACCGCATTCAATGAGGATCCGACGGTGTTTTCGGTCTATGGCTATACCTTGATGGACGCCTTCATCCGCGCATCCCAGAAAGCCGGCACCAGCCTCTCGACCGACAGCTTCATCAAGGCCATGGACACGATGGTGATTCCGGCTGATATTTTCGGCAGTTCGGAAGGCAGATTTGGCCCTCAAAAGCGCTTGGGCAGCAACCTGTCGCGGCTGTCGCAACTGCAGGACGGGCGCTGGAAAGTCATTTCGGACTACATCACGCAGTAAGCTGTTGCCGCTTGCTCCGATGACAATTCGACCGCCTTCGGGGCGGTTTTTTTATTTCAGAACGCGCCAGGCAGACATGGAGCCCTGGCACTTCGTGAGCAGGACGCGACGCGGCTCACGGGTTAAAGTCAGCCTTTTGTTCGCTCAACCAAAGGAGTTCGCATGGGGTCAAGCGGGTGGCAGCAAATTGGCGACACCATCGTCTCTGAATTTTCGGATCTGCCCAACGCCGGGGAGGTGACGCGTATTTTGCTTCGCCTGTCGCTGGCAGCCTTGCTTGGCGGATTGCTGGGCATTGAACGTGAACAAAAAGGCAAGGCCGCAGGCGTGCGTACGCACATGCTGGTGGCGATGGGCGCGGCCCTGTTTGTGCTGCTCTTCCAGCAGGCGGGGATGCCCAGCTCCGACCTGAGCCGGGTGGTGCAGGGCATCATTGCGGGCATCGGCTTTCTCGGCGCCGGCACCATCCTCAAGGGCAATGACGAGGAAAAAGTCAGGGGCCTGACGACAGCGGCCGGCATCTGGCTGACCGCTGCCATTGGCGTCGCGGCCGGCATGGGACGTGAAGCCACTGCCATGCTGAGCACCCTGCTGACACTGGGAATCTTTACCCTGATGCCGCGCCTGGTCAGACTGCTGGAAAAGCCTGAAACCCGGGTCGTCGATTCCAATCAACCGGAAGACGAGCGATAAACCGGCCCGGCACAGGGCCGGCCTAGGCTCCTCCGCAATGCCTTGCGGCGCTGCGGGACGAACCCGGCCTCGCACTCCCTGGCGAGCGACCGTGACCTGCCAGCCCCAGCGAGGTGAAGCCAGTGGTCAAAAATATCAGTCTGCTGTCATGCGCACCGGACATTCACGAACCTGTCGGTAAATAGCGGATTGGCGCCAGCTTCGCAACGCCAGAAAATATTGCTGCTATATTGATAGCATAAAGTAGCCGTACTTGCTGGACATGAGCCATCAATCGCCGAAAAAAATGGTTTTCCCCGGAAAAAAACGCCAAACGCGCTAAATTAGGGCTTATGAAAAAATATCTTATCCTCGGCGGCACCGGTTTTGTGGGAAGCCATGTTTGCGAAAAACTGAGCCGGCTGCCATGTCGCGTGACCCTGGCCACGCGCAGAAGGGACAGCGCGCGGCACCTGCAACTGCTGCCCATGCTCGACGTGGTCGAAATCGACGTCTACGACAGCGTCGCGCTGGCCGCTCTGCTGGCCGGACACGACGCCGTGATCAACCTGATCGCCATCCTGCATGGCTCGGAGGCCGCCTTTGAAAAAGCACATGTGCAGTTGCCGCTGGAACTGACGCACGCCTGTGAAACCAGCGGCGTGCGGCGCCTCGTCCATCTCAGTGCGCTCGGCGCCGCGCCCGATTCTGCGTCCATGTACCAGCGCAGCAAGGCGCGCGGCGAAGCCGTGTTGCTGGCCTCGGGGCTTGATGTGACGATGTTGCGCCCAAGCGTGATTTTTGGCGCTGAGGACAAATTCCTCAATACTTTTGCCGACCTGCAGCAGCTGTTGCCGGTCGTTCCGCTGGCCGGCAGCCAGGCGCGCTTTCAACCGGTGTGGGTCGAGGACGTGGCCAACGCGGTGCTGCGCTGTCTTGAGGACACAAGCACCATAGGGCAGACCTTCGAGGCCTGCGGTCCCGATGTATTCACCCTGAAACAACTGGTGCAGCTGGCAGGTCGCTACGCCGGCATCAACGGCGGCGAGGGGCGCCCGGTGATCGGCCTGCCGGATGCGCTGGCGCGGATGCAGGCCTGGTTCATGGAACTGGCACCGGGTGAGCCGATCCTGAGCAGAGACAACCTCGACGCCATGAAAACCGACAATATCGCCAGCGGCAAACTCCCGGGCTTGCAGGCGCTGGGCATCAATCCAGCCGCGCTGAGTGCGATTGGCCCGACTTATCTCGGCGCGCGCGGCTTGCGCAGCGGACTCACGGCCAAACGCAAAACAGCCGGGCGATTTTAGGAACGTCCACGCTTGTAGCTTCGCTTACTGCGCTGTCTGTTCAGGGGGGCCGCTGCGCTTGAAGCCCGGCAAAGCCGGTGCCGTGGCCTCTCTGGGTGTGAAGAGCAAGCCGGACGCAAAAACGCATCCATGGTTTTCGCTGTATGCCCTGCGCTGCTTCTCAAGGGGCTGGCCTTGCTCGGGGCGGCGCCCACGCTGGCAGCCGATGACCCCCACGCTTTCGGCATAAATCTCGTTTTTTTTGCATCAATCGACAGTTCCGGCCGCAATAGGATCATCGTTCGTTTCAATATTTCCATTTATTTCTGCACAGGCGGATCCTCATGCTCAAGCTCTATATCGGCAATAAAAACTACTCCTCCTGGTCCATGCGGCCATGGGTGCTGCTCAGGCAGGCCGGCATTCCTTTCGAAGAAGTGAAAATTCGTTTTGACTCGTTTGACGCCGATTCGGAATTCAGGAAAAAAGCCGGCAGTGTCAACCCCGCCGGCAAGGTGCCGGTGCTGGATGACAATGGCCTGATCGTGTGGGACACGCTGGCCATTTCTGAATATCTGGCCGAACGCTTCCCGGAAAAAAACCTCTGGCCACAAAGCGTTCAGGCCAGAGCGCGGGCGCGCAGTGTTTGCGCCGAAATGCACAGCGGCTTTGGTGCCTTGCGCGCGGCCTGTCCGATGAACATCGAAGCGGACCTGACTGGCACAGGGCAGCTGATCTGGCGCGACAAGCCCGCAGTACGCTCAGATGTCGCACGCCTCATCGCCATGTGGCGCGAATTGCTGGCTGAGCCCCTGGACTCCAGGGACGCCACCGGGCCGCTCCAGCCTGACAACGCCGACGCCGGGGGCGGGTTTCTTTTCGGCAGCTTCGGCATTGCCGATGCCTTTTTTGCGCCCGTGTGCATGCGGCTCAAAAACTATTCCTTGCCGGTACCGGCTGACATCACGGCCTACGTCCAGCGCGTCAGCGCCCTGCCAGGTGTCCAGGACTGGATCAATGGCGCGCTGGCAGAAAACGACTTCCGGGAATTTGAAGAACTTTACCGGATGAAACGCTGAAGCTTGCCGCTGCCCGCAGCCGCTAAACTGCCCGCATGGAAATTTACATGGTCGGTGGCGCGGTGCGTGACACCCTGCTCGGCTTGCCGGTGCAGGACCACGACTGGGTGGTGGTGGGCGCGACGCCCGGCGAACTGATAGACCGGGGCTTCCTGCCGGTCGGCAGGGATTTTCCGGTTTTCCTGCACCCGGGAACCCGGGAAGAGTACGCACTGGCGCGCACCGAACGCAACACGGCACCGGGCTACCGTGGTTTTGTGGTGCATGCCGAGTCCGATGTGACGCTGGAGCAGGATTTGGCGCGGCGCGACCTTACTATTAATTCAATAGCTGCTCCCAACCGTGTTCATTGGACTGCAACCGAATTCGAACCTGATTTTAAGGCCCTGATAGACCCCTACGGCGGGCAGGATGACCTGAAACACAAGGTTTTACGCCATATCACCGGGGCGTTCCGCGAAGACCCGGTGCGCATCCTGCGGCTGGCTCGTTTCGCCGCGCGCTTTGCCGATTTTTCAGTCGCACCCGAAACCCTTGCCCTGATGCGGGATATGGTGGCGCACGGTGAAACCGATGCGCTGGTGCCCGAGCGGGTGTGGCAGGAGCTGGCACGCGGCCTGATGGAGCCGCAGCCCTCGCGCATGCTGGAAGTGCTGCGCGACTGCGGCGCGTTGCAAAAATTGCTGCCCGAGGTTGCCCGGCTGTGGGGCGTTCCGCAGCGCGCCGAGTATCACCCTGAAGTCGATACCGGGATTCACCTGATGATGGTGCTCGACATGGCTGCGCATCTCGATGCGCCCCTGCCCGTCAGATTCGCCTGCCTGTGCCATGACCTGGGCAAGGGCACGACGCCGGCGGACGTGCTGCCCCGGCATATCGGGCATGAAGAGCGCAGCGCGCGCCTGCTCAAGGGCGTATGCCAGCGCCTGCGCGTGCCGGTCGAGTGCCGGGAAATCGCCGACGTGGTGGCGCGCGAACATGGCAACATCCACCGCAGCAGCGAACTCGGCGCGCCCGCCGTGGTGCGCCTGCTGGAGCGTTGCGATGCGTTTCGCAAACCACAGCGTTTTGCCGATATTCTGCTGGCCTGCGAATGTGATGCTCGAGGCCGGCTGGGACTGGCGCAGTCGCCCTACCCGCAGCGGCCCCGGCTGCAGCAGGCGCTGGCCGCAGCGCAGGCCGTGGCCACCGATCAGGTGGCTGCCGATGCGCTGGCGGCTGGTCAAAGCGGCCC
>NZ_JABBPF010000024.1 GCF_012927415.1 Polaromonas sp. | reverse complement strand
CATCGTCAATCAGCAGCAAATCGAGAGAGTGATAACGTTCCTTGAACTCGTCAAAAGTCTTGCGCTGATAGGCTTTGACCACATCCGATACAAACTGCTCGGCATGAATGTAAAGAACTTTGGCGGCCGGGTTATCAGCCAGCAGTTTGTTGCCGATGGCGTGCATCAGATGGGTCTTTCCCAGACCGACACCGCCGTAAATGAACAACGGGTTGTAAAGCTGACCAAGACTGCTTGCCACATGCAGGGCGGCTGCCCGGCCCATGCGGTTGGCGGTGCCTTCTATCAGCGTATCAAAGGTCAGCGCCGTATTGATCCGGTTTTTGAAGGCGGTGTTAGGAACTTCCTCTACCACGTTTCTGCTAACGGGCTCCTGGGTTCCAAGCCTCTCAAAGTTCCTGACCAGTGTTTCTGGCTTAGTGACCGCTTCTCGCGGAGCAAGCGCTAACTCGATGGCAATCCGTTGCCCTGATATCTTTTCCAGCAGGGCAGCAATGCGCGCCACGTACTGGGTTCGGACCCAATCCAGCTTGAAGCGATTTCCCACCTGGACAGTCACCTTGGACAAATCGGGGGCGACGATCGCCACTAGCGGCCGTATCCAGGTGTTGAACTGCTGCTCGGGTAGTTCCTGGGCCAAATGATCGACACAGGTTTGCCATAGGTCGTGGCCAAGGCTATGCACTAACACTTCATTCATGAAAGGTTTTGGTCTAAACGCGAGTGAAAAGCAGTCGCCAGCTGCTTGTGGATATTGTTAATTTTAGACACCCGTAATTGTAGACGGGCCGCTAGTTATCCACAAATCCCGGGGCTCTGCCGCAGCTTTATTCCTCTTACCTAGCAAACCATTTCTAGCTGAACGTCTTAGCAGAAATCAGGCTAGAAGCGACTTAAAAATGGGTCATCTTGACCTCATTTTGAGCCTCCACTGGAGGATCCCAAAAAAACCTGGGGACAAGGTTGGAATAAGTTGAAACTTATCCACAGGGCGGAACTAAAACTGAAAGTTGTTCATCCCCGACACGAAAGTTCAGTGTCGTTAGGAACAGGCTTAAACAAACGCCAACCGCTTGATTTCAAAAGAAAAAATGAAGCTGTCCACAGACGCGCCGCGTCCTTATCACTACTACTAATTTGAATTAAAGAAATAAAGAACAGAGATAAAAACTTTCCTGCCGCTCCAAATATTGCACATCGTGGCATGTTTAAGCCGATCACCTTTGTCACGCCTGTACACTTTCGCTTGGTCGTTCCTCAAAAGTTTTTCTTCGGGATTGGTTAAAGCTTTTTAAGCAGCTCCAGCGGGTCTCAGCTCGGTTTTTGCACCCGATCAACTAGCTAACTGGTTGCCAGTATTAATAAATCTGCGATAATCTCAGGTTCTCCTAGTCAAAGCGACTTGTTGTTGTTCGCTTGGTCTTGTTTGCCGATTCAGCATTGAGTTCATCTTCAAGGCTCTGCAGATTTGAAAAATAGGGCGAGATCATTCGGAGGCTGTGGAAAGTTTTACAGCGGACAGTCCCAGTAACAAGCCCATAAAAGCCTATCAGGCAAGCAGGATTTATCATGAAACGCACATATCAACCTTCCAAAGTCAAGCGCGCACGGACGCACGGTTTCCTCACGCGTATGAAGACGCGCGGCGGCCGCGCAGTGATTGCTGCCCGTCGCGCCAAAGGCCGCAAGCGCCTGGCCGTATAAGCCTGTTGGCTGGTCTTGAGTTGATGCTCGGCGCTAGTGCAGCGGCTTAAAACCCGACCCCAGTTTCAGGCAGTCCTTGCGGGCTCCATCATTGCCAAAACGACACATTTCGCATTGCATCGAAATATGCTGGAGACACAAGCGGTTCCAATCCGGCCCGGCAAACCGGCTGCCGCACGTGCATTGTTCAGCGTTGCAGAAATGTGGCTGGGCGCGATGGTGCCAAAACGCTGGGCCAAGCGCGCTGCGACACGCAATGCAATCAAACGACAGATTTATACCGTGAGCGCTGATTTTGAACAGCAATTTCCACACGCGGCGTTTGTGGTCAGATTGCGGCGTGGTTTTCCTCGCACGGAATTTATCAGCGCCAGTTCGGAGCAACTCAAACTGTCGGTGCGGCTTGAAGTGCAGGCCTTGATGCTGGCCGGGGCGACCGCACCATGAAGCCTGTTGCCATTTCCCGGGTTATGCGCCTACCGCAAATCGCGCTGATTGCTATGGTGAAAGCCTATCGTCTGTTGCTCAGTCCCTGGCTCGGTTCTGCCTGCCGGTTTGAGCCGACGTGCTCGGTCTATTCGCTGCAGGCACTTCAGCAGCACGGTGCAGCTATGGGCAGCTATCTGACGCTGCGTCGTCTGGTGCGATGTCAACCCCTGTGCGTTGGTGGCCATGATCCGGTGCCGCCTGTGAAGCCCGCTTCCCTTTTTAGCCGTCTGGTCACACCGGCGGCTTCCATTCCTTCTGAAAAGACGCCGTCATGAACGACATCCGCCGCACCATCTGGTGGGTGATTTTTGGTTTCTCAATGGTCTTGTTGTGGGATCAGTGGCAGGTCTTAAACGGGCACAAGTCTCTTTTCCCCTCCAGCAGCCAGGTTGCCAAGGCGCCCGCAGGCGCGGCTTCGACCGTGCCCTCGGTCGTGGCAGGAAATTCTGCGGCTGTGCCCTCCAGCATGACACCGGGTTTGCCCGCGACGCCGGGTGCTGTGCCAACTGGTGCGCCATCAACAGCGCCGGCCGCCCGCAAGGAGCGCGTGATCGTCAGCACCGATGTGCTGACGCTGAGTTTTGACAGCGAAGGTGGCACGCTGGTGCGGTCGGTCTTCAACAAGTACAAGGACCTCACCGACAAAGACGCCGGTTTTGTCCTGCTCGACGACGGCGCCGACCGCGTTTATGTCGCGCAAACCGGTTTGATTGCTCGTGGCGCGGGCGGTGTGCTGCCGACGCACAAGACGCTGATGACAGTGCTGCCTGGTGAGCGCGCCCTCAAGGATGGCGAGAATGAACTTCAGGTCAAATTCGAGTCGGCCGACGTAGGCGGCGTCAAGCTGGTGAAGACATACACGCTCAAGCGCGGCTCTTATGACATCGCCGTTCGCCACGACATCATCAATACCGGCACGGCAGCGGTGACGGCCCAGCTCTACATGCAATTGGTGCGCGACGGCAACGACCCGGTTAACAAGATTCCCGCACCCAAACTGCTGCATTATTTCGGCGTGCAGAACATGCCTTCTTTTTACTCAACTTTCACCGGCCCGGCCGTTTACACCGAAGCCAAGAAGTACCAGAAAGTTGAATTCAAGACGATTGAAGGCAACAAGGTCGATGTAGAAAAAGAGGCCAGTAACGGCTACGTGGCCATGGTTCAGCATTATTTTGCCTCGGCCTGGATACTGCCGGACGGTCTGAAGCGTGACCTGTTTTTGCGCAAGGTTGATACCAATCTTTATGCCGTCGGCATGATCACGCCGCTGGACAGCATTGCGCCCGGCGCGAGCAAGTTCATTGAGTCCAGACTGTTTGTCGGCCCCCAGGAGGAAAAAACGCTTGAAGCGATTACCCCGGGTCTGGAGCTGGTCAAGGACTATGGCTGGCTGACCATTCTCGCCAAGCCGCTGTACTGGCTGCTCGACAAGCTTCATGGCTTCATCCAGAACTGGGGCTGGTCGATCGTGGCGTTGGTGCTGTTGCTCAAGATCGCGTTTTACTGGCTCAATGCCAAAGCTTATTCCAGCATGGCCAAGATGAAGGCGATCAACCCCAAGATCACCGAAATGCGTGCGCGCCTGAAGGACAAACCGCAGGAGATGCAGCAGGCGATGATGAAAATTTATCGTGAGGAGAAGGTCAATCCGGTTGGCGGCTGCTTTCCGATCATGATCCAGATACCGGTGTTTATCGCGCTTTACTGGGTGCTGCTGTCCAGCGTCGAGATGCGCAACGCGCCGTGGGTTCTCTGGATCCACGACCTTTCAGCGCCTGATCCTTACTTCATCCTGCCTATCGTCATGACTCTGACTACGCTGTTGCAGACCGCGCTCAACCCGGCACCTCCCGATCCGATGCAGGCCAAGCTGATGTGGTTCATGCCGCTGATTTTCAGCGTGATGTTCTTCTTTTTCCCGGCCGGACTGGTGCTGTACTGGATCACCAACAACATCCTGTCGATTACCCAACAATGGGTGATCAACACCCGGATGGGCGTGCCGCCGCAGTTCAATCTGCCCAAGTTCAGGTAACAGGTTCCACGCTTGTCACTTCGTGAACTGCACGAGGCCTTGCAGGCTGCGGCTCGCGCGACGCTTCGCTTCGGTCGCTTGTCCAATCCTGCTCCGGCGAGATTGGAGCTGTGGGTTCCAGCTCCTTTAGGGCTCATTTTTCTGCAGGCGGACAGTCAGAAAACTGTCGTTCTTTCTCAGCTTGTTGAAGAGAGCCGCAGCGGAACTGGCTGACATGCTGGCCAGTCACTATCACCCGATTGTTGCCATCGCCACCGCTCCCGGCCGTGGCGCGGTGGGTATTTTGCGCATTTCCGGCCAACAGCTTGCACCCATCATCGCTGCCATTTGTGGTCGCGCATTGTTGCCCCGGCAGGCAACTTACCTGCCCTTTCAGGATGCCCAGAGCAAGGTGATCGATCAGGGCCTGGCGCTCTATTTCCCCGCCCCCCACTCCTATACGGGTGAGGACGTGCTGGAACTCCAGGCGCATGGTGGGCCAGTCGTGCTCCAGTTGCTGCTGGCGCGATGCCTGGAAGCGGGTGCTGCGCTCAATCCGGCCACCGGCCTCGCGTGGATGCCCGGGCTGCGCGTGGCCCGTCCAGGCGAGTTCACCGAGCGGGCCTTCCTGAACGATAAGATTGACCTGGCGCAGGCCGAAGGCATCGCCGACCTGATCGACGCCAGCACCGAAGCGGCGGCACGTTCAGCCGCCCGGTCTATGGCAGGCGAATTTTCTCGCGCTGTCAACACTCTGCTGGAGCAGCTGATTCATCTGCGCATGCTGGTCGAGGCCACGCTGGACTTTCCTGAAGAAGATATCGACTTTTTGCAACAGGCCGATGCGCAGGGCCAACTGCAGCGTCTGCAGCAGACACTGGCCAGCGTGCTGCAAAAGGCAACGCAAGGCGCCATTTTGCGGGAAGGGATCAAGGTAGTAATCGCCGGCCAGCCCAATGCCGGCAAGAGCTCCCTGCTCAATGCGCTGGCCGGCGCGGAACTGGCCATTGTCACGCCGGTTGCCGGCACCACGCGTGACAAGGTTTCGCAACTGATCCAGATAGACGGCGTACCCCTGCATGTGGTCGACACGGCAGGCCTGCGCGAGGCGCAGGACGAAGTCGAAAAAATCGGCGTGGAACGGGCGTGGACAGAAATTAAAAGCGCCGACGCCGTGCTGTTTCTGCATGACCTGACACGCCAGCAAACGTCTGAAAATAGGCCAGAAGCTATTGATTACATAGCAGCTGATGCCCGTATCGCAAAGACTTTGGCCCAGAAATTACCCAAAAATACGCCGATCATCGATGTCTGGAACAAAGCCGACCTGGCCAGCCCTTCGTCTTTGAGCCGGCCCGTCGGCGGGGTGTTGATCTCCGCCAAAACCGGCATCGGCTTGCCGTCCCTGCGCCAGCAGCTGCTGCAGTTGGTGGGCTGGCAAGCCGCGCCGGAGGGGGTGTTCATGGCGCGGGAGCGCCATTTGGACGCGCTGCACCGGGTGCGGGAGCAACTGCTTGCCGCCCACCGGCAGCTGCACTCGAGCAGACCGGCGCTGGACCTGCTGGCCGAGGATTTGCGGCAGGCGCAGCTCCATTTGAGCGACATCACCGGTGTTTTTACTTCGGATGATTTGCTGGGCGAGATATTTTCCCGCTTCTGTATCGGCAAGTAACCGTCGTTCTCATGCGATTCTTCATCGGCAAACCTTGCCTCAGCCTGCGGTTCAACGCAGACCACAAAATCGCTTTTGTGTATCATTTGTTAGTAAAAGTTAACAAGCCTTGTTTGCCTCGGTAAGCACAGGTATCTTCGCGCCACCATGAATGTTCTTATGCCTGCCGTCGCCCCGTCCGATATTCAGGGTCTGGTGCGCGCCATTGCGCATTGCAGCGCCAGCGACGCCTTGCGCTGTCAGTTCAGCCAGCCGCATTGGGACATTCTGGGCGCGCACATGCAGCCGTTTGCCCTGAATCAGGGTCAAGTGCTGATGGAGCAGGGGACGCTCGACCGTACCCTGTATGTCATCGAAAGCGGCAACCTGAGCGTTCACTACGAAGACAAAAAATCGCGCGTCAGGATGGCGTTGGTGGGGGCTGGCACCGTGCTGGGCGAGGGCTCATTTTTTTCCCACCAGCCGCGCAGCGCCTCCGTGCATGCCTCGACCCCCTGCAAATTGTGGTGCCTCACGCCGATACGCTTTACCGAGTTGGCCAGCCGCCACAGCCCGATTGCGCTGGAGCTGACGCTTGCCCTGGGTTCTGTCATGGCCAGACGGCTGTATCTTCGTCCCCGGCGGGTTGCGGTCACTTGACAGGGCTGCAGGCCGCCGCTGCGGAACTTTGGTTTCACGTCAGCCGGACAAGCCCGACAGATCGCGGTCACGCCAATCCCAGTCAAGCGGGGAAGTCCCCCTTGATTGACTTGGCAGCTCAATTCCCGTCCACTGGATAAACGACAATCATAGAAAAAGCGTCCTGTCGCGCCATCGGGCGGTGATGCAAACCGCGAATTACGCAAAAGTACGCAATCGTTATAAGGTCCCGCCAGATGTCTTTTTTCAACTGGTTTTCCGGTAAAAACCGCCAGACACGCCACACCACCGGTGGTGTGGCAATCCGCGCCGGTGAAAAGCCTGCGATTGCCTTGCCTCAGCGTCTGGTACCGGACACCAGGCACAGTGAAGGCGAGCGAAAGGTCAAACGTCACGCCCGCCGCGAGCAGATGTACGTGGCCATCCGGGAGGCCATGACCCGGGCCGGCGTTTTGTCCGCCAGCTATAAATTCAAGGTCCTTTCCCTGGACCAGGGCGGGCACGAGTTTCTGGTCATGATGGACCTGGAAAAAGTCGTAGGCGACCCGACGCCCCAACTTGGCGCGATCGAGGCGCTGATTGTGCAAGGTGCCAAACTACGCTTTGAAATCACAGTGCCCGCTGTCTACTGGCGTCTTCATGAGCTGCCAGCGGCCGGCAAGCCGGTATTGCAGGGTGCGATACCTGCCGCATCGGGCCGACAGCTCAAAGCGGCAACGTCACAGCACCAGCCGATTCAGCCCGACGAAGTGGCGGCGTTCCAGCAAGCCTTGCTTTCGGCTTGTGCACGCGGCCCCGCCGAAGTAGCCGGAAACGGCGTAAAAATGCGCAGTGGATTTCGGTCGCCCGCGCCACCGCTGCATGACTTTGAAGACACTGAAATGACGGAGGCGGCGTCTTCACCGGCGCTGAGCAACACGCAATACGGTGAATTGAATTAAAAGCCGTCGTCGCATCGAAGCCAGAGCCGCCCTGCGCCTGCATCAGTGAGATCAGCAGCAGCGAGCGGGCGGTTTGATCGGTTTTCAGCTTAAATTTGCTTCACATCCAGCAAGTACGGTTGTCTTCAGCTATTTTTTTAATAGCAAAAAAACCTCGGGCGCTAGCCCCCGAAAAGATCCATCAGTGTGAACAGCGACGCTTTCGGCCTTCGGCGGGGCCGAGACACACAGCCAGGGCAGGTCCACCGTAATTGCGCCCCCGGTGACAAGAGTGTCGATTTTCCTTCAGTCATTTTTTTACAGCCAGGTGGGCGCTGCCAGTGCTGATTAGATCGTCGATCAACCGTACCTGTCGTCAGGTTTTACCGCATCGGTGTGCAACTCCACCGTAACACTTGCTGCCTGGCAGTTGGCTCAGGTCTGCAGCAAAGCCTGTTCGGCGATGGCCAGGGCTTCGGGTTTGCCCGACAACACCAGCGTGTCGCCGTCTTGCAGCCGTGTTTCGTCTAGTGCTTTGAGGGTTTTTCCGTTGCCGCGCCGCAGACTGACGACGCGCACGCCGGCCGTTTGCGAGGCCAGGGCACCCAGCGTCTGGCCGATCGATTTGAGGCCGGTTGTCAGCGTCATTGTGGACAGGCGTTCCTGCCCGAGTTCATCGGCAGTGTCGTCATCGGCGCCGCGGAAATAGCCTCGCAGCAGGTTGTAACGCGCGTCGCGCTGGTCCTGCACCACGCGGATCACGCGGCGCATGGGCACGCCGACCAGTGCCAGCGCATGGCTGGCCAGCATCAGGCTGCCTTCTATGGCTTCGGGCACGACTTCGGTAGCGCCGCCTGCCTTGAGCTTTTCCAGGTCACGGTCATCCACCGTGCGCACAATCACAGGGACCGTGGGCGCATGGGCGCGCGCGTTGGCCAGCACCTTGAGCGCACTGGCCGTGTCCAGGTAGGTCACCACGACGGCGCTGGCGCGGGCCAGGCCAGCGGCCATCAGCGCCTGCAGGCGAACCGCGTCGCCAAACACCACGGAGTTGCCGGCAGCAGAGGCCTGGCGCACGCGGTCGGGGTCAAGGTCCAGAGCCATGTAGGGAATGCCTTCGCGCTCCAGCATGTGGCCCAGGTTCTGGCCGCAACGACCATAACCGCAAATGATGACGTGCCTGTTCACGTTCATCGATCTGGTCGCAATCGTTGTCATCTGAAGCGACTGCAGCAGCCATTCGCTGGAAACCAGCTTCATTACGATGCGGTTGCTGTACATGATGATGAAGGGTGTGGCCAGCATCGACAACACCATGCAGGCCAGGATCGGATTCATCAGGACGGGCGGTATCAGCGCGCCCTTTTGTGCCAATGACAGCAACACAAAACCGAATTCGCCGGCCTGAGCCAGGTACAGGCCGGTACGCAGCGACACGCCGGCCGTAGCACCCAGCCAGCGTGTCAGCGCGGTGACCAGCACCAGCTTGAAGAGCACCGGCAAGGTCAGCAGCAGCACCACACCCGCCCAGTGCCGCGCAACTTCCCGCCAGTCCAGCATCATGCCGACGCTGATGAAAAAGAGCCCCAGCAGCACATCGTGAAAAGGCCGGATGTCGATCTCGACCTGGTGTTTGTACTGAGTTTCCGAAATCAGCATGCCGGCGATGAAGGCGCCCAGCGCCAGGCTCAGACCGGCCAGTTCGGTCAGCCAGGCCAGCGCCAGCGTGACCAGCAGCAAGTTGAGCACAAACAGTTCCTCGCTCCTGCGCCTGGCCACCAGTGTGAGCCACCAGCGCATGACATGCTGACCGCCGGTCAGCAGCAGGCCAACCAGCAGGGTAGCTTTCAGTGCGGCCAGCGCCAGCGCCGTGAACAGCTTGTCGGCGGGCGAACCCAGGGCCGGAATCAGCACCAGCAGGGGCACCACGGCCAGGTCCTGGAACAGCAGCACGCCCATCACGCGCTTACCGTGTTCAGAAGCCATTTCCAGCCGTTCCGACAGCAGTTTGACGACAATAGCCGTGCTGCTCATGGCCATCACTCCCGACAGTGCCAGCGCGGTCTGCCATCGCATCTGCCAGACCGTGGGTGCCATGCTGGCAAAGAACAGCGAACCCATGGTGATGAGCGCCATGCTGAGCGCAACCTGCAGCAGGCCGAGCCCGAAGACGTGACGCCGCATTGAGCGCAGCTTGGGCAGGTTGAATTCCAGCCCGATCACAAACATCAGGAACACCACGCCAAATTCGCCCAGGTGGCGCACCCCGTCTGAATTTTTTGCCAGCGCCAGTGCGTGCGGGCCAATCACCACGCCGACGGCCAGGTAGCCCAGCATGGGCGGCAGTTTGAGTGAACGGCAGGCAACCACACCCAGCACTGCGGCCAGCAGATACAGCAGGGTCAGTTCAAGCGCGCTCATGTTTCGATGGTAGCGGATGGGTTCGCGGCTGCCGGGATTTTTTGCCCGGGCAGCCACACGGTTTTCCGCGGTGCACCTCTATAGAATGCAGCCATGAAAGTTGATGCCGCGAACCTTGATGCACCGCAAGCGCTGAGCCTTGCCCGAAAGACTTTTGAGATAGAGGCGGCCGCTGTGCTCGCGTTGGCCGAACGGGTCGGCGACGAGTTCGTGCAGGCTGTTGGCCTGATGTTGGCCTGCCCTAGCCGCGTCGTGGTCATGGGCATGGGCAAAAGTGGGCACATCGGCCGCAAGATTGCCGCCACGCTCGCCTCCACCGGAACACCGGCCCTGTTTGTCCATCCGGCTGAAGCCAGCCATGGCGATCTGGGCATGATCCAGCCGAGCGACCTGGTGCTGGCCATTTCCAACAGTGGCGAGAGCGAAGAGCTGGTTGCGCTACTTCCGGTGCTGAGCCGGCTGGGCGTGCCGCTGATCGCCATCACCGGCGGTCTCCAATCGACGCTGGGCAGGCAGGCAGACGTAATTCTGGACAGCAGTGTCGCCAGGGAAGCCTGTCCGTTGAACCTGGCGCCCACCTCCAGCACGACGGTGCAACTCGCGCTGGGCGATGCGCTGGCCGTGGCGCTGCTGGACGCGCGCGGTTTCAGGGAAGAAGATTTTGCGCGTTCCCATCCTGGCGGCGCGCTCGGCCGAAAATTGCTGACACACGTTCGTGACGTGATGCGCAGCGGCGAAGATGTGCCGCAGGTAAGGCCAGACACGTCTTTTACCGAACTCATGCGCGAGATGAGCGCCAAGGGTTTTGGGGCGTCCGCCGTGGTCGATGACAAGCAAGGCGTGCTGGGCATTTTTACCGATGGTGACCTGCGTCGTCTGGTGGAAAAAGGCGTGGACTTGCGCAGCCGCACGGCGGGCGAGGTCATGCATGCCGATCCGCGTACGGTGCGCGCAGATTCGCTGGCCGTCGAGGCCGCAGCGCTGATGGAATTGCACCGCATCACCAGCGTGCTGGTGCTGGACGATGCCGGCGTGTTGTGCGGGGCGCTCAACAGCAACGACCTCATGCGGGCGAAAGTAATATGACCTCCACGCCCGCCGCTGCGAGCGCTACGCTGCCCCCTGAGCAGCCTGGCCTTGGTTGGGGCGGTCCGGCGCTGCGGCCGTTGACTTCCACGCCGGGCGCCTTGGCTCCCGCCCTGAGTTTTGCGCCCGAGCTGTTGCTTAGGGCGCAAGGGATACGCGTGGCGTTTTTTGATGTGGATGGCGTGTTGACGGATGGCGGTCTTTATTTTTCGGAGGAGGGTGAAAGCCTCAAGCGCTTCAACACCCTGGATGGTCACGGCCTGAAACTGCTGCAAAAGGCGGGCATTACGCCTGCGGTCATCACCGGGCGCGACAGCCTGGCGCTGCGCGCGCGGCTGCAAGCGCTGGGCATCACGCAGGCACACTTTGGCACCGAAGACAAACGGCCCGCCGCCGAACTCACGCTGCGGGCACTTGGGCTTGACTGGAACAGTGCTGCGGCGATGGGTGATGACTGGCCCGATTTGCCGGTGCTGCGCCGCGTGGCTCTGAGTTGCGCGCCGGCCAATGCCCACCTGGAGGTCAAGGCGTATGCCCACCATGTCACGCAGGCTGGTGGCGGTCAGGGTGCAGCCCGCGAATTCTGCGATTTATTGCTTCTTGCCAGCGGATGCTATGCCAGCCTGCTGCGCGAGTACACCCGATGAAAGGCAGCCTGACCGATCCGGCCCCGGACCGACCCGGCGTGTTGCCGCAGAAGAAAGACGTCTGGAGCGGTATTCTGCGCCTGTGGGACCGTACCGCCATTTACATGCCGCTATTGATGATGGGCGTGCTCGCGCTGGGCACTTACTGGCTGGTACGCAACACGCCGACGCTCAGCGGCCCGCAGGTTGCCCTGCAGGCGGGCCATGAGGTGGATTACTTCATGCGCAAATTTACCGTGAAAAACTTCGATGAGAGCGGCAAGCTGAAGAGCGAGATTTACGGCACGGAGGCGAGGCATTTTCCGGATACCGACATCCTCGAAATCGACCAGGCCAGAATTCGCAGCATTACTCCTGACGGGCAGGTCACCACGGCCACGGCGATCCGGGCCTACACCAACGGCGATGGCTCGGAAGTCCAGCTGACCGGTAACGCGCGCGTCATACGCGAAGCCAGCAAAGACGCGGCGGGCCGGGAGAACCCGCGCCTTGAATTTCGGGGTGAGTTTCTCCATGCGTTTTTGAACGAGGAGCGGGTCACGTCCCACAAGCCGGTGCTGCTGATTCGCGGTAATGACCAGTTCACCGGCGACAACTTTTCCTATAACAACCTGGACCAGGTTGCCCTTCTCAAGGGCCGCGTCAGGGGGGTACTGATGCCGAAATCGCCACCCCGACCGCTTCCCTAAGTCAGCGCACGCGTCCGTGGCCAGCAGCGGCCGGTCCGACCCACTTCAAACCACAGGCGCCAAACCCACCATGTCCAGACTCGTGTTCATCACCGGCGCCTCGAGCGGCATTGGTCAGGCCCTGGCCTTGCGCTATTACGCGGCGGGCTACCGGCTGGCACTCGCAGCGCGCCGCACCGCCGAGGTCAATGCGTGGGCGGGGGCGAATGGTATCTCGCCTGGCCGGTGCCAGGTCTACAGCGCTGATGTGTCCGACATCGACAGCATCGTGGCCGCAGGTCAGGCCTGCATTGCGGCGCAGGGCCTGCCCGACGTAGTGATCGCCAATGCAGGCATCAGCATCGGCATGGACACCACCGTTCGAGAAGACCTGACCATCATGGCGCAGACGCTGGCTACCAACATCACCGGTGTGGCCGCCACCTTCCACCCCTTTGTCGGGGGCATGATAATACGCGGAACCGGCGAGCTGGTGGGTATCGGCAGCGTGGCCGGCATACGCGGCCTGCCGGGGCACGGTGCCTATTGCGCCAGCAAGGCGGGTGTCATCAGTTACTGCGAGAGCCTGCGTGGGGAGCTCAAGTCCAGCGGAGTAAAGGTAGTGACGATTTGCCCGGGCTACATCGACACGCCCCTAACCCGTCAAAACCGATATTCCATGCCGTTTCTGATGACGGCCAAAGACTTTGCCGACAGAGCCTTTGGCGCCGTTCAGGCTGGCCACAGCTACCGCGTCATTCCGTGGCAAATGGGTGGCATCGCTAAATTGTTGCGGTTGCTGCCGAACGCAATATTTGATTGGGCCCTATCGGGTCGCGCGCGCAAACGCCGCCAGAGCGAACCCTGAGCGGATCGTCTGAAAGCTGTCACTGGTTGCGAGATTTTCGCTGGCAGCTATTCATTCGCTACGAAAAACATAGCAAACAGAAGCGATGACTAAGGGACAACAACGCAAAAAAGCTTCAAAACCGAAATTTTGAAGCTTTTTCAGAGCCTGCTTCAATCCTGGATTGAAGAGGCTGCATTTTGTACTGGCCAGTTAGCCAACTGCAAGGGAGCAGGACTTAGTAGCCGCCGCGTCCACCACCACCACCGCCGCCACCGGAGCGTCCGCCGCCAGCACCGCCGCCGCCGTACGGGCTGCGGAAACCGCCGTCGCTGCCGCCGCCGGACGAACGTCCACCGCCGCCGTAACCACCGCCGCCGCCGCCAGAACCGCCACCGCCGCCAGCACCACCGCCATACCCACCGCCGCCGCCACCAAAGCCGCCGGTACGTGGAGGACGTGCCTCCATCGGACGAGCTTCATTCACGACAACACTACGGCCGCCCAACGGCTGGCCGTTCATGCCGTTAATAGCAGCCTGCGCTTCTGCATCGCTTGCCATTTCGACAAAACCAAAGCCTTTGGAACGACCCGTGTCACGCTCCATCATGACTTTGGCGCTGGTGACAGCGCCGAATTGACCAAAAGATTGTTGCAGGTCTTCGTCACGCACCGAGTAAGGCAGGTTGCCGACGTATAGTTTGTTGCCCATGAAGGGACTCCTCTAAAACACAAAAACAAAAGCGATGGGGTCCCGAAAGCACAACAAATCTTATACGTACCGCTGTAGCGCGCGAAACTGACCGATCACCCAACGTGCGCGAATGCTTGCATTCGCTCGCACATATTATGCGTGAGTTATTCAAAACACAACCTCTGGCGTTGCGGATGTTGGGCTGCCGGTCGCCTCAACCGGTGTTTTGACGGGTTCCGCGCATTTCTCACCCAAGCAGGGCAAGCCGGCACGGAAAAAACCCGCAGCCAAAGCAAAAACATATCAACTCACCGGCAACTCCCGGCGTGTCGGGCAGGGTAACCAACGCAGAAGACGGCATGAGGCGGCCGAGTTACGTGGCAAGCGGGGAAACTAAAATTTCCAATTCAATCAATATGTTGACAGACAGTTTGTGCTCACATACATATTAATTAAGGGCGCATTCCGATGAACGTGAAGGTTGTTGGTAATGACCTTGTGCGCGTGCGCGCGCGGTTTGGTTGTACAGCGATCACCCAGTTTCATTCCGTCCCTGACGCAAATTGGGGACCGTACCCTCCCAGCAACAGACTGATAAGTTGTTACATAAATTTCAATTCGGTAGCGCCCATTTTTTTATTTGGATTTAACTCTGCTGGTCCGAAAAATCGGTAAATTGCAAAAGTCCATTCGGTGGCGCGACGGGCCAGTCGCAGCGGGATTGGCGGCGTCATTTATTGCAGCCGCAGGTGTCACCGAGGCCACTGGACAAGCTCGTTGGTGGGCGTGATGGACAGTTCCTGGTAAATTTCGTGCGGCGAAAGCGCCCGTCATTTCCGCGTCGAAAACAACTTAACGCTGGCTGCAAGCGCTGCATGCAAACACCCGGCACCTAAAAAAGTTCGCCCGTTGCAGGGCGTTGCCCGGATCGCCCCAGTCGATGGGATTACGGCGAAGTGGCCATCGGACTTGACGCAAAGCCGATCGACCTCATCACCTTCATCATCTGTCTGTGTGTCTGTCGTTGCCACCAACCAGAAATCGCTGCGAGTCAGGTTGGATCCCCCTGTATCTCAGAAAGCCGACCAGGCAACTCTTGAGTCGGGCGCGATTGCGAAGCGGAGACTTCCGCAACGCGATTGGTCACTCCGGCAGCGAGGGGGCCGCAAACCGCGCCAAATTGAACAAAATCGGCCGCTGGTCCAGAGTTAATGGCTACACGTTGCTATTGAATAAATAGCATTTCGTCCCGCAAGTTACCACGTCACTTCCCGCTCGGGCGTGGCGCCAATGCGGTGAATGGAACGGTCCGCCCCTTCAAATTCTTCCTCCTGGCTCAGTCGCAACCCCATGGTTTTTTTCAGCGTGCCGTAAACCAGCAAACCCATTAGCAGCGCCCAGGTCACCCCCATGGCACTGCCCACCAGCTGCGCGGCCAGACTGACGCCACCCAGGCCGCCCAAGGCCTTGCTGCCAAAAATGCCTGCCGCGATGCCGCCCCAGGTGCCGCACAAGCCGTGCAGCGGCCAGACGCCGAGCACATCGTCGATCTTCCACTTGTTCTGCGTCAGGGTAAACATGATCACAAAAACGGCCCCCGCAACGCAGCCCACGACCAAGGCGCCCAGCGGATGCATGACATCAGAGCCTGCACACACCGCCACCAGCCCCGCCAGCGGACCGTTGTACACAAAACCAGGGTCATTTTTACCCACCACCAGAGCGGCTAAAGTGCCGCCCACCATGGCCATCAACGAATTGACGGCAACCAGGCCTGACAGTTTGTCGATGGTTTGCGCGCTCATCACATTGAAGCCGAACCAGCCCACGGTCAATATCCAGGCGCCCAGCGCCAGAAAGGGAATGCTGGAAGGCGGATGCGCGGACACGCCCCCGTCCTTGCGATATCGGTTGCTTCGCGCACCCAGCAGTATTACCGCCGGCAAGGCCAGCCAGCCGCCCACCGCGTGAACCACTATGGACCCGGCAAAATCATGAAATTCCGCACCCGTGACAGACAGGATCCAAGCTTGAACGCCAAAGTGGTGGTTCCAGACAACACCCTCAAAGAAGGGGTAAACCAGGCCAACGATAACTGCCGTTGCGATCAGTTGAGGATAAAAGCGAGCGCGTTCGGCGATCCCGCCCGAAATAATGGCCGGAATGGCAGCAGCAAAAGTAAGCAGGAAAAAGAACCTGACCAACTCAAAACCATTTTTGGCCGCAAGCGCTTCTGCGCCGACAAAAAAATGGGTGCCATAAGCCACGCCATAACCCACCAGAAAATAGGCCACAGTTGATACCGAAAAATCCACCAGGATTTTGACCAACGCATTGACCTGATTTTTCTGGCGGACCGTGCCCAGTTCGAGAAATGCGAAACCGGCATGCATTGCCAGCACCATGATGCCGCCCAACAGGATGAATAAGGCATCTGAGCCCTGTTTTAGTGCTTCCATAACTCGTTCTTTCAATTCAATGTGATTGTTTGGTGCGTTTCTACGCTGGTTTGACTTTGTGCACCAAATGCAAGCAAGAAATGCGCCTTGATAGTGCTAAAAAGCGTCCTAAATCGATTTACGGGGATCTCCTCGGGGTAAATTGTTGCGACGAGAGCTACAATATGGACTGTCATTGGGGAGTAGCCAGCCTTTCATTCCTGAAAGGCGCTTGCGTCAACACACTTGTCCGACATGGACATGGCGCTAGCGGTCTTCGGATCACGCGAGACCTTTGACTGCACAGCATCCAGAGCTTTAACCAGCGACAGGCCGGATGAGTTGTGCAGTCATTGGTTTTATCCGGCCGGAGTCATTTCATGGAAGCTTTCCTCGTCTCCACCGGTATCGTCGCGCTCGCCGAAATGGGCGATAAAACCCAGCTTCTCGCGTTGGTGCTTGCTGCGCGGTTTCGCAAACCCTGGCCCATCGTCCTGGGCATTTTTGTTTCCACCATCGTCAATCATGCGATGGCGGGTGCCGTGGGGGCCTGGGTCACCACCTTCCTGGGCCCGCAAACCCTGCGCTGGATCTTGGGAATTTCCTTTGTTGCCATGGCGGTGTGGATGTTGATTCCCGACAAGATCGGTAAAGATGACATTGAAAAAAAATCACCTCGCTTCGGGGTGTTCGGCACCACTGTGTTGGTGTTTTTTCTCGCCGAAATGGGCGACAAAACCCAGATTGCGACCGTGATGCTGGCCGCACGCTATGACGCCTATTTCTGGGTCGTAGCCGGCACCACGCTGGGCATGATGCTGGCCAATGCGCCGGTGGTCTGGCTCGGCAGCCGTTTCATGCATTTGATCCCGTTGCGAGTGGTCCATATTGTCTCGGCGCTCGTCTTTGCCGCGTTGGGTTTGCTGGCGCTGGCAGTGCCCGCCTAGATTGCTATACTGAAGCTGCGCCGATTTGCTGAGCTTGCGGGCGCGTAAAAAGTACCGCTAAAGACGTCCCTCGATGAACCCGGACTCGCTTTTGGCGATGCCGGGTTTTCTTTTGCCTCTTCGTTTTACGGTTTCCTCTACTGGTTTCGTGCCATTTACCGTGGGTCCACTTACCGTGTCTTTTCCTTCAGTCCTGGTCGCCACGCCAAAGTCCATGCACTTTGCCGAGGTCCTGCCCTTGCGCAGCGGTGCATCGATTCGTGCATACGACCTGAGTTATGAAACCTACGGCGAACTCAATGCCGACAAATCCAACGCCGTGCTGATCTGCCATGCGCTTAACGCTTCGCATCATGTGGCCGGCGTTTACCTGGACGCTGACGGCGGCGTCATGGCCAAATCCGAAGGCTGGTGGGACACCATGATTGGTCCGGGCAAGCCGGTCGATACCAACCGCTTTTTTGTCATTGGCGTGAACAATCTGGGCTCGTGTTTTGGCTCTACCGGGCCGATGCAAGTCAACCCCGACACGAATGCAATCTACGGTGCCGATTTTCCGGTCGTCACGGTGCAGGACTGGGTCAGCGCGCAGGCCAGGCTGCTTGATGCGCTGGGCGTCCAGACGTTGGCTGCTGTCATGGGCGGCAGCCTGGGCGGCATGCAGGCGCTGGCCTGGACGCTTCAATATCCTGAACGCGTGCGGCACGCCGCAGTGGTGGCGAGCGCGCCCAATCTGACGGCGGAAAACATTGCCTTCAACGAAGTTGCGCGCCGCGCCATCGTGACCGACCCCGACTTTCACGGCGGACACTTTTACCAGCACGGCGTGCTGCCCAAGCGCGGTCTGCGCATTGCCCGCATGATCGGCCATATCACCTACCTGAGCGACGACGTGATGAACGACAAGTTTGGCCGCCAGCTCCGCCAGCCCGTTGCGCAAAAAGTAGATATTGGCGAATCTGGCGCCGGGCCGGAACAGGCCAGTTCAGCCTTTCAGGGGGACCGCGTAGTAAATGAAGAAAAAGGCGTGGGAGTCTTCAAGTATTCAACGCAGGATGTCGAGTTTGAAATCGAAAGCTATCTGCGCTACCAAGGCGATAAGTTTGCCGAATATTTTGACGCCAACACTTACCTGCTGATCACCCGCGCGCTCGACTACTTTGATCCAGCTGGCGAATTCGGTGGTGATCTGAGCCGCGCACTGGCGAAGGCCAGCGCCAAATTCCTGCTCGTGAGCTTTACCACCGACTGGCGGTTTGCACCGGCTCGCAGCCGGGAAATCGTCAAGGCCCTGCTCGACAACCAGCGTGATGTAAGTTACGCCGAAATCGACGCACCACATGGGCACGATGCCTTTTTACTCGATGACGCCCGTTACCTGGGCGTGGTGCGCTCTTATTTCCAGAGCAAGGTGGCGGTATGACTGAACCAGTGGTGCTGAACCGCCAGCCGAACCTCGACCAGCTGTCGATTGCCCGGCTGGTGCCTGTCGGCTCCCGCGTGCTGGATCTGGGTTGTGGCACCGGTGAGCTGCTGGACTACCTGATTCGCGAACGGGGATGCTCGGGCTACGGCGTGGAAATTGACGATGCCAATGTGCAGGCTTGCGTGGCGCGCGGCGTTAATGTGATCCAGTTCAATCTGGAAGATGGTCTGGCGCTGTTTGGCGACCGCTCGTTTGACGTGGTGCTTCAGATTGATACCCTGCAGCACCTGCGCAATGCCGAAGTCATGCTGCGGGAAACCGCCCGAGTGGGCCGCATCGGCGTTGTGGCCTTTCCCAATTTTGCCCACTGGCCGAATCGGCTGGCCGTGCTGCGCGGCCGCATGCCGGTGACCAGGGTGCTGCCCTACCAATGGTATGACACACCCAACATTCGCGTCGGCACGCTGCGGGACTTTGAGGCGCTGGCGCTGCAGAACCATTTACAGGTGCTCGATGCGTTCGGTCTGCAGGACGGCAAGGAAATCCGCTTCTGGCCCAATGCGCGCGCCAGCCGGGCGGTGTTCAAATTGCAGCGGACTTGAGCCGCGACAGCGATTGGCGCCAGGCGGGTGTTGGTGATAGCATTAATCCATCGGGATTTCAGCCTTCCGACTCTTCACAGATAGACGGTGTCCCGTCCAAGCGCTGGCAACTGACTTGGAGTTTTCCGTGGACACCCTGTTTTCTGATCAACCGCATTCTATTTCCCCCCAAGAACTTGCTGCCCGCATGGGCAGCGCTGACGCGCCCTTGCTGCTTGACGTGCGGCGCGAAGAGAACTTTCTGGAGAGCCCTTCCAGGCTGGCGGGAGCATTGCATTGCGCGCCAGAAAATCTAGCCGCTTTTGCTGCAACCCGGCCGTTGCGAGCGGTGGTGGTGTATTGCGTTTACGGGCATAACGCCAGCGAAGATGCAGCGGCCACGCTGCGGGCAGCAGGCTGGAATGCGCGCAGGCTGGCTGGCGGCATTTTGGGTGGCGAAGAGGGCATCGATGCGGCTCAAGACATCGCCGAGTGGCGTACGCATCGACCACTCACCATACTCAAGCGGCCCGATTGGGGTGTGACCGGCAAACAGGCCTCGCGCTGGATCACGCGCGAGCGGCCCAAAATCGACCGGGTTGCCTGCCCCTGGCTGATTCGCCGTTTCATTGATCCGCGTGCGGAGTTTTTCTACGTGCCAACAGCGCAGGTGCTGCGCGAAGCGAAAAATCTGGGCGCGGTGGCGTTTGATATTCCCGGCGCACCGGTGTCGCACGAGAGCGCGCTCTGCAGTTTTGACGTGTTGCTGCGTGAGTTTGCGCTGGTCGATCCGGCACTGGCGACCCTGGCCCGCATCGTGCGCGGTGCCGATACCGACCAGCTTGAACTCGCGCCCCAGTCGGCGGGCCTGCTGGCCTTCTCGCTGGGACTGTCACGCCTGCACGCCGACGACCACGCCATGCTGGAAGCGGCCCTGCCGCACTACGATGCGCTTTATGCCTGGTGCCGCAATGCGCAGGACGAGCCGCACAGCTGGAAGCCCGAAACCATGATGGGCGCGGGGCAATGACCTTGCCGACTCAAATGACGCCAAGAACGCTAGAACAATCGCCAGCTGCCCCACCCGTTATATCCTTCAGCGAGGCCTTGCGTTTCTGGCTGCAGCTCGGCTTCATCAGCTTTGGCGGGCCGGCCGGGCAGATTTCCATCATGCATCGCGAGCTGGTCGAAAAGCGGCGCTGGGTGTCTGAAAAGCGCTTTCTGCACGCGCTCAACTTCTGCATGGTGCTGCCTGGCCCCGAGGCGCAGCAGCTCGCCACCTACCTGGGCTGGCTGATGCACCGCACTTGGGGCGGCGTAGTGGCCGGTGCACTGTTCGTGCTGCCGTCGCTGGTGCTGCTGATTGCGCTGAGCTGGATTTACATGGCTTTTGGCCAGCAGCCGCTGGTGGCGGGAATTTTTTATGGCATCAAGCCGGCAGTGGCGGCCATCGTGCTACATGCCTTGCACAGAATTGCCAGTAAATCCTTGGGTAATCCGCTCCTGTCGCCCGCTCCCTGGGCGATAGCAGCCCTGAGTTTTATCGCAATCTGGGCCCTGAAGCTGCCCTTTCCGCTGATCGTGGTGGGTGCGATGCTGATCGGTGCCCTGCTCGCCCGGGTCGCTCCGTCGACGCGGATGCGTGGTGATGGCCGTGTATTGGTTGCCCAAAGCGTCCACGACTTGGCCGTGATCGACGACGACACACCGACGCCGCCGCACGCGTTGTTCAAGGTGTCACGGCTGCTCGCTGTGCTGCTGGCCGGCGCAGCACTCTGGCTGCTGCCGATGGCCGTGCTGTTCTTCAACTACGGCTGGCGCGGCACGCTGACGCAGATCGGCTGGTTTTTTACCAAAGCCGCGCTGCTGACCTTTGGCGGAGCCTACGCGGTACTGCCTTATGTGAACCAGGCCGCGGTTGAGCACTACCACTGGCTCAGCACGGCGCAGATGATGGACGGTCTGGCGCTCGGCGAAACCACGCCTGGCCCGCTCATTATTGTGGTGGCCTTTGTCGGTTTCGTCGGCGGCTGGGCCAAGCAGGTAGCAGGGCCGGACGCACTGTTTCTGGGCGCTGCGCTGGCTGCCTGCGTGGCGACCTGGTTCACTTTTTTGCCCTCCTTCATTTTCATTCTGGCGGGCGGGCCGTGGGTTGAGTCCACGCGTGGCAACCTGAAGCTGACCGCTCCGCTGGCTGCGGTGACTGCCGCCGTGGTCGGCGTGATTGCCAATTTAGCGCTATTTTTCATCGTGGCTATCGCCTATCCCGCAGGCGCTGGAGGCCGGTTAGACACCCAGGCCGATTGGGTCGCACTGACGCTGGCCACCCTGGCTGCGCTGGCCTTGTGGCGGTTGAAATGGGGCGTAATTCCTGTGATTGCGGTCGCGGCAGGGGCGGGACTGCTGCTGCGCTGGCTTGGCTTGGCCTGAATGACCGGCGCGGCGGCCGACGGTATGCTCGGATCCTGGCAATGAACCCTTCTGACGGCCGCGCGGCCATTCCCGTCCTGAGCCTGCTGATGCGTCTGGCCGAGCGCCTGTTTGGCGGCTGGGTCCGGCAACTTACGCCGGGCACGCTGCGCGCCGATGCGATGGCGGGTTTGCTGGGCGCGGTGCTGGTGTTGCCGCAAGGCATTGCGTTTGCCACGCTGGCCGGCCTGCCGCCCGAGTATGGGTTGTATACCGCCATTGTTCCCTGCATCATCGCTGCGCTGTTCGGCTCAAGCTGGCACGTCATGTCGGGCCCGACCAATGCCAATTCGCTGGCGCTGTTTGCCATGCTGTCGCCGTTGGCCATGGCCTTCAGCCCGGCGTATATCCAGCTTGCGCTGGCCGTCACCGTGATGGTTGGCGTGCTGCAATGGTTGATTGGCGTGCTGCGTCTCGGCGTGCTGGCCAATTTCATTGCGCCGGCGGTGCTGTTTGGCTTCACTTCAGGGGCGGCGCTGCTGATTGCCGTGCATGCGCTACCAGATCTGCTTGGCCTGGCCGCCGCGCCCGCGCACGGTGCTGGCGCCGTGCTCCTGCATGTACTCAGGCAACTGCCCTCGGCGCAACCCGCTGCGCTGGCCGTTGCTGCCATCACGCTGACTGTGGCGCTGCTGCTGCGCCGTTTTCGCCGCCGCTGGCCCTATATGTTGATCGGGCTGGTGGTGGCGACCGCGTTGGCATGGGGGGGGAGTCATTTCCTGCCTGGCGCAAGCGCTACACCGTCTTCGGCGCTGCGCATCGTTGGGCAGATTGCTACGCCGTGGCCGCGCTTCGAGCTGCCACGCATCAGTTGGGCGCAGGCGTCGGAGCTGGTCGGCCTGGCGTTCGCATTGACCATTGTGGCGCTTGGGCAGGCGATTTCTATCGCCAAGACGGTGGCCTTGCGCTCCGGCCAGCGCATTGATGCCAACCGCGAGTTTCGCGGCCAGGGGCTGTCCAACATCGTTGGCGGATTTTTCTGGTGTTTTGTGTCGTGCGGCTCGATGAATCGCTCCATGCCCAACCTGGAGGCTGGCGCACGCACACCGCTGTCGTCGGTGTTCTCCGCGCTGTTGCTCTTGACTCTGGTGGCGCTCAGCGCGCCGCTGCTGGCGCAAATACCCATGGCCGCCCTGTCGGCGCTGCTGGTGCTGGTAGCGCTGGCCCTGCTCGACGTTGCGCGCTGGCGCCAGCTGTTTTTCCTGAGTCGCGGCGATTTCGGCGTGGCGCTGGCCACCATGGTGGCCACCGTCACAATCCGGCTGGAGATTGCCATTTTGCTCGGCATGCTGCTGTCGCTGATGTCTTTTCTGTACCGCACCTCGCGGCCAGCCATGCGCAGCATGGGTTTTGACAGCCGCGCGCCGGACCGCCAGTTCGTAGTGATTGATGATGCAGAGCATCCGGCGGATCTAACAGGCCGCAGCGCCGGGCCGCCCCAGGCAAGGCCAGCCCCCTTGGGGGGCAGCGCAGTGCGTGAAGTGACAAGCGAGGGGGCCACCGGCCGCAGCGCCGGGCCGCCCCAAGCAAGGCCAGCCCCCTTGGGGGGCAGCGCAGTG
>NZ_JABBPF010000013.1 GCF_012927415.1 Polaromonas sp. | reverse complement strand
CTGCAATCGACCATCAAAGTGGCTGGCAGCTTGGCCGCTTCGAGCTCCTTGCAGGCCGAAGCGACGCTGGCTGCGTCGTAATTGGGGGCCTTGCCGCCGCGCAGAATCACATGGCAGTCCTTGTTGCCCTTGGTCTGCACGATAGCGACTTGGCCGTTTTTATGCACCGAGAGAAAATGATGGCCGCGCGACGCCGCCTGGATCGCATCGGTGGCGATGCGGATATTGCCGTCGGTGCCGTTCTTGAAGCCAATCGGAGCCGACAGACCCGAAGCCAGCTCGCGGTGCACCTGGCTTTCGGTGGTGCGCGCGCCAATCGCGCCCCAGGCAATCAGGTCGCCGATGTACTGCGGCGAAATCACGTCTAGAAACTCGCTGCCCGCCGGCAGGTTTAGGCGGTTGATGTCGATCAGCAACTGGCGCGCAATGCGCAGGCCTTCGTCAATGCGGTAGCTTTCGTCAAGGTAAGGGTCGTTGATCAGCCCCTTCCAGCCGACTGTGGTGCGCGGCTTTTCGAAGTACACGCGCATGACGATCTCCAGCGTGCCGGCGTATTTCCTGCGCTGCTCGCTCAAGCGGCGTGCGTATTCCAGCGCGGCCATCGGATCGTGGATAGAACAAGGGCCGATCACCACCAGCAAGCGGTCGTCCTTGCCGGCGATGATGTTGTGAATGTTGTGACGGGTCTGGGTGATCAGCGTTTCAACAGCCGTGCCTTGAATTGGAAAAAAGCGGATTAAATGCTCGGGAGGGGGTAACACGGTGATGTCCTTGATGCGTTCGTCGTCGGTCTCGCTGGTTTTTTCGACATTCGCATACCAGCTGTCCTGGGTCGGACTGTTGGAGGTGGCTTTGGCATTCATCACAGACTTCCTTTTCAAGTTTCAGACAATTTCACGAATCAATACACAACATCAAAACAGGAACGCACAAAAAAAAACCGCCGGGCGTCCGGCGGTTTTTTGAGATTTGTTGAGTTACTTTTAACAGCTTACGCAAGGATCTCTCTACCGCCGAAGGCGTTTGAGAACCAGAAGTAAGCAAAATAAAACTTCACGAATTGCATAGTTTGACTGTAGCACACCCTGACAAACGCAGGTCCACCTGCACAGCGGTGACCTGTCGCCACACGGACCGCAAATTCAGGCTGTGCCACCCACCGTCAAACCGTCGATTCGCAAGGTCGGCTGGCCGACGCCTACCGGCACGCTCTGGCCTTCCTTGCCGCAAGTGCCGACACCGCTGTCGAGCCGCATGTCGTTGCCCATCATGGTGACACGCGTCAGCGCGTCAGGGCCGTTACCGACAATCGTCGCGCCTTTCACCGGATAGAGAATCTTGCCGTTTTCAACCCAGAATGCCTCGCTTGCCGAGAAGACAAACTTGCCCGAGGTGATATCGACCTGGCCGCCAGCAAAATTGGTCGCGTAAAGGCCTTTTTTGATGCTGGCGACGATTTCTTCGGGCTGCCTGTCGCCACCCAGCATGTAGGTGTTGGTCATGCGCGGCATCGGCACATGGGCGTAGCTCTCGCGCCGGCCATTGCCGGTGGGTTTGACCTTCATCAGGCGCGCATTGAGCGAGTCCTGGATATAGCCCTTCAGGATGCCGTCTTCGATCAGCACATTGCGCTGACTAGCGTGGCCTTCGTCATCAACATTGAGTGAGCCGCGGCGGTCGGCAATCGTGCCGTCATCGAGCACCGTCACGCCTTTGGCCGCCACGCGCTGGCCAATGCGGCCTGAAAATGCGCTGGAGCCCTTGCGGTTGAAGTCGCCCTCCAGGCCATGGCCGATGGCTTCATGCAGCAAGATTCCAGGCCAGCCGGCTCCCAGCACCACCGTCATTTCGCCGGCGGGCGCGGCGCGTGCGTCCAGATTGGTCAGCGCCGCGTTCACGGCGTCATCGACATACTGGGCAATCTGGGCGTCGTCGAAGTAGTCCAGGCCAAAGCGGCCGCCGCCGCCGCCCGAGCCGACTTCGCGCCGGCCCTTTTGCTTGGCAATCACGGTCACGCTCAGGCGCACCAGCGGGCGCACATCGGCGGCCAGCGTGCCGTCGGCGCGCGCCACCATCACGACGTCGTACTCGCTGGCCAGCCCGGCCATCACCTGCACGATGCGCGGATCTTTGGCTTTGGCGAGCTTTTCGACTTTTTCGAGCAGTTTGACCTTGGCTGTACTGCCCAGCGTCGCAATCGGATCGATTCCCCGGTAAAGCGAGCGGCTGCTGGCGATTTTGCGGGAAGGCGTTTTAACGCGGCCGGCCTTGCTGGCGGCCGAAATGCTGCGCACGGTACGCGCCGCGTCGAGCAGCGAGGCTTCGGAAATATCGTCGGAATAGGCAAAAGCGGTTTTTTCGCCGCTGACGGCACGCACCCCGACGCCCTGGTCAATGCTGAACGAGCCGGTTTTGACGATGCCCTCCTCCAGGCTCCAGCCTTCGCTGCGGGTGTACTGAAAATACAAATCGGCGTCGTCAACGCCATACGAAGTAATTTCGCCAAGGGCTCGGTTCAACGCCGCGTCAGTCAGGCCAAACGGCTCAAGGAGCAGTTTTTGCGCAATCGCCAGGCGCCCGGAGGTCGACTCCTGGGTGGGCCGCACCAGTGCCCGCCCTCCCACATGGGTTTGACGAACGGACGCGGTAGCAGAATTGAGTGAGGTCATTTGATTATTGTAGGCAGTCTGCCCTGAACGCGGGCTGTTAATGCCAGTTCTGCCTGAATGCACAAGGCCGGCGTGCCTTGCAGTACGCGGTGCTACAGCCTGCCGACCCTGACGATGCTCTTTCTTTCAAGGTTTGCGGCGGATTGAACAGCTTGCCAGCCGGCTTGCCCACCGGCCAAGTACTTCATGGCAGAGCCCAACGCAAGGTCAGGCGAAGTTTTACTTCCCTTCGCAGAAATCCGCCGCAACTCGCATCAGGTCTGCATCAGGCGCCGCGCCTTGGCAATTGACATCAGCATGCCAACCGCCAGCCCCAGCGTCACCATGGCGGTTCCGCCATAACTGATGAAAGGCAAGGGAACCCCGACCACGGGCAGGATGCCACTGACCATGCCCATGTTGACGAAGGCGTAAGTGAAAAAAATCATGGTCAGCGCACCGGCCAGCAAGCGCGAAAAAAGGGTAGGCGCATCCACCGCGATCGCCAGGCCGCGCAAAATGAGGAAAATGAAACCGGCGATCAGCAGCAGGTTGCCAACCAGGCCAAACTCTTCGGAGAAAGCGGCAAAAATAAAGTCGGTCGTGCGTTCCGGAATGAACTCCAGATGCGTCTGCGTGCCCGCCATGAAACCCTTGCCAAACACGCCCCCCGAGCCAATCGCAATCATGCCCTGGATAATGTGAAAACCCTTGCCAAGGGGGTCACGCGACGGGTCCAGCAATGTGCAGATGCGCTGCTGCTGGTAGTCGTGCAGGACGGGCCAGCGCATGCCGTCGGCACACAGCTGAGGTTCAAACCAGACGATCAGAAAAACGCCGAGCAGGCCCAGCAGAACCGGCGGCGCGATCAGCTTCCAGCTCAGCCCGGCAAAAAAAATCACCGCCAGGCCGGCGCTCAGCACCAGCAGGGAAGTCCCCAGATCGGGTTGCTTCATGATCAGCCCGACCGGAAGCGCCAGCAGCACGACGGCCGCCACGAAATCCAGCGGACGCAACTGGCCTTCGCGCTTCTGGAACCACCAGGCGAGCATCAGCGGCATGGCTATTTTTAAAATTTCACTGGGCTGGATCACCACACCGACGTTGAGCCAGCGCTTGGCTCCTTTTTTTGTGATGCCAAACACGGCCACCGCCACCAGCAGGGAAACACCGGCAATGTACAGCGGCACGGCAAATACCATCAGGCGCTGCGGCGGAATCTGCGCCACCACAAACATGATGGCCCCGGCAATCAGCATGTTGCGGCCATGGTCGGCAAAACGCGTGCCGTGGTCATAACCCGATGAATACATGATAAGCAGACCGGCACAGGCCAGCAGGAAAACCGCAAACGCAAGCAAGCCATCAAAGCCCTGAAGCATGGGAAGGGTGCGCTGGTACAGGGAAGGTTTGTCGAAAACGGCGGACATGCTGCAATTATCGGTCAGCCTGACCCCGGCACGTCGAAGGGCTGCGATCGTGACAGCTGCTGGCTGCTGGCTGCTGGCTGCTATTAATTCGATAGCTTACAAATACCGTAATTATTGGACCAGCGCCAGTTTTACCGTAAATTTTCAGTGAAAACCCGCGTCAATAGCGCTGACCGGTCACCAGCAGGGCCAGCCGCATCAGGGCATAAGCCGTCCAGCCCTGGAGACGCTGGCCCAGCGGCCGCCGGCTGTATGACGCAGGATCCATGCGCTGCCCGTGACTGACCACCGCCTCCTGCAGGCGGCCCCTCAAGTCCCGAGCGAAAGCGCGGTCTTCAACCACCACATTGGCCTCTCGCGCCAGCAGCAGGCTCAGCGGGTCGAGATTGGACGAGCCCACCGTCGCCCAATGGTCATCCACCACCGCCACCTTGGCGTGGAGAAAACTGGCCGAGTATTCATGAATTTCCACGCCGGCGGCCAGTAACGCACCGTAGACCGGCCGCGTCGCGTGGTATTGCATGTAGTACTCGTATTTCCCCTGCAGCAGCAACGTCACGCGCACGCCGCGTTTGGCCGCCCTGATGAGCGCGCGCCGCAATTTTCCGCCGGGCAGGAAGTAGGCGTTTGCAATGATGATGTCCTTGCGCGCCTTGCCGATCGCCTTGCGGTAGGCGCGCTCGATGCTGTTGCGGTTGCGCAAATTGTCGCGCAGGATCAGCGCTGCCTTTGGGCGTGGCCGGTCGTTTGCCAGGGCCGCCTCCGGGCCAGGCGGTGTGGCCAGCGCGTTGGTGTCGGTACGTCCGCCGTAGCCGGCAGCCTTGAATTCCTCCCAGGCATCACTCAGATGCCTCTGGCGGGCGCTGTAGCCTGCCTGGACACGCCACCAGAGCAGGGCCACGGCATCGGTCGCCTCCATCGCTAGCGGCCCCGTCACCGCCACTGCAAAATCGAAGCGTGCGGCCTGAAGTTCGCCATGGTTGGGATCGTGGAAATCGTCCAGCACGTTGATGCCGCCACAAAAAACCACGTTCTGGTCGACCACGCAGAGCTTGCGGTGCAGCCGGCGCCAGCGCTCGGGTACCAGCAGGGCCCAACCGGTTGCCAATGGCGAGTAAGCACACCATTCAACTCCCGCTGCGGCAAATTTCTCCCGCCACTGTTGGGGCAGGGGCTGCGTGCCAATGGCGTCAACCAGTATCTGCACCGCAACACCCCGTGCGGCAGCCCTGACCAGCGCGTCGGCTACTTGGGCCCCGGCGCCATGAAAATCAAAAATATAGGTTTCCAGCTGAATCCAGCTGGCCGCCGAGTCGAAAGCCTTGATCAGCGCGGGAAACAAGGCCTGACCACCCTGAAACAATTGCAAGGTCTCGGATTTGCTCAGTGGCGACATGAAGGTGCCTGATGGGCAGGATGGACAGACAAGCCACTTAAACCTAAACCAGCAGCATCCGTCCTGCTCATGCGGTTTGGGCGAAAACCCCCCGGCGGGCGGCCTTGGCGACTCAAGGCACAAACCTGGGCAGCAGCAGGATGGCCTCGGCATTGGACGGGGAGAAGCAGGCATCTGCCGCCGCCCGCTGCGGCAACCACTTCCATGCGACGTGTTCACGCGGATGCAGCGTCACGTCACAGCGCCGGGGCAGGCACAGGCCGAATACATGCTCGGTATTACGAGTTACGCCAAGCGCGTAACGGTGACGCCAGACGGGATAAATGTCGTAAACATTCGAGATCGCCCAGTCACGCCATCGAGCTGGCGAAGCGGCAAGACCGGTTTCTTCCCGCACTTCGCGCCGCGCGGTCTGCAGCAAAGCCTCGTCAGCTGAATTTTTGGAGCCAGTGACGCTTTGCCAAAAACCCGGCTGGTCGGCGCGCTCGATCAAGAGCACGTCAAGCTGCGGCGTATGGATGACCACCAGCACCGACTCGGGGATCTTGAACGCTTTCAAGGTCGTCCCCGTGGTGATTCAAAAATGTAAATGTTACTGAGCTGGAGCAGGACCGCGCAGGCGGATATGCAGTTCTCGCAACTGCTTCTCGTCCACCGGGCTCGGTGCGTGGGTGAGCAAGCACTGCGCACGCTGGGTTTTGGGGAAGGCAATCACGTCACGGATCGAATCGGCTCCGGTCATCATGGTCACGATGCGGTCCAGGCCGAAGGCCAGTCCACCATGTGGCGGCGCGCCGTATTGCAGGGCGTCGAGCAGGAAACCGAATTTTTCCTGCGCCTCCTCAGGGCCGATCTTCAGGGCATCGAAAACCTTGCTCTGCACCTCGGCCTGGTGGATACGGATTGACCCGCCGCCCAATTCCCAGCCGTTGAGCACCATGTCGTAGGCCTTGGAAATGCAACGCCCCGGATCGGTATCCATCCAGTCCTCATGACCGTCTTTCGGGGCCGTGAAGGGATGATGCACCGCACTCCAGCGCTGACCCGCTTCGTCGAACTCGAACATCGGAAAATCAACCACCCACAACGGCCGCCAGCCCTTGATGAACAAACCGCTCCTCAGGCCTAATGCGCTGTGCCCGACCTTCAGTCGCAAGGCGCCTATGCTGTCATTGACCACCTTGGCCTTGTCGGCACCAAAAAACAGGATGTCGCCATTCTGCGCACCTGCGCGCTGGAGTATTTCGGCAAGGGCGGCATCGTGAATGTTCTTGACGATGGGGCTTTGCAGCCCTTCACGCCCCTTGCTGATGTCGTTGACCTTGATCCACGCCAGGCCCTTGGCGCCGTAGATCTTGACGAACTCGGTGTAGCCGTCAATCTCGCCACGGCTCATTTCCGAACCCCCCGGCACGCGCAGCGCCACCACACGGCCGCCCGGCGTCGTGGCCGGCGTGCTGAAAACCTTGAAGTCCACGCCCGCCATGACATCGGTCAGCTCCGTGAACTCCAGGTTGACGCGAAGATCAGGTTTGTCGGAACCATAACGGTGCATTGCCTCGGCATAGGCCATGACCGGAAACTCACCCAGGTCGGTGTTCAGCACGGTCTGGAAAATGTTGCTGATCATGCCCTGGAACATGTCGCGGATTTCCTGCTCGCCCATGAAGGACGTCTCAATATCGATCTGCGTGAATTCGGGCTGGCGGTCGGCGCGCAGATCTTCGTCGCGAAAGCACTTGGTGATCTGGTAGTAGCGGTCAAAACCCGCGACCATCAGCAGCTGCTTGAACAACTGCGGGCTTTGCGGCAGCGCGAAAAACATGCCTTCGTTAACGCGGCTCGGCACCAGGTAGTCACGCGCGCCTTCAGGCGTGCTCTTGGTCAACATGGGGGTTTCGATGTCAATGAAACCGTTGGCATCGAGAAACTTGCGCGTTTCCATGGCCACGCGGTAGCGCAGCATCAGGTTGTTTTGCATGTACGGGCGGCGCAGGTCCAGCACCCGGTGCGTCAGCCGCGTCGTCTCCGACAGGTTGTCGTCATCAAGCTGGAACGGCGGCGTGACGCTGGGGTTGAGCACGATCAGCTCATGACATAGCACTTCGACCTTGCCGCTTTTCAGGTTGTCGTTGGTCGTGCCATTAGGGCGCGCGCGCACCACGCCCCTGACTTGCACGCAAAACTCGTTGCGCACGTCTTCGGCGGTCTTGAACATGTCGGCGCGATCCGGGTCGCACACCACCTGCACGTAGCCTTCGCGGTCGCGCAGGTCAATAAAAATTACGCCGCCATGGTCGCGTCGGCGGTTGACCCAGCCGCACAGGCTGACGGTTTGGCCCATCAGGCTCTCGGTTACCAAACCGCAATAGGTTGAACGCATTTGAACCACTTGTTTATCAGCGATAGCCATAAAAATACTCGAATTGTCGGCGCTGCTGCGCCGTTTACATTGGGGGATTCAGCGGTGACGTGGCCGGCCTTGAAGGAACGACGACACCCATCGAAATGACGTAGGTGAGGGCTTCGTCGACACTCATCTTGAGCTCGATGCACTCGGCTTTCCTGAGCATCACGAAGTAGCCTCCCGTGGGATTGGGAGTTGTCGGCACATAAACACTGAGATACTCACCCGGCAAATGGTTAATTACGTCGCCGCCAGGCACGCCAGTCAGGAAACCGATGGTCCAGACACCCTCTCGCGGCCACTGTACCAGCAAGGCCTTGCGGAAGGCGTTGCCATTCTCTGAAAACAGCGTGTCGGAAACCTGCTTCACGCTCGAATAGATGGACCGCACAATGGGAATGCGGTGCAGCAGCAAATTACCCCAGTGGCCCAGTTTCCTGCCCAGAAAGTTGCTGGCGATAGCACCCATCAGCAAAACAATCGCCAGCATCAGCAATACGCCGAAACCTGGAATGTGAAAGCCCAGCAGCTTGTCAGGGTGCCAGGCGGCGGGCAAGATCAACAAAGTCTGATCCAGCGTGCCAACAATCCAGTTAAGCACCGCCAGGGTGATGGCCAGCGGCACCAGTACCAGCAATCCTGCCAGCAGCCATCGGCGGATCGAGCTCATCATGAAGGCTTGGAAGACGTGTCGCCGCTCGATGCCTTGCTGCTGCTGGCGGGCGCTGCCGGCGGAGCTGCTGTGGCGGGAGCCGCAGTGGTGGCGGGGGCAGGCGCAGTTGCCGTGCCCGTTTCGCCGGCTTTACTCTCGCCGCCGGCAGCCGCGCCCGGCTGCGCATCAGCATTTTTGGCGGCGGATGCGCCGCCGTCGCCGCGAAAATCCGTCACGTACCAACCCGAACCCTTGAGCTGAAAGCCGGCGGCGGTAAGCTGCTTTTTAAAGCTTGACGCACCACATTGCGGGCAGTCGGTCAAAGGCGTATCGGACATTTTTTGCAGGACGTCCTTGGCATATCCGCAGGACTCGCATTTATAAGCGTAAATTGGCATGGTTGCTTGAGCTGGTGTCTGGCGAGCTTCCGCCGACACGGGGCAGGCGGTACAAAGCCTTCAATTATAAGGCTTGCCCTTTCGCACAGCGCAGGAACGCTAGATCAACCCGTGGCGGCAGCATGCGGCTGGCGCAAGCGGCTCAAAACACGCGAATTCTGACGATAAACTGCATGACCATCAAACCCAGAACAAAACCCAGACCGCCATAAATAAGACTTTGCAGCAGCTTGTTGGTCCGTTTTTGTTCGAGCAGCAACTCCTCGATCTGCCGCCGGCTGGGTCCAGGGCTTGCTTTCAGGAACTGGGCCAACAGCCGCGGCAGTGTCGGCAACAGTTTGGCGTAAGTTGGCGCTTCGGCCTTCAGCTGGGCCAGCAATTTTTCGGGACCGACTTGCTCCAGCATCCACCTTTCAAGGAAGGGCTTGGCGGTGCTCCAGAGGTCAAGGTCGGGGTCGAGTTCGCGCCCCAGGCCTTCGATGTTGAGCAGTGTTTTTTGCAGCAATACCAGCTGCGGCTGGATTTCCACCTGGAAACGGCGAGAAGTCTGAAACAGCCGCATCAGCACGAGTCCGAGCGAAAGCTCCTTGAGTGGACGGTCAAACATGGGCTCGCAACAGGCGCGAATGGCCGCTTCGAGCTCATCGACGCGCGTGGCGGCCGGCACCCAGCCAGACTCGATATGCAGCTCGGCCACGCGTTTGTAGTCGCGTTGGAAAAATGCGCTGAAATTTTGCGCCAGATACTCCTTGTCGACTTCGGTAAGGGTCCCGACAATTCCGAAGTCGAGCGATATATAGCGGCCAAATGTTGCCGCCGCCAGGCTGACCTGGATGTTGCCCGGATGCATGTCGGCATGAAAAAACCCGTCGCGAAACACCTGGGTGAAAAAAATCGTGACGCCGTCGCGGGCCAGTTTTTTCATGTCCACGCCGGCATCGCGCAAACGCTGGGTCTGGCCGATGGGCACGCCGTCCATACGCTGCATCACCATGACGTCAGGCATGCAATAGTCCCAGTACATCTCGGGAATCAGCACCAGATTGAGGCTCTGCATGTTGCGGCGCAGTTGTGCCGCATTGGAGGCTTCGCGAAGCAAATCGAGTTCGTCGTGAAGATATTTATCAAACTCCGCCACCACTTCCCGGGGTTTGAGCCGTTTGCCGTCCGCCGACGCGCGCTCGACCCAGCCAGCCATCATGCGCATCAGCGCCAGATCTTTCCTGAAAGCCCCCACCATATTGGGTCTGAGCACTTTGACGGCCACCTCGCGGCCACCGGGCAATGTCGCAAAATGGACCTGGGCAATCGAAGCGCTGGCGACCGGCGTGTGCTCAAAGCTCTCGAAGATCTTGTTCAGCGGCCTGCCAAAAGCTTTTTCGATAATGGCCACCGCCACGGCGGACTCGAAGGGGGGCACCCGGTCCTGCAGGCGCGCCAACTCATCGGCAATATCAGGCGGCAGCAAGTCGCGCCGGGTCGACAGCACTTGGCCGAACTTGACAAAAATCGGACCGAGCTGCTCCAGCGCTTGGCGCAGGCGCTCACCGCGCGGCGCCTTCAGATTGCGCCCCAGCGATACGACGCGGGTCAGCAGCCTGATCCAGGGTTTTTCAAAGCTGGACAACACCAACTCGTCAAGACCAAAGCGCAGCATGGTCCAGACAATGAATACACCCCTGAAAATCCGGCTCATGCAGCGGCCTTGGGAGTGGGGGGAGTTCCCGGGCCTTTCGCCTCGTTTGATTCACTAACCGTGGCGGCGGGGTTCGCCCCAAGATCGGGATATTTACCGGCCTCCGTCACGCTTGCATTGCCCGCCTCACCCGTCACGACGCTGCCTGCGGAGAAAGCGCCCGGCACGGATTGCGCGGCGCGTTCTCCCGCTGGCTGCGAAACATTCGGGGACGACGACGAGGAAGAAAAGGCGGACAGTGGCCCGCTTGCCAGAAACTGCTTCAGGCCAGCCAGCAGTCGTCGCCCGACATCAGCCAGTGCGTGGGCCGGGCCATCCCCGATCAGGTGGGACAAATCTTCTTCCGCGTCCCAACGCAGATTCTCTGCCAGCCAGCCGACCTCGGCTGCCAGTTGCACGTCGCCTTCGATCTTGACCGGCGGAGGCTTGCCCGACAAAGCCGATTGCAGCACGACTAAAGGCGACTCTGCAGCCACCGACAGTACGAGATCGGGTTTCGCAGCAGGCGGCGCCCGATCAACCAGTCCGGCTGGTGTTACTATTAAATCAATAGCAAAAAGACCCCATCGAACCTGGACAACACGGCCTTTTTGTCGCAAAAGACGATTTTGCGCCTGTCTTTCCTGCAGCAGGACGTGGTTCAAAAACAGCACCAGCCGCTGCTGCGCCTCATCAACCGCCCAGGCGGGTGGCTGAAAACGGGCGGCGACGGACTCCAGAAATGAGAAGGGGGACGTGTTATTCATACGCTCCCGATTTTGCAGCAGATTGGAGAATCGTTCACGCCGGCCAGTGCCATGCTGCGCGAGAAACCAGTTTAAGCCGCCAATTGGCTTGACCGGACCGCGCGAGCAACCACCCTTTCGGCGCGCGGGAGGCTACCCGGAGCGGCTGACCGTGGAGGCTATTGCAATGCCTGTACGCCAGCAACCAGCCAGCCGCCGTTGCCGTTACGGGGTTTGGTCATGTTCCAGACTTCCCGGAACGGACTGGCGCTGACCGAAGCGTCCTCACGAATCATGCCCGAGAACTCCACGCTGGCCATGTAAGTGTCGCTCAGCTCTTCGATGCCAAGCAGCTGCGCGTTCAGCATCACGACCTCGGTTTTATTGGTGACCCCGCCCGTGTGGGACTCGCGGTCTGCCAGCTGGGTCCTGATCTGCTCCAGCATGTCATCGGTCATCATGGCGCGCAAATTCTGGATGTCAGAGCGGTCCCAGGCGTCCTGCAGCGTCACGAAATTGGCCTTGCTGGCCTTGAGGAAACCTTCGGCATCAAACCCGGCAGGTACCCCCCAGGATTGCGATCCGGCCAAGCCTGAACCAATCATGGAGCCGGTGGCAGGAGCTGCCGCAGTCGCATCAAAAGCCGTTGCGCTGCGCTCCCAAGGACGGGCAGAAGCGTCGTTGCCAACATTGGCGGGGCTGTAGTTGCGCGGCGTTGTGGCCTCGGCTGCATTGCTTGCGCCCTGAAACGCAAAAGGCGGCTGCGCGCGAGCTGCACCTGCGGCATTGGCGCCGCCACCCTTGAGTTTGCGCATGATGAATCCAATCACCACCATCACCACCAGCGCCAGCAAGGCAAACATGATGATCTGGCTGAACGCGCCACCCAGACCCAGCGACGACGCCAGCCAGGCCAGGCCCAGGCCTGCAGCCAGGCCGCCAAGCATGGCGCCCCAGGGTTTTCTGGGTGCCACGGGAGCAGGCGTGGCGGCTGGCGCCGCCGGCTTGGCAGCCGCATTGCTGCCCGCTGGTGCCGCCTGGCGCTGCGTCACGTTGGACGACTGTTTGCCGAACGACGAGCCACCGCCCAGCCGCTTTGCATCAGCAGCCGTTCCAGACAAGGCAAGGGTTACCGCAAACACCGCAGAAAAAATTACCGGCCAAATTTTCATATCGTCTCCTTAATCACACTATCGACACTATCCTCACTCATCACAGAACCTGATCGCAGCATGACGCATGCGCCCAGCTTCAACACTTGATTCCAACATGCAATGCCGCTACGCCGCCCGACATATTGTGATAGTCCACATGACCAAAACCAGTATTTCGCATAAGGGCTTTGAGTTCTTCCTGGCCCGGATGCACGCGAATCGATTCAGCAAGGTACTGATAGCTTGAATCGTCGTTGGCCACCAGCTTGCCGAGTTTGGGCAGTACCTTGAACGAATACCAGTCGTAAATCTTTTCCAGCGGCCTGGCAATTTTTGAGAATTCCAGCACCAGCAGCCTGCCGCCGGGCTTGAGCACCCGGTTCATCTCGCGCAGGGCGCCGTCCTTGTGCGTCATGTTGCGCAGGCCGAAAGCCACCGTGACCAGGTCAAACCTGGCATTGGCAAACGGCAGATGTTCTGCATCGCACACGACGGTTGGCAGGCTTACGCCCGCGTCGAGCAGTCGGTTGCGTCCTTCCAGAAGCATGGCTTCGTTGATGTCAGTGTGGACGACACATCCGCCGGGTCCGACCTTGGGCGCAAACGCCAGCGCCAGGTCGCCCGTTCCGCCAGCAATATCCAGCACCTGCTGGCCTTCCCTGACATCGGCCACCAGCACGGTGTAGGCCTTCCAGGCACGGTGCAAGCCCAGAGACATCAAGTCGTTCATCACATCGTACTTGGGCGCAACGGAGTCGAACACGCTGCGCACCCGGCGGGCCTTGTCCTGCTCGTCAACCGATTCAAAACCGAAATGAGTAGTTGTCATAAGTTCGATGCTAGGCGGCAAAGCGCCCTATGGTCGCGACAAGCCCTGAACAGCACAGGGGCATTGCGCGGTTTATGCTGAAAAAACAACAGTCGTCCAGATCAAAGATATCCTGCCATCAGTGTCAGTGGCTACTGCAACCCTGGCCACCCGCCGCATTCATCAGCGCGTCGCGCTCCACCCCTGCTGCTTGCAGCCGTTGCTGGTAGTTGTCCCACAAACTGGCTTGATTAGCGCCAAGATGGTAGAGATAGTCCCAGGTAAAAAGGCCGCTCTCGTGGCCATCGGAAAACACCGGCTTGACCGCGTAATTGCCGATCGGCTCCAGCTCGACAATCAGCACTTCGCGCTTGCCGGTCTGCAAAATTTCCTGGCCCGGGCCGTGACCCTGAACTTCAGCAGAGGGGGAATAGATGCGCATCAATTCAAAAGGGATCCTGAACTGGGCGCCATCCGAAAAGGCGACTTCGAGAATGCGCGACTGGCTGTGAACCGTCAGCGCCGTGGGGGTTGGTGACCCTGCTTGAAGACCTGCCATGGGGATTTTTCACTTTCCGGAAATAGGGTTGATCGCTTCAAAGCGCCATTTTCTCAGCAATTAGCCGGTTGATATCAATGCAGCGCGAGGCGATATCCGCGACCTTTGCCGGCTCGGGCTGACGCTGCGGCGCTGCCCAGACGGGCGCCGGAAAGTGGCTATCCCAATCGAAACGCGCAATCACGTGCCAATGCAGGTGCGCGACCAGGTTGCCGAGCGCTGCCAAGTTGACCCTGGCGGGCTGAAGCTCGCTTGACAGAACCTTCTCGACCACCACGACGGCGTGCATGCAGGTTTCACGCTCGGCGGCAGACAGGTCGGAAAACTGGGACACATGCCGATTCCAGACCACACGGTAAAACGCTGGAAAGCCGGCTTCGCTGGCCTGAATCACCCGAAACTCTGCATTGCGGTAAACCAGCAGGCCGCCATCGGTTTCGCACAGAGAGCAAGGGACAAGCGCGGCAACCGCAGCCGCCAACGCTGGGCCGCCGCAAGCAAGGCCAGCTCCTTCGGAGGACGGTGAGCTGCACGCCATTGGAAGAGTGGAGGCCATACGGCTAGACCAGCACCCGTTCGATGCCGCCGTGGTTGGCCGCCGCCACGTAGTCGGGCAGCCATTCCTTGCCGAGGAGCTGGTTGGCCATTTCGACCACGATGTAGTCGGCTTCCAGCAAGCCGTTTTGCAAGTCGTTGCCGTAACGCGTCAACCCCTGCAGGCAGCTTGGGCAGCTGGTGAGAATCTTGACGTTGCCGGTCTCACTGACAACGCCCGAAGCCCGTAACTCCGCTTCACCCTTGCGGATTTCTTCTTCCTTGCGAAAGCGCACCTGGGTCGCGATGTCCGGCCGCGTCACGCCCAGCGTGCCCGATTCGCCGCAACAGCGCTCACTTTTCAGAACATGGTCACCAATCAGCGCCTTCACCGTTTTCATCGGGTCGCCCAGCTTCATCGGGTTGTGGCAGGGCTCGTGGTAGAGAAAGCCGGGCTGGCCGGCAGGCAGGGTAATGCCCTTTTCAAGCAGGTATTCGTGAATGTCAATGATGCGGCTGCCCGGGAATATCTTGCCGAACTCATACCCCTGCAGCTGGTCGTAGCAGGTACCACAGCTCACCACCACCGTCTTGATATCAAGGTAGTTCAGCGTATTGGCGACCCGGTGAAAGAGCACCCGGTTGTCGGTAATCATCTTCTCGGCCTTGTCAAACTGGCCGCTGCCGCGCTGCGGATATCCGCAGCACAAATAACCCGGCGGCAGCACCGTCTGCACGCCAGCATGCCAGAGCATGGCCTGCGTTGCCAAGCCGACCTGGCTGAACAGGCGCTCGGAGCCGCAGCCGGGAAAATAGAACACTGCTTCGGTTTCCGCCGTGGTATTTTTCGGATTGCGGATGATGGGAACGTATTCCTTGTCTTCAATATCCAGCAAGGCACGCGCGGTCTTTTTAGGCAAGCCACCCGGCATCTTTTTGTTGATGAAGTGGATGATCTGTTGCTTGACCGGCGCCTTGCCCACCGTAGCGGGCGGAAGCGCGGTCTGTTTTTTGGTCAGCGACCGCAGCACGTCATTGGCTGCGCGCTGCGCCTTGAAGCCGATATCGACCATGGCGCTGCGCATGAACTTGATGGTTTGCGGATTGGTGGCGTTGAGGAAAAACATCGCCGCTGCATTGCCGGGCCTGAACGACTTCTGGCCCATCTTGCGCAGCAGGTTGCGCATGTTCATTGACACCTCGCCAAAGTCGATGTCCACCGGGCAGGGGTTCAGGCACTTGTGGCACACCGTGCAATGGTCGGCCACGTCTTCAAACTCTTCCCAGTGTTTGATGCTGATGCCGCGCCGCGTCTGTTCTTCGTACAGGAAGGCTTCGACCAGCAGCGAGGTCGCCAGAATCTTGTTGCGCGGGCTGTACAGCAAATTCGCGCGCGGTACATGCGTGGCGCAAACCGGCTTGCATTTGCCGCAGCGCAGGCAGTCCTTCACGCTGTCGGCAATGGCGCCGATGTCGCTTTGCTGCATGATCAGCGACTCATGGCCCATCAAACCGAAGCTGGGCGTGTAGGCATTCGTTAAATCAGCCTGTAGTCCATGTGTTTCGGGCGCAAGCAACTCCTGATTTCGCAGCAACTTGCCTTTGTTGAAGCGCCCTTCGGGATCTATTCTGGCCTTGTAATCGGTAAAAGGCTGCAACTCTTCATCGGTCAAAAATTCGAGTTTGGTGATGCCGATGCCGTGCTCGCCGGAAATCACGCCGTCGAGCGAACGCGCCAGCACCATGATGCGCGCCACGGCCTCATGCGCGGTTTGCAACATCTCGTAGTCATCGCTGTTGACCGGCAAATTGGTATGCACATTGCCGTCGCCCGCATGCATGTGCAGCGCCGCCCAAACGCGGCCCTTGAGCACGCGCTTGTGGATGGCGCTGCACTCTTCAACAATGGGTTTGAAAGCATTGCCGGAAAAAATCACCTGCAAGGGGGCGCGGATCTGGGTTTTCCAGCTGGCGCGCAGCGTGTGGTCCTGCAGCCCCGGGAAATGCAGAGCCACACCCTGCAGCCAGCCGACCCAAAGATTGCGCACGTCGGCAATCAGCGCCAGCGCCTGCGCCACCCGCTCTTCCAGCAATTCGGCGGAAGGGATGTCGTTGGCGTCCTCGGCTTTCCCCAGGGGCAGGTTGCCCTGGCGGAAAAACACTTCCAGCGAATCGCACAGCTTGATCTTGTTACGCAGGCTCAGCTCGATGTTGATTCGCTCTATCCCATCGGTGTACTCGGCCATGCGCGGCAACGGAATCACCACATCTTCATTAATCTTGAAGGCATTGGTGTGACGCGAAATCGCCGCCGTTTTTTTTCGGTCCAGCCAGAATTTCTTGCGCGCCTCCGGGCTGATGGCAACAAAGCCTTCACCGTTGCGCGAGTTGGCGATGCGCACGATTTCGCTGGTGGCGCGGGCCACCACATCGGCATCGTCACCGGCGATGTCGCCAATCAGCAGCATTTTGGGCAGGCCGCCGCGCTTGGACTTGGTGGCATAGCCGACCGCGCGCAGGTAGCGGTCGTCAAGATGTTCCAGCCCCGCCAGGATCGCGCCACCGCGCTTTTGCTCGGCGAACATGAAGTCCTTGATTTCCACGATGCTGGGCACGGCATCTTTGGCATTGCCGAAAAACTCCATGCAAACGGTGCGGGTGTGCGCCGGCATGCGGTGCACGATCCAGCGAGCGCTGGTAATCAAACCATCGCAGCCTTCTTTCTGGATTCCCGGCAGGCCGCTCAGGAACTTGTCGGTCACATCCTTGCCCAGGCCTTGCTTGCGGAAAGTCCTGCCGGGAATGTCGAGCCGCTCGGTCCGGATCGGCGTCTTGCCATCGGCTTCAAAATAATTTAGATCAAAACTCGCCATCTCGGCGTCGTGGATCTTGCCCAAGTTGTGGCCGACCCGCGTGACTTCGAGCCACTGGGCATCAGGCGTCACCATGCGCCACGAGGCCAGGTTGTCCAGCGCAGTTCCCCACAGCACGGCTTTTTTGCCGCCAGCGTTCATGGCGATGTTGCCGCCTATGCACGAAGCTTCCGCCGAGGTCGGATCGACCGCAAAGACAAAACCGCCACGCTCGGCCGCATCGGCCACGCGCTGCGTCACCACGCCGGCTTCGGTCCAGACCGTCGCCACCGGCTTGTCCAGACCAGGCAGGAAAACCGTTTCCACTTCGGTCATGGCTTCCAGCTTTTCGGTGTTGATGACGGCTGATTTCCAGGTCAGCGGAATCGCGCCACCGGTGTAACCCGTGCCGCCGCCGCGCGGAACAATCGTCAACCCCAGTTCGATGCAGGCCTTGACCAGTCCGGCCATCTCGGCTTCGGTATCAGGTGTCAGAACCACAAAAGGATATTCGACCCGCCAGTCGGTCGCATCGGTCACATGCGACACCCGCGACAGGCCGTCAAACTTGACGTTGTCCTTGAGGGTCAGCTTGCGCAGCTTGCGTCCGGTCTGCCTGCGCAGGTTGGCAACTTCCTCGAACGATGCGGAAAACCGGCTTACCGCCGCCCTCGCACCCTGCAACAGCTCGCCGACGACGTCATCGCGCTCGCTGTCGGCATCCGGAGTACGGCGTTTTTCGATCTCAGCCAGCCGGTGCTGTAGGGCCTCCACCAGCATTTTTCGGCGTTTTGGATTTTCCAGCAGGTCATCCTGCAGGTAGGGGTTGCGCTGAACCACCCATATATCGCCCAGCACTTCGTACAGCATGCGGGCGGAACGGCCGGTATGCCGTTCGCCGCGCAGCAAGTTGAGCAAAGCCCAGGCCCCTGCGCCGAGCAACCTAATCACCACTTCCCTGTCAGAAAACGAAGTGTAGTTGTAGGGAATCTCGCGGATGCGCGCTTCGGTATGCTTTGCGTCAGAGGCAAAAACGTTGAGTTGTTGGAGGGTAGTAGGGGCGTTCATCGTGAAAATTCAGTGGCTTCGGACCCATGCCCAGCGCTATTGCCCAATATTATCGCAGCGCGACATTGACCGGGCAGGCGCCAGAATGACCTCATGGAAACCCCGATTGTCCAAAAACCGGCCCGCCGATTAAATCGGTCTGTCACAAATTGTCCTTAGACTGCCCTGTTTACATTTCATCAGGAGACTCAATGAAGATCCGCCTATCCACCCTCGCGCTCGCTGCATTCACGCTCTGCGCACCACTGGCAAGCCAGGCCCAGACAGAAATCCAGTGGTGGCATTCGATGACTGCGGTCAACGGTGAATGGGTCAACGACCTGGCCAGACAATTCAACGAGAGCCAGAAAGATTACAAGATCGTGCCGACCTTTAAAGGCACTTACGACGAATCGATGACGGCTTCCATCGCGGCATTCCGCGCCGGCAACGCCCCGCACATTCTGCAGGTGTTCGAGGTCGGCACCGCCACCATGATGGCCAGCAAGGGCGCCATCGTCCCGGTGGGCAAGATCATGAAGGACGCTGGCGAGAAGTTCGACCCCAGCGACTACATCTCCGCCGTCGCCGGTTACTACACAGCGCCAAATGGCCAGATGCTGAGCTTCCCGTTCAACAGCTCGACCACCATTTTTTACTTCAACAAGGATGCTTTCAAGGCGGCCGGGTTGCCGACCGACAAAGCGCCGGCCACCTGGCCTGAGGTCGTGGCCGCTGCCGCCAAGCTCAAGGCCTCCGGCCACAAGTGCCCGTTCACCACCGCCTGGCAGGGCTGGACCCAGCTGGAAAGTTTCTCCTCCTGGCACAACGTCGAGTTCGCGACCAGGAGCAACGGGCTGGCCGGCCTTGACGCGCGCATGAAAATCAACTCGCCGCTGCATGTGCGACATGTCGAGAACCTGGCCAATATGGCCAAGCAGGGCCTGTTCGTCTATAAAGGCCGCGGCAACGTTCCGGAAGCAAGCTTCGTGTCGGGCGAATGCGCCATGATCAACACCTCCTCGGGCTTCTACGGCAACGTGGCCAAGAATGCGAAGTTTGCCTACGGCCTAGCGCCCCTTCCGTACTATCCGGATGTGCCTGGCGCGCCGCAGAACACAGTCATTGGCGGCGCCAGCCTGTGGGTCATGTCGGGCAAGCAGCCGGCCGAATACAAAGGTGTCGCCAGGTTTTTCAGCTTCATCTCGACGCCTGAAGTCCAGTCGGCCAGTCACAAACGCACCGGCTACCTGCCGATCACCACGGCCGCCTATCAGCTCACTGAAAAGTCGGGCTTCTACAAGGAAAATCCGGGCACTGACGTCGCCGTGACGCAGATGATCCGGATGGTGACCGACAAGAGCCGCGGCATCCGCCTGGGCAACTACGTTCAGGTGCGCGCGATCGAGGACGAAGAACTCGAACAGGTCTGGAACGGCAAGAAGACGGCTAAGGAAGCCCTCGACACGATCGTCAAACGCGGCAATGAGCAGCTCGAACGCTTTGAAAAAGCCAACAAAGGCCGATGAACTGAGCAGTAGCAAAAAGGCCCGGCTACAGGGCTAAACTCAGCCCGCCCTGTCCGCTTGTGCAAAAAAAGTGCGTCAGGGCGGGTTTCCTATTGATAAGGCCTTATGGAAAAACGCGTCGTCTTTCGCTCAAGCTGGCTGCCGTGGCTGTTGCTCGCGCCGCAAATGGCGGTCATCCTGGTGTTTTTCTTCTGGCCCGCAGCGCAGGCCCTGCTGCAGTCGCTTCAACAGCAGGACCCTTTCGGCACCTCGGTCGAGTTCGTCGGACTGGCCAACTTCCGGCAGCTGTTCGAGGATCCGAGCTATGTGGAGTCGTTCAAGACCACCGCACTGTTCTCGGTACTCGTGGCCGGCATAGGCATCAGCCTGTCGCTGCTGCTGGCCGTCTTTGCCGACCGCATCGGGCGCGGCGCCACTTTCTACAAGACCCTGCTGATACTGCCCTATGCCGTAGCACCCGCCGTGGCTGCCGTGCTGTGGGTGTTCATGTTCTCGCCCTCACTCGGCGTCATGGCTTACGCGCTCGGAAAAATGGGCATCGACTGGAACCATCTGCTCAATTCAGGCCACGCCATGACGCTGATCGTGATGGCCTCCATCTGGAAACAGATTTCCTACAACTTCCTGTTTTTCCTCGCCGGCCTGCAATCCATTCCGAAATCGCTGATCGAGGCGGCCGCCATGGACGGCGCGCGGCCGTGGCGCCGCTTCTGGACGGTGCAGTTCCCGCTGCTCTCGCCCACCACCTTTTTTCTGCTGGTGATCAACGTGGTTTACGCGTTCTTTGACACGTTTGCCATCGTCGATGCCGCCACGCAGGGCGGTCCGGGCAAAGACACGGCGATTCTGGTCTACAAGGTTTATTACGACGGCTTCAAGGCGATGGACCTGGGCGGCTCGGCCGCGCAATCGGTCGTGCTGATGGTCATCGTGGTGGCCCTGACGATCGTCCAGTTCCGTTATGTCGAGAAAAAGGTCCAGTACTAGATGATCTCCAAAAAACACGTGAATGTCTGTTCAGCCGGGGCCGCGGAACTGGCTTTGCCAAGCCGCAGGCGCAGCGGCTCCCTCGGGGGGCAGGGCGCTACACGCAGTGAGCAACCGTGGGGGTCATGCCATGGTTGAAAAACGCGGACCGCACGGCATCTTGGCGCACGTCGTGGTGCTTCTGGGCGTCTTCATTGTCGCCTTCCCGCTGTACCTTGCATTTGTCGCTTCAACGCATACGGCGCAGGAGATTGTTCAGGCTCCCATGCCGCTGCTGCCGGGCACGCACCTGTGGGAGAGCTACAAGTCCGCGCTGTTCGGCCGGGTGGCCAGCGCCGGCTCGAATGCGCCGGTGGCACACATGATGTGGGTCAGTTTTGTCACCGCCATGGTGATCGCAGTCGGCAAGATCGCGATTTCGCTGCTGTCGGCGTTTGCCATCGTCTATTTTCGTTTTCCGTTCAAGAAGATTTGCTTCTGGGCCATCTTCGTCACGCTGATGCTGCCGGTCGAGGTGCGCATCCTGCCCACTTACAAGGTGCTGTCGGACCTGAACATGCTGAACACCTACGCGGGCCTGACGGTGCCACTGATTGCCTCAGCCACTGCCACCTTTTTGTTTCGCCAGTTTTTCCTGACAGTGCCCGATGAACTGGTCGAGGCCGCGCGCATGGATGGTGCCGGTCCGATGCGTTTTTTTTGGGACATTTTGCTGCCGCTGTCGAAAACTTCAATTGCCGCGCTGTTCGTGATCCAGTTCATCTATGGCTGGAACCAGTACTTATGGCCACTGCTCGCAACGACCAGCGAAGACATGTATCCGGTGGTGGTCGGCATCAAACGGATGATCGCGGGCGGCGACGGGCAGAACGAATGGAACGTGGTCATGGCAACGGCCATTCTGGCCATGCTACCGCCCGCGCTGGTCGTCGTGCTGATGCAGAAATGGTTCGTCAAGGGCCTGGTTGACACCGAAAAATAGACCAGAAAAATAAGAAAACAGGCGCATATCAATGGCATCGCTCTCCTTCAAAAACGTCGTCAAGCGCTATGGCACCGGCAAAAACACAGTCCCGGTGCTGCACGGCGTCAGCGCTGAAATCGCCGACCACGAGTTCATCGTCATCGTCGGGCCTTCAGGCTGCGGCAAATCGACCCTGCTGCGCATGGTCGCCGGGCTCGAGGAAGTGACCGAGGGAGAAATCTCCATTGGCGGCAAGGTGGTCAATGAGCTGGAGCCGTCCGAGCGTGACATCGCCATGGTGTTTCAGAACTACGCGCTCTACCCGCACATGAGCGTGTTCGACAACATGGCTTACGGCCTGAAGATTGCCAGGGTGCCCAAGGAGGAAATCAGGACGCGCGTGGACAAGGCCGCCAAAATCCTTGAACTCGGGCAGCTGCTCGGACGCAAGCCACGCGAGCTTTCCGGTGGCCAGCGCCAGCGTGTCGCCATGGGCCGCGCCATCGTACGCCAGCCGCAGGTTTTTCTGTTTGACGAGCCGCTGTCCAACCTGGACGCCAAACTGCGCGTGCAGACGCGGCTTGAAATTCAGAAACTGCACCGCGAACTCGGCATTACCTCGCTGTTTGTCACGCATGACCAGGTCGAAGCCATGACGCTGGCCCAGCGCATGATGGTGATGAACGCCGGCCGCATGGAGCAATTCGGCACGCCAGAAGAGGTTTACAACCGCCCTGCCACCACTTTCGTCGCCAGTTTCATGGGCTCGCCGCCCATGAACCTGCTCAGCAATGCGCCCAATACCGACTTCGGCGGCGCACCCGGCGCTATCCTGGGCATACGCCCCGAACACCTGCTGGTTGGCAGCACAGGCTGGAAGGTCGTGGTCGACACCATCGAAATGCTGGGCGCCGAGCGCCTGCTGTACTGCCGCATGGGCGACGAGTTTTTGATCGTCCGCACCGATGAAAGCCTGTCGTCCGCGCCGACGATCGGCGAAACGCTGCATGTCACGCCGCGTCCGGATCGGCTGCACTGGTTCAACTCGACAACGGGCCAGCGCCTGTGACCGGACCTGTAAAAAGAGCGCCAGAAGTGCCTGATCCCGACAGCCACGGGTTCAGCGCCGAACGCTCTTGCGAAGCAAAGCCAGCGCTCTCGATGGACAGCGCAGCACGCATGGCGGCCAACGTGGGAGCAGTTCCAGGCCAGCCAGAGCCGCGGAACCGGCTTCGCCGGGCTGCAGGCGCAGCATCCCCCCCGGAGGGCAGCGAACCACACGAAGCGGGGAGCGTGGGGGCTCCCACCTTTTGGCCCTACCCGTTCTGGATTGCCCACCGGGGCGCCGGTAAACTCGCGCCCGAAAACACGCTTGCCGCCTTCCGGCTGGGCGCGCGGCACGGCTACCGGATGTTTGAGTGCGATGTCAAACTCAGCGCCGACGGCGTACCCTTTTTGTTGCATGATGCAACGCTGGAACGCACGACCAGCGGCCACGGCGTGGCCGGCAAACAGCTCTGGCAGGCGCTGGCCCGACTTGACGCGGGGGGCTGGCACTCGCGCAGCTACGCGG
>NZ_JABBPF010000179.1 GCF_012927415.1 Polaromonas sp. | reverse complement strand
AACAAAAGAAAAACAACCTGCGCCTGGCATCGATTCTGGCGTCGGTTGCAGTTGTCTTTTTTGCCGGTTTTGTGGCCAAGATGGTTTTTTTCGCTCACTGAAATGGTTACTAGTGAACCCCGGCCTTTCTTACCTTTACTCTGATGCAGATTAAAAGCGAAAATTTCAAGATGGTGGGAAAGCTGGGCGTTGTTGTGCTCGGAATGTTCTGCTTCGGCTATGCGCTGGTTCCCATCTACAAGGCTATTTGCGAGATGACCGGCATCAATGTGCTGGCCTTGGGCGACCGGCAAATTCCCGGCGCGACGGCCCGCTTACCTGCCAACACCCAAGTGGACCTAAGCCGGACCATTACGGTGGAATTCGACGCCAACTCGCGTGGGCCATGGCATTTCAAGCCGGCCGAGAACTCGCTGCAGGTTCATCCGGGCGAGTTGACAACGGTGATGTATGAGTTTCAAAACGTGCAGAACCGCACCATGTCTGCACAAGCAATTCCAAGTTATGCCCCTGCGCAAGCGGCGGCGCATTTCAACAAGCTGGAATGTTTTTGCTTTAATCAGTACACGCTGGCGCCGGGTGAAAAAAAGCAGTGGCCAGTAGCCTTCGTGATTGATCCAAAGCTGTCCAGGGACGTCAACACCATCACCTTGTCTTACACATTTTTTGAAGTGGGTGGCAAGACGCCTGCGGCACCGGTCGCATCCAGAGCGGCTGCCGTGGCGGGGCAGGATAAGCGGGCAGGCGCGTGAGTCAAGCCACCCCACCCGGAACCGCCAGAAAAAAGTCACTTTGGCGTACCGTAAAGGCCGTTGCCTGGTCGTTCGTGGGTCTGCGCGCACGCGGTGACTACGAAGAAGACGTCAAGAATCTGAGCCTTCTCCACATCATTGTGGTCGGACTGGTTGGCATATTTGTATTTATTGCAGTCTTGGTGCTGCTGGTGAACTTGGCTGTTGCGCGTTAGGCAGCACGGCTTGAACTTTAAGATCAGTGAAAATTCGAGAGAAAAACAGGAGTCGAGTGATGTCATCAGCAATCCACGGGGCAACCCCTTACTACTTTGTGCCCGGACCCTCCCGACACCCAGTCATGGCCGCAACGGGGCTACTTTTTGTCGTTTTTGGTGCCAGTCAGTGGGTAAATGGTGCCGGTTGGGGCGCTTGGGCGCTGGCTGTCGGAATGCTGATCTGGCTGGGGACGCTGTTCCAGTGGTTTCGCGAATCCATCGCAGAGAGCGAAGGAGGCATGTACGGGCGAAAGATCGATCTGTCCTTTCGCTGGAGCATGAGCTGGTTCATTTTTTCAGAGGTCATGTTTTTTGGTGCCTTTTTTACGGCGCTGTGGTGGGCCCGTGCACATTCGGTGCCTGCGCTGGGGAGTCTCGAAAATGCATTGCTCTGGCCTGACTTCAAGGCGGTCTGGCCCAGTCTGGCTGCGGGCGTGACCGCCTCGCCTGCTGACATCGTTGAACCGTTCACGACCATGACGCCGTTCTGGTTGCCCACCATCAACACGGCACTGCTGCTCAGTTCGGGCGTGACCCTGACCATCGCCCACCATGCACTGCGTGAAAATCATCGCGGGCGCACCATCGCTTTCATGTGGTTGACAGTGCTGCTCGGCATTACATTTTTGACTGTTCAGGGATATGAGTATTTCCACGGCTACACGGAACTCAATCTCAAGCTTAGCTCTGGCGTGTATGGTTCGACTTTTTATCTGTTGACAGGGTTTCACGGTTTTCACGTGTTGGTCGGCATGTTGATGCTTTTGTTCATCACGCTGCGCCTGCAAAAAGGTCATTTCACCGCCGACAAGCATTTCGGTTTCGAAGGTGCTGCTTGGTATTGGCACTTTGTGGACGTGGTGTGGCTGGGCCTTTACATCCTCGTTTACTGGATGTGAGGTAACTGTCCAGAAAAAAAGGCCGCTTGACGCGGCCTTTGCCATTTATTTTCCTGCCGGAATACCGGTTGGCTGTATGTAACCCATCTTCCAGGCAATCAGAATGCACACAAACAGCAAGACAGAGAACCCGACACGGAACGCCAGTGCGCGAGCCATGTTGCTGGTCTTGCGTTTTCCGTCGGTGCCGTCTTTCAGCATGAAAAACAATCCAGCGCCCAAGCTGGCGAGGATGGCGATAAATGCAAGTGCTACGAGATAAGTCATGACTAGGATTATCTGCCCATGACTTTTCCCTTGCGATCGTTGCGCTTCTGGCTACTCACTCTTGCTGCACTGCTGGCTCTGGGAGTGACCTTTTCGCTTGGCCAGTGGCAGTTGCGGCGCGCTGCCCAGAAGGAAGCCATTCAGAATGCGATTGAATTAAAAAATATCCTTCCCGCACTAGATGGGCAGGCTCTCGCAGCCCTCGGCGATGTAGCCAGAGAAACACACAGGCGGGTCGTGGTGCAGGGTGTCTGGCAGTCGGCGCATACCATCTACCTTGACAACCGTCCCATGAATGGGCGCACCGGTTTTTGGGTGATGACGCCGCTTGCGTTGCTGGGCAGCGACCGGGTGATTCTCGTTCAGCGTGGTTGGGTCCCTCGCAACTTCGCAGATCGCTCCCGCCTGCCGCAGATCTCGACGCCAGCTGGTCTGGTGACCGTGCAGGGGCGTATTGCCCCCCCGCCATCCAAACTATATGAGTTCAAGGGCGTGGATTTGGGCGTAATCCGGCAAAATTTGGGAATTGATGCTTTTCGACTTGAAACTAGTTTGCCATTGCTGGATGCTTCCTTGCTGCAAGTCGGCGCACCCAGCGAGGGGCTGACTCGGGAATGGCCGGCTCCCAACCTGGGTGTGGACAAGCACTATGGTTACGCCTTCCAGTGGTTTGCTCTGAGCAGCCTGGTGCTTGCTCTGTATGTCTGGTTTCAGCTAATCCTTCCTCTTCGTCGCCAATTCCGTAGCCAATCTCGCGTTCAGCGCCGCGACTAACTGATCAAGTATTGTGACAAACGATCACCGTGAATCATCTTCATATGGCGCTCGCATGCGGACAAACGCTGCGGCGCAAGACGTGCCTTTGGGGCTGACAGTTCATGCCTTGCCTGTAGCTGACCAGGCGGCGGCAGGCGCCGCAGATACCCGCTCCGGCCGCTGGAAAATGCTGGCTGTGCTGCTGGTGTGCGCCAGCCCGGTAATTGCTTCCTATTTTGCCTACTATGTCGTTCGCCCCGAGGGGCGCCGAAATTTCGGCGAACTGATAAACCCGCAGCGTCCCTTGCCGCTGATTGCTACGCAAACGCTGGATGGTCAGACACTCCAGTTGACGGCTCTCAAAAACCAGTGGCTGTTGCTGAGCGTCGCGGGCGGTGCCTGCGAGCTCCGCTGCGAAAAAAATCTTTACTTTCAGCGCCAGCTGCGCGAATCGCTGGGGCGCGAAAAAGACCGACTTGACCGGGTCTGGCTGGTGAATGATGGCGCGCCGGTGCGTGCTGCCTTGCAGCCGGCGCTGGTTTCATCCACGGTGCTGCGTGTGGCACCTGCCGCACTGACACAGTGGCTTGAGCCCGCGGCTGGGAAACAACTGGAAGATCATCTCTATCTGGTAGATCCGCTGGGTAATTTGATGATGCGTTTTCCGGCCAATATGGATGCGGCTTCAGCGGCCAAAGTCAAAATTGATCTGGATCGTTTGCTGCGCGCCTCTAGCAGTTGGGACAAGGCAGGCCGTTAGGCTGAAAATCGCGCTCTGCATTTTTACAGCATGTCTACACCAGATCTCTATAACCTGAGTCCGGCCCTGCGCTTGGCGATCATGGGTCTTGCCCTGGCGCTCGGTCCCCTGGCCTGGATCTGGGCACGCAAGAGGAATGCCCCGGTGGCGCAACGGCTACAGCTGCTGACGCTGGTCACGCTTTTCCTGACCTTTGATCTGGTGATTTTCGGTGCCTTCACCCGGTTGACCGATTCGGGATTGGGCTGCCCCGACTGGCCCGGCTGCTACGGCAGCGCAAGCCCGGTTGGTGCACAACTGCATATTGATGCCGCACAAAGTGCCATGCCCACCGGCCCCGTCACTCATTCCAAGGCCTGGATTGAAATGATCCACCGCTACCTCGCCACGGGCGTAGGGGTCATGATTTTCACGCTGACGCTCCTTACCTGGGTTGCCCACCGTCAAGAGCAGCGCAGTATGCGCAGCGACAAGCTTGAGAGCAACAACATCCTTTCGCCCTGGTGGCCCACCGTCACGCTTGCGTGGGTGTGTCTGCAGGGCGCATTTGGTGCGCTTACCGTCACCATGAAGTTGTTTCCGGCGATTGTCACACTGCATCTGCTGGGGGGGATGGTCCTGTTGGCGCTGCTGCGCGCACAGTCCTCTCAGTACGGGCACTCGCAGCAATCATCGTCGGACACAGGTTTAAGTGCAGGCAGCCGGCGTTTTGTAATTGTCGCGTTTAGCTTGCTTTGGCTGCAGATCGCCTTGGGCGGCTGGGTGAGTACCAATTACGCCGTGCTGGCCTGCACGGACTTTCCGGCTTGCCAGAATTCGCTGTGGCCGGCCATGGACTTTAAACAGGGTTTTACCATTTGGCGTGAGTTGGGCGCCGGCCACGATGGCGCCTACATCAGCTTTCAGGCGCTCACGGCGATCCACTATGTGCATAGGTTGGCTGCCTATGTGGTGTTTGCCGTGCTCATGGCCCTGGCTTTTCATTTGTACCGCCTGCCTGCATTTCGCGCGCGGGCACGCTGGCTTGCCGGTTTGACAATGCTACAGGTCGCCACCGGCCTGAGTAACGTGGTGCTGGGCTGGCCACTGGTGGCGGCGGTTGCGCATACGGGCGGCGCTGCAGCGCTGGTGGTGGCGCTCACTGCCATCGTTTTTTCAAGCTGCCGCGTGGCCGAGCCACTGCCTGCCACCAAATTGAATGCATTAAAATTTTCCGCATGACCTCCAGCAATCCGCCCGCCGCTCCAGTGGCAAGCCCGCGCGTTCCGTCCAGGTTGTCCCAGTTTTACGCGCTGACCAAGCCGCGGGTCGTGCAGCTCATTGTATTTTGTGCCCTGATTGGCATGGTGCTGGCAGTCCCAGGCATCCCGACCTTTTCCGACGTAAGGCTCGCGCTGATTGCCTGCGCTGGAATCTGGTTGGTGGCCGGTGCGGCGGCAGCGTTCAACTGTCTGGTAGAACAGCAAATTGACGCCAAGATGCGGCGCACAGCCTGGCGGCCCACGGCAAGAGGGGAGATCAGCAATCCTCTGACGCTGGCGTTTTCCGGTGGCCTGTGCGCGCTCGGTTCCTTGATCTTGTATGTGTGGGTCAATCCGCTCACCATGTGGCTGACTTTTGCCACTTTCGTCGGTTACGCGGTGGTCTACACCGTGATTCTCAAGCCATTGACGCCGCAAAACATCGTCATTGGGGGTGCCTCCGGCGCGATGCCGCCGGTGCTGGGATGGGCCGCCATGACGGGCTCGGTCGGCCCTGAAGCGCTGATTTTGTTCCTGATTATTTTTCTCTGGACACCGCCGCACTTTTGGGCGTTGGCACTGTACCGCGTCGAAGACTACCGCAAGGCCGGCCTGCCCATGCTGCCGGTCACGCACGGCAATGAATTCACGCGCCTGCAGATCTTTTTGTACACCCTGGTGTTGTTCGCCGCATGCCTGATGCCCTTTATTTTTAAAATGAGCGGCTGGCTTTATCTTGTTACTGCGGTGGTGTTGAGCGTCGGGTTTAGCTGGCGTGCATGGTGCCTGTGGCGCAGCTACTCTGACGCGCTTGCGCGAAAAACATTCCGCTTTTCACTGATTCACCTCTCGGCCCTGTTTGCAGCCCTGCTGCTGGATCATTACCTCGTATGACGACTCTCTTGCTTACCCTACCCACCGTGCCTAACCGCAGGCAGGTAGTCAGACACTTGGCGGGCGCTGCGGCGCTATCTGTTGCGGCCGGCCTTTTGGCGGCCTGCTCACCTGAAAAACCGCAGTTCAGCAGCATCGACCTGACGGGTGCAGACTACCCTCAAGGTTTTTCGCTGCTTGACCAAAACGGCAAGCCGCGCGCGCTCAAGGACTTTGCCGGCAAGGTCGTGGTGGTGTTTTTTGGATTTACGCAATGCCCCGACGTTTGCCCAACGACCATGGCCGATCTGGCGCAAGTCAAGCAGCAACTCGGCCCGGACGGAGGCAAGTTGCAGGCGATTTTCATTACCGTGGATCCCGAGCGTGACACGCCGGAATTGCTGAAAGCCTATATGGGAAACTTTGACCCCAGCTTCCTGGCATTGCGACCCACGCTGGACCAGCTGCCGCAAGTCGCCAAGGACTTCAAGGTTTACTATAAAAAAGTTGACGGTAAAACGCCCGGCAGCTACACCATGGATCACTCAGCGGGCAGCTATGTTTTCGATGGGAAGGGTCGCGTCCGGCTGTACACCCGTTATGGCGTGGGAGCTGAGGTGCTGGCTTCCGATATCAGGCTGCTGTTGAAAACAAGCTGAAAAAAAGCCCGCCACTTTTCAGTGCAGGCTTTTTGAGGCTCGCAGGCTGGCCAGGATTCAGGCGAAAGTCGCCAGCACCTTTTTCATCTTCTTCATGGCGGCCACCTCAATCTGTCGAATGCGTTCGGCGCTGACTTTATATTCGGCGGCCAAGTCATGCAGCGTCATGCCGCCCGAGCCATCGTCATTGACATTGAGCCAGCGCTCTTCGACGATTCGACGCGCACGAGGGTCGAGTTCCCGCAGTGCGGTAGAAATGCCGCCCGAGGCCAAAATGTCCCGCTGACGCGACTCCATGAGGGTTGTCGGTTCCTGCGTCGCATCAGCCAAATAGGCAATTGGCCCAAACGCATCATCGCCGTCGTCGCCCGGGCTCGGGTCAAGCAGTACGTCGCCACCCGACATGCGCTGCTCCATCTCGATGACCTCCTCGCGCTTGACGTTCAGCGTCTTGGCCATCGAATCAATCTGGCCTTCGGTCAGGGTATCGCGGTGCGTCGCTGCGTCCGCGTCATCCTTGAAACCCTGTTTCATGGAGCGCAGGTTGAAGAACAGCTTGCGTTGCGCCTTTGTTGTAGCCACTTTTACCATGCGCCAGTTTTTCAAGATGTACTCATGAATCTCAGCCTTGATCCAGTGCATGGCATAGCTCACCAGACGCACGTTCTGATCCGGATCGAAGCGCTTGACCGCCTTCATCAGACCGATATTGCCTTCCTGGATCAGGTCGCCGTGCGGCAGTCCGTAGCCGAGGTATTTGCGGGAAATCGACACTACCAGCCGGAGATGCGACAGTACCAGCTTGCCGGCGGAGTCAAGATCGTTGTTTTCCTTGAGGTTTTTGGCGAACTCCTGCTCCTGCTCCAAAGTGAGCATGGGCAGTCGATTAGCCGCCGAAATATAAGCTTCGAGGTTGCCCAAGGGGGGCACCAGCGACCAAGGATTAATGGCCGCAACGACGTTGGTATGGGCAACAGAGGGCTTGACAGCCGAATTGTTGAGGGCGGACGCGAATACAGCAGGGCTCGGGGGGGGAAAAGCATATGACACGCAAAACTCCTTTTTCTCTATAAACAAATATTAGCACTCGGCAAGACAGAGTGCTAACCAATAGCTTTAATGACGCAGATAGCGCAAGGCTACTAAGTAGTAACCCTTATTTAATTTAAATACTTTTGAGTGCGAAGAACCGCCTTAGTTCTGACTTGCAAGTGTCTGACAGGTAAAGTGCCCCAACCAATCCAAAAATTCGCCTCGGTACAACTACAAATTTCAGGGTCTGGAAGTTGCTGCTATTGTTTTAATAGCTAACAATAACCGTATTAATTGGACCAGTTGCTAATTTCAACTGGAAATTATCGGTAGGCGGATTGGTTGGGCAATATTCTTTTACGATGCGCGCGACACAGACCAGCGCAGGTAGTCAAAAGTCGCTTTGCAGGGTATGAATCGACCTATATTCCAGTGATGCCGGGCGCAAGCCGCTACTGATTAAATAGCAAATTGACAAGGGTTTTTACAGCGATGCCGAGTTTCTGATTGGCTTGGCTGGCTGGCTGGCTGGCTGGCTGGCGTGCGTCGCGGCTGCGCGTTGACAAAGACGCAATGCAGCTGACAATTCTGTGACATGGCCAACGCTGCCGTGGAGGTCGCCCGTGGTGTCGCGCTTCGTAAATTATTGCTCAGCACTTGCGGCGGAATTTGTGACAGCTGCTTTATCTGCGGCAACGCTGCTGACCCAATCAAAGCCAGGAAACAAGGCTGCGCGCTAACAGGCGTTAAAGCGCAATCGGCTCAAACCACGCCATGCACCATCCGCACCAGCGGCTCACACGCCAGCCTGGCTTCAAGGCATTTCGTCACGCCAGTGGAAACGCGCCAAAACATCGGCTCGGTCACAACACCCAGGTGCGGCGCGAGCAGCACGTTGGGCGGATGGCGCAGCAGGTCGCTGGCATGCAGCGGTTCCATTTCCAACACATCCAGCGCGGAAAAACCACGCCGGCCTTGCTTCAGTGCACTGCCGAGCGCGCGTTGTTGACCAGCAGGCTATCCGGTCGCATTAGTGCCAGCTTAGCATCGCTCACAACAACGATGTGCGATTTACCAGATCGTGAACTTCGGCGGCCTCCAGCTGGCGCACAAACACGCTCGAACTAGCGCGACCTCACCAGCCCCGAGCTTTCAAGCTCACGCAACGCCTCCCGCACCCGCGACAATTGCAGTCGGTTACCACGTCGAGTTCCTTAATGCGCTATCCGGGTGCCAGCGCATCTTGTAGGACCAGCGCCAGCATGTCGTCCCGCAACAGCTTGAACAATGAAAAGTTAGGCACATCGTTAAAGCAGGCCGAGGAACGGGCGGCAGAAGATTCAGTCAACCGACGCAGCCTGGCGTTTAGAGAGGTGATGCTAGGAGAATGACCTGAATTTTGATTTGTCAAATTCTCATATTCAGTGGATGCGTTGCGGGGATACGTTACCGGATAAACCGGAGTTTGCTATGTTTTTGGCCGCAAACAAATTTTATTTTGACCGGGCTAACAGCCTTTTTAATATGTCAGCCCAGGCTCAAGGCAGGCGCTTGTCGTCCCGGACTTCGCGCACTTCGACGTCCACCACATCGTTTGCAGGCTGCCGGGACGTGTCGGAAGGGTCGTGCCAGGCGCTTTGGCGAGAAAATTGCCGAAAGCGGCCAAATGCAATCGCAAATGCTGGTTTTCTGCCTGTGACTCCCCATTTCAGCAGGCTAGCCGCCAGTGCGATCAACCCTGCGGCCAGCAGGCTGAGGGCAAAAACCGCAGTGACCACGCCCAGGGCAAGCTTGAAGAAAAAGCGCAATAGTTGGCTTGCAAAGCTGGACACTGGGCGAATCCTTTAAAAATTTAATCTTTGCAGATCAAGCCGGGACGCTGATTTTCAAGGCCGCGTGTCGCGTGGCCCCACCTGCTTCACCAGTCGATACCGACTTTTTGAAAATAGCTTGGACAGCACGAGTAGCGGCCCCGCTCACAGGTACTGTGTGTCTTTGAGAAAACGAAGGCTTTTCGCATTCAATGCGGCCTCCAATCAATTGCAGCATCTACACACCCACAAGCAGGGTGACGCTCACCGGCAGCACACTCGCGCATGGCAGACAGCTGCGCGATGAAAATAGCCGACCAAATCGCCATGGTAGCCAAAAATACGCCGGATAGCCGGGCGTAATGCACCATGCCGACAGCCATAAGCGCACAGGCCATCCAGGATCGAAGAGCAAACAGCATAACGACCAGGCTGAACATGATGAACGAAATGGCGATCAATCGGAACTAGTTCGGGGCGATGCAACAAGCCGGTGCCTTGCAACCGTGCCGGCTGGCCAGAATAATTTATGGCGAAAAAGCGATCAGTGACTGATATGCCGATATGCCGATATGCCGATATTCAGATGACGCCACTGAGACATCAAGCACTAAGCCAGCAAGGCCTGCGCAAATTCTCGCGCATTGAAGGTTTCGAGATCTTCCAGCTTTTCGCCGACCCCAATGAAATAGACGGCCACCGGGCGTAAATCCGGCGAAGTTTTCGCCCGCTCGCGCGCCCATAGTGCAATCGCTGCCAGCACGCCGCCCTTGGCCGTGCCGTCCAGCTTGGTGACAATCAGACCGGTGAGTTGCAGCGTGTCGTCGAAGGCCTTGACCTGCGCCAAGGCGTTTTGGCCTGTGTTGCCGTCTATCACCAGCAGCACCTCGTGCGGCGCCGTCGCATCGGCCTTCTGCACCACCCGCTTGATTTTGCGCAGCTCTTCCATGAGGTGCATCTGCGTGGGCAATCGGCCGGCGGTATCCACCAGCACCACATCCTTGCCGCGCGCCTTGCCGGCACTAACGGCATCAAAACTCACGGCCGCCGGGTCGCCGCCTTCCTGGCTCACAATTTCGACCGTGTTGCGGTCGGCCCAGACGCTGAGCTGCTCGCGTGCGGCCGCGCGGAAAGTGTCAGCCGCTGCCAGCAGCACGGATGCGCCCTCGTTGGCCAGGTGACGCGTAAGCTTGCCGATGGACGTCGTTTTACCCGCGCCATTAACCCCTGTGACCATGATGACGGTGGGTTGGTGTTCGCCAATCACCAGCGGCCTTTCAAGTGGTTTGAGCAGTGTCGTGATGGATTCGACCAAGGCATTTCTGACGGCCACAGGATGCGTCATGCCGCCTTCCCTGACGCGGCGCTTGACGTCCATCAGCAGATGGCTGGTGGCGCTGACACCGGTATCGGCCATCAGCAGGGCCGTTTCAAGGTCCTCGTACAGCTGGTCGTCGATCAGGTTGCCGGTAAACACCGTGGAAATGCTGCTGCCGGTTTTGCGCAGTCCCGCCTGGAGTTTGCTAAACCACCGCTGGCGCTCGGGTGCCACGCCAAGCGCAATGGCCTGCGCGATGTCGATCGGCGTGACCAGCGCGCTGCCAATAAGCGAGCCGCCGGATTTTTCGGGCGCGCCGGGTGGCCCGCTTGCAATAACCGGTGCAAAAGGCTCAGCGGACGTTGTTTGCGCGGGAAGTCCAGGGCGCGCTGGGGCTAATGGCGGGAGCGCGGGACGTAATTTTTTTTTGAAAAAACTGAACATTGAATATGCTTGTAGAGTCCTCTATTCTATGAAATACCTCACGCCAGCCTTACCGAAGCATTCAGTCTCTTTTTCTAGACGCTTTATTGCCGGCTTTCCCGCCCTGCTGTTACCGGCCGCCCTGGCACTGGGTTTCCCAGCCCAGGCTTTTTCGCAGGCGCCCGCCCAGCTGGAACAATTCACGCTGGCCAATGGGCTGACGGTGATTGTCAAGCCGGACCACCGTGCGCCCACCGTGGCCCACATGCTGTGGGTTCGTGTCGGTGCCATGGATGAAGTGGACGGCACCTCGGGTGTGGCCCACGCGCTTGAGCACATGATGTTCAAGGGCACGCCCACCCTGAAGCCCGGCGATTTTTCCAGGCGCGTCGCTGCCCTGGGTGGTCAGGAAAACGCCTTCACCGGCAGGGACAACACAGGCTACTACCAGCAGATTCCGGCGAGCAAGCTCGAAGCCGTCATGCGGCTGGAGTCTGACCGTTTCGCCCACAACCGGTGGTCCGACGACGAGTTCAGGCGCGAGATCGAGGTCGTCAAGGAGGAGCGCCGCATGCGCACCGAAGACTCGCCTCGGGCCATGCTTCAGGAGCAGGCGACGGCGATGACCTTTGTCTCCTCGCCTTACCGCCGTCCGGTTGTCGGTTGGATGAGTGATCTCGACGCCATGACACCGGACGATGTGCGCAGCTTCTACCAACGCTGGTATATGCCGGCCAATGCGGCGCTGGTGGTAGCCGGTGATGTGGAGCTTGCGCAAGTCAAAAAACTCGCCGAAAAATATTATGGCGGCATTGCGGCGCGGCCGGTACCCGCGCGCAAGCCACGCACCGAGCCCGAGCAGGCTGGCCTGCGTCGCCTCGACTTCAAGGCTCCGGCCAGCCAGGCTTATGTGGGCATGGCCTTCAAGGTGCCCCGGTTGGAGCCCGCCGATCTGGCGCCGAATGCCGGAGCATCATCGCCGACAGCTGCCAGCAGCCGAGAGGCCCTGGCCTTGACCGTGCTGGCGGCCATCCTTGACGGCTACAGTGGTGCGCGGCTCGAGCGCGCGCTGGTCCAGGGAGAAGGCCGCGTGGCTGACAGTGCCGGCGCGTCTAGCGGATTGGTCGGCCGGGGGCCGCAACTGTTCATGCTTGACGGCGTTCCGGCCGACGGCAAAACTGCACAACAGGTGGCTGACGCCCTGCGCCAGCAAGTGGCGCTGATTGCCCGCGATGGCGTCAGCGAGGCGGAACTCCAGCGCGTCAAAACGCAGTGGGTCGCTAACGAAACTTATAAACTCGACTCAGTGTTCAGCCAGGCGCGCGAAATAGGCTCCAACTGGGTTCAAGGCCTGCCGCTGGATGCCAGTTCGCGGCTAATCACCAATCTGCGTTCCATTACCGCCAGTGAAGTACAGGCGGCTGCCGCCAAATATTTCGGCGACGACCAGATGACCATGGCGACCTTGCTGCCGCAAGCCATGGACCCTAGCCGCAAGCCGCGCAAGTCAGACCCGTCAGCCGCCGGCGATATGCGCTGAAACATGTGATTTGAAATTTCATGATGCTAACTACAAAAACAATAGCGGCTGGTGCAATCTTTGCTGGTGCTGCCGGCTTGTTCATTCATACGCCCGTGCTGGCAGCCATTGCGATCCAGCACTGGACTCAGAGCAGCGGTGCCGAGGTCTACCTTGTCGAGAGCCCGACCATCGCCATGCTTGATGTGCAGATAGATTTTGACGCCGGCAGCCGCCGCGATCCTTCCAGGCAGGCAGGCCTGGCCAGCATGACAGCGTCAATGCTGGACAAAGGCGTGCGTGCCAGCGAGCGCCACGCCGGGCCGCTTCAAGCCGACGCAGCCGCCCCGGGCGGTAGTGCAGTACGGCAAGCGGCAAGCGTGGGGGCAACGGCTGCCAGCGCCGAGCCGCTTCAACCCAGGTTAGCCCCCCCGGGGGGCAGTGCAGCTCGCGAAGCGGCAAGCGTGGGGGCCTTATATGATTCGGCTCTGGATGAAAACGCCCTCGGCGAAGCCTGGGCAGATCTGGGTGCGCAATTCAATGCTGGCGCGTCCCTTGATCGCATGAGTTTTTCATTGCGTTCGCTGACCGACCCCGACTTGCTGGACAAAGCCGTTGCGCTGGCGGCTCGTGAAATCGCCGAGCCAGCTTTTCCCGACGCGATCTGGCAACGCGAACGCCAACGCCTGCAGGCGGCGCTCAAGGAGTCCTACACGCGTCCGGGTAACGTGGCGGGCCGCGCCTATGCCCAAGCCGTTTACGGCAGCCACCCGTATGGTTATGAAATAACCGAAGCCACGCTGGCGCGCATCAGCGTGGCGGACCTGCAGGCGGCCCATGCCATGGGCGTGGTGGCCTGCCGGGCGCGAGTCAGCATGGTGGGCGCCGTAACACGGGCGCAGGCTGATGTCATCGCCGCACATCTGTTGTCGCGTCTGCCGGAGTTGCCGTGCGCCAGCCTGCCGCCGTTACCGGTGCTGGCCGAGGTCGCTCCACTCACGGAGCCGCTGGAAAAACGCATTCCCTTCGATGCCGCCCAAGCCCATGTGCTGCTTGGCCAGCCTGGCTATAAGCGGTCTGACCCCGACCATTTCCCCCTGATCGTGGGCAACTACATACTCGGCGGTAGCGGCTTTGTGTCGCGCCTGACCGCGGAAGTGCGCGAGAAACGAGGTCTGGTCTACGGTGTCTCCAGCTCGTTTTCACCGGGTCGTCATGCGGGCAGTTTCACCGTCGGTTTTCAGACCCGGCCCGACCAGGCCGCACAGGCGCTGGAACTCGCGCGCTTTGTGGTTAAAGAGTTTGTCGCCAAGGGGCCGACCCAAGCTGAGCTTCAGGCGGCCAAGGACAACCTGGTGGGCGGTTTTGCCCTGGGTATCGACAGCAATCGCAAGCTGTTGGCCAATCTTGCCGGCATCGCCTGGAATGATTTGCCCTTGAACTATCTGGACACCTGGACGCAGCAGATTGAAAAGGTCAGTATTGACGATGTCATGGCCGCTTTTTCGCGCAAACTTCAGCCTGAAAAAATGGTCACCGTGATTCTGGGAACAGCACAATGAAATACACTCCCGGCAAAGCTCCGGTTGAGACTACTGTCAGGCCGTCCGTCAAACAAACCGTCAAACCCAAGGGCACGGCGCACCTCAAGCCACCAGGCGAAATTCGAATTATTGGCGGGCGGTACAAGCGCAGCAAGCTCCCGGTTCCCAACACCCCCGGCCTGCGACCGACGCCCGATCGGGTGCGCGAAACCCTGTTCAACTGGCTTGGTCAGGACCTGACTGGCTGGCGTTGCGCTGACGTGTTTGCCGGTACCGGCGTGCTGGGCTTTGAAGCCGCCTCGCGGGGCGCGGCCGAAGTTCTGCTGTGCGAACAGGATCCGGTGCTGGTGCTGCGGCTCAAAGCCGTGCAGGCGCGGCTGCAGGCGGACATGGTACAGGTGGAACGCGGCGACGGGCTGGGCGCTCTCAGGCGTCTTGACGCTGGCAGCATGCAACTGGTGTTTCTGGACCCGCCGTTTGAGTCCACTGTGTTTGAAGCCGCGCTCAAAGCTGCTGCGCAGGCCATCAGCGCGACCGGGCTGGTCTACCTTGAAGCCCCCCGGCCGTGGCTTGACGACGAGCTGCTGCCTCTTGGTCTTAAGCTGCAGCGGAGCAGCAAGGCGGGCGCCGTGCATTTTCATCTGCTGACCGGCAAGGACAGCCATGCGGCAGAGCAAAAGCCGCAGGCCGCCTGAAGCCCTTCGCCGCTAGTGGTTACGCCGCTGCAGGATGTCGGAGGCATAATTCCCGCATGCCCACTCCTGTAGCGTCAGTCCCGCGTATTGCCGTTTATTCGGGGACTTTTGATCCCTTCACGCGGGGTCACGATGACGTGGTGCGGCGTGCCGTCGGGCTGTTTGACGAACTCGTTATAGCCGTCGCGGTAGCGCACCACAAGAAAACCCTATTTTCATTGGAAGCGCGCGTTGCGCAGGTACGGCAAGCCACTGAAGAGATGGTGGGCGTGAGAATACTGCCCTTTGACGGACTGATAATGGATTTTTGTGCGACGCAGCGCGCCTGCGCAGTGGTACGCGGCATCCGCAACCTGACGGACTTTGATTACGAGGCGCAGATGGCAGCCATGAACCGCAAGTTAAGGCCACAGGTCGAAACCGTTTTTCTGCTGCCTGATGCGACGTTTGCCTGCATCAGCAGCACGCTGGTGCGTGAAATAAGTAAGCTGGGCGGTGATGTCGGCCAGATGGTGACTCCGGCGGTAGCCGACGCTCTGGTTGCAGCCCGGGCGGGGAAGGGCGGCTGATCATGGCGCTTCTCATCACCGACGAATGCATCAACTGCGATGTGTGCGAGCCCGAATGTCCCAACGAAGCAATTTACCTTGGCGTGGAAATCTACCAGATTGACCCGCAAAGATGCACCGAATGCGTCGGTCATTTTGACGAGCCGCAATGCGTTCAGGTCTGCCCGGTAGCCTGTATCCCGGTTGATCCGCAACACCTTGAAAACCGTGAAACACTCTGGGAAAAGTACCAGCGGCTGCAATCCCACCGGCTGGTCACCATGACCCGCATAGTCGATTAAAAAAACTGGGTTGTACTCCGGATCTGATATTCAATCGACTCCTAGTCCAATGTTTTTGGGTATAGTTTGCTATTAAATAAATAGTAATCAAGTGGACTCGGGATCAGTCTTGCGTGGCGGTTTCGGGCGCGGCGGTGCGCTGGTGTGGATCAGCATGGTGGCTTTTTCCATTTCGCCTTTCAGTAGTTCAGGCACTGCCCTGAGCGCGCGCGCTATGCTTTCCTCAATGGCAAAACGGTCTTCCTGCGAAGGCTTTTTCAGTACCCAGTTGATGACTTCAGACTTCACGCCCGGATGCCCCACGCCGAGGCGCAGCCGCCAGTAGTCAGCGCTTCCGAGTTGAGCATGGATGTCACGCAAACCGTTGTGGCCCGCGTGGCTGCCGCCGAATTTAAGCTTTGCCTGGCCGGCAACGATATCGAGTTCGTCATGTGCGACCAGGATTTCATCGGGTGCGATCTTGAAAAAGTGCGCAAGCGCAGCGACGGACTTGCCCGAAAGGTTCATGAAGGTCAGCGGCTTTAGCAGCCAGACCGTCTGCCCGTTGATGGTGGCGCGGGCAACCTGGCCAAAATAATTTTTATCGAGGCTGAGCGCAGCCTTCATTTCGCGCGAAAGCGCATCGATCCACCAGAAGCCGGCGTTGTGTCGGGTGGCTTCGTACTCGGGACCGGGGTTACCCAGGCCAACAAACAGTTTGATCATGTCGTGTGGGGATGATGAAGGGAAGGCCGCTCCAGCGTAGCAGAACCACGCGCGCATGAAAAAGGCCCTTGTCCCCGAAGGAGGAGAAGGGCCAGTCGCTATCGGCCGCGGCTTTTTAAGGGCAGCGCAGCTTGCCGGGAATTACTTTTTCGCGGCAGGCTTGGCGGCTGGGGCAGCTGCAGGCTTGGCGGCGGGCTTGCCACCTTTCGCGCCAGCTTTGGCGGCTTTTGGATCAACTGCCTCGACCGGCGCTGCTTCGACTTCTTCCACGATAGCCGTGACAGACACCATTACCGGGTTGACCTGGCCTTTGTTGATGGCTTTGACACCCTTGGGCAAGATGATGTCCTTCACATGCAGGGGGCTGCCTTTTTTCAACCCGCTCAGGTCAACGGCGATGAATTCAGGAATATCGGCAGGGAAGCACGACAGAGTCATCTCGGTCAGCACATGGTTGACCAAGCAGTTTTCGGTCTTGACGGCCGGGGATTCTTCTTCACCGCTGTAGTGCACGGGCACTTTCACGGTCATGCGGGTGCGGGCTTCAACGCGCTGGAAGTCGATGTGCAGAACCTGTTGTTTGAAAGGGTGCATTTGCAGATCGCGCAGCAGAACCTTGTGGTCCTTGCCGCCCAGTTCCATCTCGAGGATGGAGCCATGAAAGGCTTCCTTCTTGATGGCGTGCCACAGCGCGTTGTGATCGATTTCGATCAGGATGGGTTCACCAGTGCCACCATAAACAATACCGGGCGTGCGGCCGGTGATGCGGAGACGGCGGCTCGCACCCGTACCCTGCATTGCGCGCTCAAAAGCGACGAATTTCATAATCTTCTCCAAAAGAGGCGGGCCGCGACCAGCTCACACCTCGACATAAAAAAACTGCTTCAGCCTGGACAACTTCACAAGGTGTCGCAACTGCGCAGCCCGTTTTTTGCCTCAAATCAGGACGGCTTGTTCCTGATCCGAAAACAAACTCATGACCGACTCTCCCTTGGCGATGCGCTGCATGGTTTCAGCAATCAACGGTGCCACGGAAAGCTGGCGAATTTTTTTGCACCCCAAGGCATCAGGGTTCAGTGGAATGGTGTTGGTGACAACCACTTCGTCTAGCGCGTCACCCTGGGTAATCCGCTCGATGGCCGGCCCCGAGAAAATCGGGTGCGTGCAATAGGCATAGACTTTTTTGGCACCGCGCTCTTTCAGCACTTCAGCCGCCTTTACCAGCGTGCCGGCCGTGTCGATCATGTCGTCCATGATGACGCAGTTACGCCCTTCGATGTCACCAATGACATGCATCACTTCCGATACATTGGCTTTGGGGCGGCGCTTGTCGATGATGGCCATGTCGCAACCGAGCTGCTTGGCTAGCGCCCGGGCGCGGACCACGCCGCCCACGTCGGGCGAAACAACCATCAGGTCGGTGTAGTTCTTCTGGCGCAAATCGCCCAACAGCACCGGCGAGGCGTAGATGTTGTCGACCGGGATGTCAAAGAAGCCCTGAATCTGGTCCGCATGCAGATCCATGGTCAGGACGCGCGTCACACCCACGGCCTGCAACATGTTGGCCACCACCTTGGCCGTGATCGGCACACGCGCAGAGCGTGGACGGCGATCCTGCCGCGCGTAGCCAAAATAGGGAATTACGGCGGCGATCTGATCGGCCGATGCGCGTTTGAGCGCATCAACCATGATGAGAAGCTCCATCAGATTGTCGTTGGTCGGCGCGCAGGTGGATTGCACCACAAACACGTCGCGGGCGCGCACATTTTGCTGGATCTCGACGGTAACTTCACCGTCCGAGAAGCGGCCTACATGCGCAACGCCCAGTGTGGTTCCAAGGTTCTGTGCAATTTCGGCGGCCATGCTCGGATTGGCATTGCCGGTAAAAACCAGGAAATCGGGGTGGTGCGTATGCATGTGAGGCCCAGCTGCTGTCGGACTTGAAGAAGGCTGAAATTTTACGAAGACTAATTACGTAGGGAAAGCAGAGGCAACGCGGGCTTGGCAGTGAGCGCCAGTTGCGGGTGGTCCCAAAGTACGCAGACCCGCAGATACATTCATCACGCGGGTCTTGAATCACAATCTCCTGCAGGACGATCCCGCAGGATTACAAATTTGGCAGGGGTGGAAGGAGTCGAACCTGCGAATGCTGGAATCAAAATCCAGTGCCTTAACCAACTTGGCGACACCCCTACACAGGAAAATTGTCGTTGCCAACAATCAACCCACTAATCATCGTCTGAAAATATGATCCTGCTACCAACTAATTTACCAACCGGCCAGAGGATGAATTTCCAGACTCTTGCATTTTCTGATTTTCCACTCGCCGGGAGCGGGCAAAAGATCAATATCATGCAAAATTTGCGCAAATACAGCACTTCCCGAACCGGTCATACGCCCTTGAAGCTGCTGCATTTTTAACCAGTCAAGTGACTGATTAATTTGCGGGCAAATCTCTTGAGCAACCGGCTGCAAGTCATTATGGCCAAATCCAAAACTTAAATTATTCAGGCCATCTGCATAAGCAGTAAAGCCTTGCATTGTAGCAGTCTCTGTGTCGCGTTTGAGCGCGGGTGCGCTGAAAATAGCTTGTGTTGAAACGCCGGCTGCCGGTTTGACCACCACAAACCTAGCCGGCGCCAGGGAGATAGGCGTGATCTTTTCCCCGATCCCTTCCACCCAGGCATGGCTTCCCGAAAGGAAAAATGGCAAATCTGCACCCAGTGACAGTGCCAGCGCGCGCAGATTTTCGGGTGGCAAACGCACACCCCAAAGACGTTGCAGCGCCAGCAGGCAGCTCGCAGCATCAGACGAACCGCCCCCCATGCCCGCCTGTGCCGGAATGCGTTTTTCCAGGCTGATGTGAACGCCCAGAGCGGTGCCACAGGCTACCTGCAGCGCCTTGGCCGCTCGCACCGTGAGGTCTTGCGCAGGCAGCGCTTCAGCGCAAAAACCGGCGGTTTTGCCGGTGCCTGGAAGGTCGGTCCGGCTAATGCGCCCGTCGTTGCGCAACTCAAGGTGCAGGGTATCGCACCAGTCGATCAGCATGAAGACCGATTGAAGCAAATGGTAGCCGTCCGGTCTGCGCCCCGTGATGTGCAAAAAGAGGTTGAGCTTTGCTGGCGCAGGAATGTCGTATATGGCTTTCATGGGCCGTAAAGACAATGTGGGGCATGTCACGCGTGAAACATCTGCGAAAGCACGGGGGTATGCCGACACCTGGCCTTATTGGTCCAGCACCACGCGAAGATCCGCCTGAGGTGCAGGCAGTGCTCTTTGGGCGGTAATGCGACCTTCGACTTGCCGGGAAAGATCGGCAGTCCACCCGCTGACGCTCGCGTGGTCGCCACGCAACCAGGCAAACAGCGCATTCATGGGTACCGCCGCGCCCGTGGCCTGCGCCATCAATGCATCGACGGACTCAAAGCGCTGGATCTTGTGATCCCCAGAATCAAGCACTGCCTCTTGGGGCGACCAGCGCAAAACCCCCAGTACGCTTCCCAGCGGGCTGATCAGTGTCAACTCGCCACGCTCGGGCTTGCCCTTGAGTTCAAAGCCGGCGTAGAAAGACTGCGCAGGCTCACTTTGAACCTGCAGGCTGAGGCGCCCTGCCCAAAATCCGTTCTCTGGATCATTGATGGCTTTAGTCCGGGAAATACCGGCACACCCTGCTATCAAAAAAATAGCACTAAGGGCTCCGGAAAAAAGCAGGCGATGCAGGCGGCTATTGAAAGACAAACTGCATCCCGGTTTACAGTTTTACCTGCAGACGCTTGAGCGTCTCGTTCAGGGCTTCGCTGTCGGGATTGATCAGCCGGGCTTCCTTCCAGATGGCGACAGCGCGGTCATGTTCACCCATGCTCCAGAGAACCTCGCCGAAATGGGCGGCAATTTCAGCGTCCGGTTTGGTCTTGTAAGCAGCCTCAAAAATCCGCACCGCTTCGGCATTGTGGCCGAGGCGAAATTCGACCCATCCCAGACTGTCCCCAATGAAGGGGTCGGACGGCGCATACTCAAGCGCCTTGCGGATCAGATCCCGTGCCTCGGGCAGGCGAATGCCGCGTTCGGCCAGTGAATAGCCGAGCGCGTTGTAGGCATGATGGAAGTCGGGCTTGAGTTGGATGATCTGGCGCAACAAGCGCTCCATTTCGTCCAGTGCTCCTAGCTTTTCAGCCATCATGGCCTGGTCATAAAGCAGGTCGGTGTCGTCTGGCGCTTTGACCAGGGTTTGAGCCAACAAATCGTGGGCTAGCCGGTATTGCTTGAACTCGCGGAGCAGGCCGATTTCAGCGTTGATTTTCAGGCGCGCGTCTTCTGGCGTGCGTTCGGGCAGTTGACGGATCAGCTGTCGACCTTCTTCGAGTTTTCCCTGGCTGGCCAGAATTGAGGCGCGTCGGGTTTGTGCCTGCGCAAGGTCCGAGGAATTTTCAATTTTGCCCAGCCAGCTCTCGGCGCCAGCGTAGTCCTTGCGTTTTTCGGCCAGTTGCGACAGGGAAAGATAAGCCTGGTCAAGGCCCCGTTTATTTTCCGCTTCGGGCGCTTGTTGGCTGATCAGTGCAATATACCGTTCCAGCGAGGCCTGAGCCCGCCCAAGCTGGTTGTCCTGCAACTGCAATGAACCCAGCACCAGCCAGCCTTGCGGAAATTCGGGTTTGTCACGCGTGACTAGTTGCAGCTGGGCAGATGCTTCCGCATAGCGCTGCATGCCCACCAAGGTCTGGGCGTAGGCCATGCGGATTTCGGGCAGTGCCTCGCCTTGGTTTTTGTTAGCCTCAAGATATTTCTGAATCAGGCCTTCGGCCTGGGGTATTTTGGGGTCCATCAGTTCAAGCGCTACCAGAACCGGGCCTTCCGCGGAGGCGTCAGCCGCCTGCCCGCGACTCGCAGCTTCGAATGCGCCTGCGTTATCCCCGGCCGCCAGCCGCATGCGCCCCACCGTGGTCCAAGCGACACCGGTGGTCGCAGGATTGTTCAGGTAGTCAGCCAATGCGGCTTCAACCACGGTGCTGGCCAGCTTCTTGTCGGTGACGCGGGCATAGGCGCGGGGTATCCCCGTGAGCACCGCCACTCTTTCAGCGTCGGGGGCTATTTTGATTTCGGTTTTCAGTGGATCTTCGGTATCGGCGATGCGGTTCAGGGCGATCAGGATTTGCAGCACATAGCGGTTGGCCTCGCGCGAGGCGGGCAGGTCCTGCTTCCAGGCCCGCGCGGCCTGCAGAGCTGAATCGCCAGAGCGCGACTGCAGCGCGATATCGGTGGCGCGCTGGTAAAGCTGGGCATCGCTGGTTTTTCGGGCAGCATCCAGCATCAACGCGAAGCCCGCAGCTGGTTCTCCCTCTTGGGTGGTCATCTCACCGATCAGTAGCTGATAAAACAGCGCACCGTCAATCTGCGAAACTGGCGCTGATTGTTGCGCTGCTTTGGCCTGGGCGAGACCCGAAGGGGTGGCAGAATCGGGGAGCGGCGCTTGTGCGATCACCAGCGACGTGGTGACGCACAGGCAAGTAAAAGCAAGGCCGAGTTTTTTCTTCATTTACCCATGATAATTGATGCGGCCCAAGGGGGCATTCCCTTTTAATCCGCTTTGCTATTGAGGGGCTAGTCTTGCAAGAAATCTCTGCTAGCCCATTTCCTGCCTGAAGTTTTCACCCATGCCCGAATTGCCGGAAGTTGAAGTCACCCGCCTGAGCTTCGCCGAAAAGATTGCAGGTGCTCGTATTGAGCTTGTGACTTTGGGCAAACCGCTGCGCTGGCCGCTCGGATGCGGCCCCCAGCAGTTGCAGGGCCAGCTCATACTGTCAGTACGCCGTCGCGGCAAATATCTGCTGCTTGACTTGAACAACGGCCTGTTGCTGATGCATCTGGGTATGTCTGGCAGCGTCAGTTTTGGCGCCGGATTTGCCCCTCCGGGCAAGCATGACCACTTTGACATGGTCACCACCCTGGGTACCTTGCGTCTTCACGATCCGCGCCGGTTTGGGGCCGTGGTCTATGCCAGCGGCGAAAGTGACCCGGTTTCGCAAAAGTTGCTTGGCAAGCTTGGTGTGGAACCCCTCAGCGAGGCATTTGACGCGAGCTTATTCCATCAGGCTCTCAGGCGCAGGAATATGGCGATCAAGCAGGTCTTGCTTGGCGGCGAAGCGGTGGTCGGCGTTGGGAATATTTATGCTTCAGAGGCGCTTTTTCTTGCCGGGATTCGGCCTACGACGAAAGCACGGCGAATCAGCAAACCGCGTGCTGTGTTGCTCCATCATGCGATTCAGCGGGTTTTGACACAGGCGGTTACAAAGGGGGGCAGTACCCTCAGGGATTTCTCCAACGCCCAAGGCGAGGCCGGACACTTTCAGCTTGATGCGATGGTTTATGACCGGGCAGGCCTGCTCTGCAAGGTATGCGCAACGCCGATTAAAGGCATCCGGCAGGGCCAGCGTTCAACTTTTTATTGCGTCAATTGCCAGCGGCCTTAAATCCGCGGGCACCGCGTAAGTGTTCGCCTGGGGTGGGCGATGCTATATTGGACCGACAACTTTTTTTCGCAGATCATGTCCTTCAACAAAAAATTTGACCAGCACGGCACATGGCGACGCAATTTTGCCTTGCGTTTGAAACTGCTTGGCGAGTGGATGAAGGACCACGACTTGCTCAATGCGGCTGTTGAAGAGCGCTTGCACCGGCTTGAGATGCAGGTTCGATCCGACAAGGTCATGGTGGCGTTTGTGGCGGAGTTCTCGCGCGGCAAATCCGAGCTGATCAATGCCATATTTTTTGCCGGCTACGGTCGCCGCATCATGCCGGCAAGCGCAGGTAGAACCACCATGTGTCCGACGGAATTGGGGTATGACGCAGACATTCCGCCCTGCCTGCGCCTGTTGCCCATCGAAACCCGCTTGCAGACGCAGGCGCTCATGGAATGGCGAAACGTGCCGGAGAAATGGACACGTATTGATTTGGCAGTGAACGACCCGGCGCAACTGGCGCAGGCGCTTGAAAAAGTGGCCGAGGTCAAACACGTGACGCGAGACCAAGCCCGCGCTCTCGGTTTCTGGCACGACGGCAGTCCCGACGACAATCCACTGGTCGGCACTGACGGGCTGATCGAAGTGCCCAGATGGCGTCATGCGTTGATCAATATTGCCCACCCGCTTCTGAAGCAGGGGTTGGTG
>NZ_JABBPF010000080.1 GCF_012927415.1 Polaromonas sp. | reverse complement strand
GCGATGCGCGCCGTGCCGATAACGGCGCTGGCCGCCAGTCCGGCCGTGCCAATCGCGACCGAGGCGACGGTATCGACCGCCGTCACCACCGCACAGCCCTGAAGCAGGAGTGATGAAACGACGATGGCCGCGAGAGCGCCCCGACAGGTACGGATGTGCAGCAAGATTGCCATGGCGCGGGCTTTCTCCGGCTTAATGAATCCGCATGCCAGGCGTGGCACCCGGGAGCGGCTCCAGCACATAAATACCGGGCTGGGCTTTTTCGTCCGCGTGGCTGGCGGCCAGCACCATGCCTTCGCTGATACCGAATTTCATCTTGCGCGGCGCCAGATTGGCAACCAGCACGGTGTGTTTGCCGATCAGGTCCTCGGGTTTGTAGCAGGACGCGATGCCGCTGAAAACATTGCGCAGTCGGCCTTCGCCGGCGTCCAGCGTCAGCCGCAGCAGCTTGATCGAGCCCTCAACCGCTTCGCAATTGACGATTTTGGCGATGCGCAAATCGACCTTGGCGAAGTCGTCGATGCTGATGGCGGGAGCGATTTCTTCGCCGCTGGGCCGCCCCAGGGCGGGACCCGCCCCATCGGAAGCCAGGGAGGACGCGCCAGCGCCGGCCGTGGCGGCTAATTCTGCCTCGCTGCCAAACGCTATGTTTTTAATAGCAGTCTGTGCCGATAACTGTTGGACCGGAGGCTCAAACAATGCATCGAGCTGCTTCACGTCGACGCGTTGCATCAGATGGGTGTAGGGCTTGATGAGGTGACCGGCAGACAGTTTGACAATCGCCGAGTCCCACTGCTGGACATCGATACCGAGCCAGTCGCTGACCTGCGCCGCCAGGCGCGGCAGGATAGGCGCGAGTAACACGGTCAGGTCCTTGAAGAGGCCCACCGCCGTGGAACAGACCATTTGCAATTCAGCATCGCGCGTTGCGTCCCTGGCGATGAGCCAGGGTGCTTTCTGGTCTACATACTGATTGACCTGATCAGCAAAGTTCATGATGATGCGAATCGCTTTTGCGAATTCGCGGTTCTCGTAAAGGTCCTTGATTTCATTCAGCGAAGACGAAGCCAGCGCGTACAGCGCATGGGCCTGAGGATCTTCTTCACCCAATTGACCGGCAAATCGTTTGGTGATGAAACCGGCAGAGCGCGATGCAATGTTGACGTATTTACCAATCAAATCACTGTTCACCCGCGCCATGAAGTCGTCGGCATTGAAGTCGATGTCTTCGTTGCGGCCGTTGAGCTTGGCGGCCAAATAGTAACGCAGCCATTCGGGGTTCATGCCCAGGCTCAGGTATTTGAGCGGATCCAGCCCGGTACCGCGGCTCTTGCTCATCTTTTCGCCGTTGTTCACGGTCAGGAAACCATGCACAAAGATGTTGTCAGGCGTCTTGCGGCCGCTGAACTTCAGCATTGCAGGCCAGAACAGGGTGTGGAAAGTGACGATGTCCTTGCCGATGAAGTGGTACTGCTCCAGGCGGGGGTCGGCCATGTAAGCCTCGTAATCCAGACCTTGTTTGTCCAGCAGGTTTTTCAGCGACGCCAGGTAGCCGACTGGCGCGTCGAGCCAGACATAGAAGTATTTGCCCGGCGCATCGGGGATCTCGATGCCGAAGTAGGGGGCATCCCGGCTGATGTCCCAGTCAACCAGACCTTCGCTCTGCGTGCCGTCGGCGTTGTCGCGAACTGAAAACCACTCCTTGACCTTGTTGGCGACTTCGGGCTGCAGCTTGCCGTCCTGCGTCCACTTTTGCAGAAACTCGACGCAGCGCAGGTCCGAAAGCTTGAAAAAGAAATGCTCCGAACTCTTGAGCACCGGCTTGGCGCCGGACAAGGCGGAGTAGGGATTGATCAGGTCCGTCGGCGCATAAACCGCGCCGCAGACTTCGCAGTTGTCGCCGTACTGGTCCGCGGAGTGGCATTTGGGGCATTCGCCCTTGATAAAACGGTCCGGCAGGAACATGTTCTTTTCGGTGTCAAAGAACTGCTCGATGGTTTTGGTTTCGATCAGCGAGCCATCCGGGTTGTCGCGCAGATCGCGGTAAATCTGCTGGGCCAGCGCATGGTTTTCCGGTGAATCGGTCGAACTCCAGTTGTCAAAGCTGATGTGAAAGCCGTCCAGGTAAGGCTTGCGGCCAGCCGCGATGTCGGCCACGAATTGTTGCGGTGTCTTGCCGGCTTTTTCGGCGGCAATCATGATGGGCGCGCCGTGTGCGTCGTCGGCACCGACAAAGTTCACCGCGTTGCCCTGCATCCGCTGAAAGCGGACCCAGATGTCGGCCTGGATGTATTCCATAATGTGGCCGATGTGGAAATTTCCATTGGCGTAAGGCAGGGCGGTGGTAACGAACAGGCGGCGCTGGGTCATATCGATGGCTCTGAAGCGGTAAGGGGCAAAACCTCGATTTTAAGTCGGGCGGCCAGGCCGGCCTGGTGGCAATCCCCCAAACCCCTGTGGTTGGCACCACGGCGTTAGACTTCATGGCAACCCCGGCGGCAACCGCGCCAGCCAACAGCACGCGGCCTGCCATGTCAGATTCAATCGGAGATTTCCCCAGATGGCTGTAGAACAACAGGCAATTTTGAATGCGCTGCAAAGCGTGCTCGACCCCAACACGGGCAAGGATTTTGTCAGCACCAAGGCGCTGAAAAACCTGCAGATCAGTGGCGACGACGTGTCGTTTGATGTCGAACTCGGCTACCCGGCGAAAAGCCAGATCGCCGGCCTGCGCAAGAGCCTGATTAACGCCGTCAAGGGCGTGGCGGGTGTCGGCAATGTTTCAGTCAATGTCACCGTGAGGATTGCCAGCCACAGTGTGCAGCGCGGCGTGCAACTGCTGCCCAACGTAAAAAACATCATTGCCGTGGCTTCGGGCAAGGGCGGCGTGGGCAAAAGCACCACCGCGGTCAACCTGGCGCTGGCGCTTGCAGCAGAAGGCGCCAGCGTTGGATTGCTGGATGCCGACATTTACGGCCCCAGCGTGCCGATGATGATGGGCATTGAAGGCCGGCCCGAAAGCATCGACGGCAAGAACATGGAGCCGATGGAAAACTACGGCCTGCAGGTCATGTCCATCGGTTTTCTGGTGGCGCAGGACGAAGCCATGATCTGGCGCGGCCCGATGGCCACCCAGGCGCTGGAGCAACTGCTACGCCAGACCAACTGGAAAGACCTCGACTATTTGATCGTCGACATGCCGCCCGGCACTGGTGACATTCAATTGACGCTGAGCCAGCGCGTGCCCATGACCGGCGCGGTGATCGTCACCACGCCGCAAGATATTGCGCTGCTCGACGCCAAGAAGGGCATCAAGATGTTTGAGAAAGTCGGCGTGCCGATTCTGGGCATTGTCGAGAACATGGCGGTGCATATCTGCAGCCAGTGCGGCCATGCCGAACACATTTTTGGCGAAGGTGGCGGTAAAAAAATGGCCGCCGACTACCACATGGACTACCTGGGTGCGCTGCCGTTGGACATGCAGATCCGCCTGCAGGCCGACAGCGGCAAACCTACCGTGATGGCCGATCCCGACGGCGACGTGGCCGGCATCTACAAGACCGTGGCGCGCAAGGTGGCGATCACGGTGGCGGCCAAGGCGAAAGACTTTTCGGCCAAGTTCCCGACCATCACAATCAGCAAGAACACTTAAAACCCCTGCGCCCATGAACCTGCTGACGTCCCTGCGTTACTTGACCGCGCTGGACGAGCATAAGCACTTCGGCCGCGCGGCGCAGGCCTGTCACATCACGCAGCCGGCCCTGTCCAATGCCCTGCGCGCGCTTGAAGCGGAATTTGGCGCGGTCATCGTCAAGCGCGGGCGAAACTTTCAAGGTTTCACGGCAGAGGGGGCCTGTGTGCTGGCGAGCGCGCGGCGCATGCTGCAGGAACGCGACTCGCTGCAGCAGGAAATCAACAGCGGCATCGGCAAACCGCAGGGCATCTTGAACATTGGCGCGGTACCGACGGCCATGCCAATCGTCGCGCGGTTTTCAGCCATGCTGCAGGCGCGTTTCCCGGGCATTTTTCCGGTGGTGCTTTCGCTGAGTTCGAAGGAGCTCGAGACGGGGCTGGAAAGCCTCGCGCTTGACATGGGCCTGGGTTACACCGACAGGCTGCGCGCCAATGGGCCTCGCCTGCGCCAGATCTGGCAGTACACCGAGCATTATTTTTTTGTTCGCAAGGCAGCCAGCGCAACAAATAGCGCGCTGCAGATCGGTCAAAAAATTACCTGGGCTGACGCCGCAAAACATCCCCTGTGTTTGCTCACGCGTGAAATGCATAACCGGACAATCGTCGACCGGGCTTTCAATGATGCCGGGTTTGTGGTCAAGCCGGTGATGGAAACCAACTCCATTCTTACGCTGGCGCTATCGGTTGCTGAAGGGGACGTCTGCACGGTTATGCCAGGTGCCCTGGTGAGCGCCGTCCGGGGCTACCGTGCGCTTGAAGCCTTGCCCCTGATCAGCCCCGAGGTGCGCACGGCCATCGGCTTTATGGCGCAGGGCGGCGACCGGCCTTCCCGCACCCTTGAGGCCGCGCTGAACTTTGCGGAAGACAGTGCGTGGCTGCGGCATGCTGCGGCGCACAGCGGCTTGCTGAGCTCCTGATTCGGGCGGCACCGCACCGGGCAACGAACGGCCTGCGGGCGACCTGTGGGCGACCTGTGGCAGCGCAGGCCGCATCTCCATCCCGCCCGGCACTTATAAGGGCTTACCCTGATATTTAGTTTTTGAATCAATACATGTTTCGATTCAATTTGACCGCGTCTGCCCAGGCCGATGACACTTTCGCCCTTGTGCTGAACCTTGCCGTTCCTGACGAGGCAGCAACTATAAATATGACGGAGACATGCATGTCAGGATTTCTCGACAAAGAACGCATCATCGCGGGACCGGGTTTTAACCGCTGGCTGGTTCCCCCCGCAGCGCTGGCTATTCACCTTTGTATCGGAATGGCCTACGGCTTTTCCGTATTCTGGCTGCCGTTGTCCAGATCGCTGGGCATCAAGGATGCCATCAAGTGCGGCCCGGAAGTCGGCTTCTTTGCGCAACTGTTTTCCACCACCTGTGACTGGCAAATTTCCACTCTGGGCTGGATGTACACCCTGTTTTTCGTGCTGCTGGGTTCATCGGCGGCCGTTTGGGGCGGCTGGTTGGAGCGTGTGGGTCCGCGCAGGGCGGGTGTCGTGTCGGCCATCTGCTGGTGCGGCGGCATGCTGATTTCTGCGCTCGGCATTTATTTGCATCAATTCTGGCTGATGCTTCTTGGCTCCGGGGTGATTGGCGGCATCGGACTCGGTCTGGGCTACATTTCGCCGGTATCGACACTCATCAAATGGTTTCCCGACCGTCGCGGCATGGCCACCGGGATGGCCATCATGGGATTTGGCGGCGGTGCCATGATCGGCTCGCCGCTGGCGGCCGACCTGATGAAGTATTTTGCGTCGCCCACCAGTGTGGGTGTGATGCAGACTTTTGTCGTTATGGCGCTGATTTATTTCGTTTTCATGATGGCTGGCGCGCTCACCTACCGGGTACCTGAAACCGGCTGGAAGCCAGACGGCTGGACTCCGCCACTGGCACAAGCCAGCAACGCCATGATTACGCAGCGTCACGTACACGTGAAAAAGGTCTGGGGCATTCCCCAGTTCTGGCTGATCTGGATGGTGCTGTGCATGAACGTGAGTGCCGGTATTGGGGTGATCGGCATGTCTTCGCCCATGCTGCAAGAGGTATTCGGCGGCTCCCTGATTGGCGTTACAAAAAAATTCGGCGAGCTCGACAAGACCCAGCTGGCCGCCATTGCCACGGTAGCGGCCGGTTTCACCGCGCTGCTGAGCCTGTTCAATATTGGTGGCCGCTTTTTCTGGGCCAGTTTGTCCGACAAGCTGGGCCGAAAGATGACCTACGTTGTCTTTTTTGTCTTCGGTGGCTTGATGTATTTCAGCGTGCCGGGCAGCGCGGCCGCGGCAACCGGCGTGAGCGGCGCGGCAACCGGCAGCATCGTGCTGTTTGTCGGCGCGTTCTGCGTCATCCTAAGCATGTACGGCGGCGGCTTTGCCACGGCACCGGCTTACCTGGCTGACCTGTTTGGCACGCAGATGGTGGGCGCCATTCACGGCCGCCTGCTTACCGCCTGGGCTACCGCCGGTGTACTGGGTCCGGTGGTGGTGAACTACATGCGCGAATACCAGTTGGGGCTGGGCATTCCGCGCGAGCAGGTCTACAACCAGACCATGTACATCCTTTCCGGCATGCTGGTGGTTGGCCTGATCTGCAACTTGCTGGTGCGTCCGCTGGCCGACAAGTGGTTCATGACCGATTCTGAGCTGGCTGAGGAGAAGCGTCTGGCCCACGACAAGGCGGCTTCGTCTGAATTGCACCGGGGCTCGGGTGCCGCTGCCGATGCGGTCAGCCCTGCGTGGGTGGCGCTGGCCTGGCTCGCAGTGGGCATTCCGCTGGCTTGGGGGGTCTATCGGACGCTGCAAAATGTCGCGAAGTTTTTTGTCTGAATTTTCGGCAAGAAACTTGCTTGAGATAGTTTCAAACAGGTCTTTTATCACCAATCCCGCCATGCGCTTCAGAACGCACGGCTTCAGGTCAAGATTACATGAATCATCCCGGTCATCTCGGTGAAATCAAGGCTGTCGCCATCGCAACTGCCGACGAATTGCGTGAAAATATCCGCCGGTTAGCCCGTTCAAAGGGCAAGCTCAAGGGACGCCAGGCCGACGACGTCTCGCTGGCCGAGGTGCGCGATCTGCTTGGTTCGAAGCCTCCGACAGGCTACCGCCGTGACTTGCTGATTGAGTATTTGCATAAGCTCAACGACGCATACCGATGCTTGCACGACCGGCACCTGGTGGCGCTGGCCAGGGAGATGAACATTGCCATGGCGGAGGTGTACGAAGTGGCAACTTTCTACCACCACTTCGAAGTGCTCAGGGGTGATGCAAAAGCGCCAGGCATCACGGTGCGGGTGTGTGATGGCCTGGCTTGTCAGATGGCTGGTGCGCAAGACCTGATCGCCCGATTGCCGGAGCTGCTGGGTGAAAAGGATGTGCGTGTCATCGCGGCGCCTTGCATTGGACGTTGCGAGCAAGCCCCGGCTGCCGTCGTGCACCAGTGTCCGGTGCCTTTCGCCACTCCGGACACCGTTATTTCAGCCTTGAATAGCGGCTTTACCCGGCAAATACCGGCGCAGGCAGCTACTAATTTCGTAGTTGCTGATTTTGTTGAACGCAGCGTTCCCGGTGCAGGTGCCACAGCCCAATCCGCCAGCCCGGCAGTGACCGACTACGAAACTTACCTCGCCAATGGGGGTTACTCGTTGGTGGCCTCCATCGCCAGCGGTGAGCGCGATGTTGAGGCCGTTCTGAAGGCTATGGAGGACTCCGGTCTGCGCGGTCTGGGCGGGGCGGGTTTTCCAGCGGGGCGCAAATGGCGCATCGTCCGCGATCACGCCGCTCCCCGGCTGATGGCGGTGAACATTGACGAAGGCGAACCCGGAACCTTCAAGGACCGCACCTACCTGGAGCGCGACCCGCACCGTTTTCTGGAGGGTCTGCTGGTTGCCGCGCAGGTGGTCGGCGTTGAGGCTTGCTACATCTATCTGCGCGACGAATACCATGGCTGCCGCGAGTTGCTCGAACGGGAGATCGCCAGGCTTCAGGCCGATCCTCCGTGCCGGCTGCCGGTGATTGAACTGCGGCGCGGTGCCGGGGCCTACATCTGTGGCGAAGAGTCAGCCATGATAGAAAGCATCGAAGGTAAACGCGGCGAACCGCGAATGCGGCCGCCCTATATCGCCGAGGTCGGTCTTTTTGGCCGCCCCACGCTGGAGCACAATTTTGAAACGCTCTACTGGGTGCGCGACATCGTTGAAAAAGGCCCGTCATGGTTTGCCGGCTTTGGCCGCAACGGCCGCAAGGGGCTGCGTTCATTCAGCGTCAGCGGGCGGGTCAGGCAGCCAGGCGTCAAGCTGGCACCGGCCGGCATCACTGTGCAGGAGTTGATTGACGAGTATTGCGGTGGCATGGCCGATGGACACCAGCTCTATGCGTACTTGCCTGGCGGCGCTTCGGGCGGCATTTTGCCTGCCAGCCTGAACAACATTCCGCTGGACTTTGATTCGCTACAGCCTTACGGATGTTTCATCGGTTCGGCGGCGGTGATCGTGCTCGGTCACCACGACAGGGCCAGGGATGCCGCCCTCAATGTGATGCGCTTTTTTGCCCACGAAAGCTGCGGCCAGTGCACCCCTTGCCGCGTTGGCACCGTAAAGGCGGCAGCGCTGATGCAGGCTCGCACCTGGCACGGCGAAACGCTGGAAGATCTGGCGCAGGTCATGGGGGACGCTTCCATCTGCGGCTTGGGCCAGGCCGCACCCAACCCGATTCGCTGCATTCAGAAATATTTTTCGCACGAGGTTGGAGAAACGCCTTGGTCGGAAGCGCTGCCTTCGCCGGGAGAGCCGCTGGTGACCGAGCATGCACCGCACGGAGAAGCACGATGAACGCACCTGCCAAACTGATTGAAGTCACGCTGCAAACCGTCGAGTTCAAGCTCGATGGCAAAAGCATTCACGCCTACGACGGCGAAACCATCTTCAAAGCCGCCGAAAGGCATGGCATCGACATTCCGCATCTTTGCTATAAGGATGGCTATCGTCCGGACGGCAACTGCCGCGCCTGCGTGGTCGAGATCAAGGGTGAGCGCACCTTGGCGCCGAGTTGCTGCCGCAGCGTGACGCCCGGCATGGAGGTACAGGCGCAGAGCGAGCGCGCCGTCAGGAGCCAGCAGATGGTGCTGGAAATGCTGTTGTCGGATATGCCGGAGCAGGGCTACAAGTGGAATGAAAACGACGAGGCGCTGCAGCACGGCGAACTCAGCGACTGGGCCGCACGCATGGACGTCACGGTGCGCCCGGAACTGAAGGCGCTGCGCCGCGAGCAGCCGGCCGCCGACCTGTCCCATCCCGCCATGGCGGTGAACCTGGCTGCCTGCATCCAGTGCAATCGCTGCGTGCGCGCATGCCGAGAGGAGCAGGTCAACGATGTGATCGGCTTTGCCTTGCGCGGCGCGCACAGCGAGATTGTGTTCGACCTGAACGACCCGATGGGTGAGAGCAGCTGCGTCGCCTGCGGCGAATGCGTGCAGGCCTGCCCCACGGGCGCGCTCATGCCAAAGACGCAGGTCGGCTCTCAGATCGTCGATAAAAAGGTCGATTCGGTCTGCCCGTTTTGCGGCGTCGGTTGCCTCGTCACCTACAACGTCAAGGACAACAAGATTGTCAGCGTGGATGGTCGGGATGGACCGGCCAATCATTCCAGGCTGTGCGTCAAGGGGCGCTTTGGTTTTGACTATGCACACAGCCCACAGCGTCTGGTCAAGCCACTAATCCGCAAGCCTGGTATTGCCAAAGACCCTGAAGCCTTGCGACTGCTCAATCGAAATACGGGTGACTGGTCGGCGGTGTTCCGCGAAGCCAGCTGGGAAGAAGCCTTGTCGCTGACAGCCGGCAAGTTGAAGGGACTGCGTGATACCCACGGAAAAAAGGCGCTGGCGGGCTTTGGCTCGGCCAAGGGCAGCAACGAAGAGGCCTATTTGTTCCAGAAGCTGGTGCGTACCGGCTTTGGCAGCAACAACGTGGACCATTGCACGCGCTTGTGCCATGCCTCCAGCGTGGCGGCCTTGCTTGAGGGCGTGGGTTCCGGCGCGGTGAGCAACCAGGTCAATGACGTGGCGCACTCGGAGCTGATTTTCGTCATCGGCTCCAACCCAACCGCGAACCACCCCGTCGCTGCGACCTGGATGAAGAACGCCGTCAAAAGGGGCGCGAAGATTGTGCTGGCCGACCCGCGCATCACCGACATTGGCAAACACGCCTGGCGCACCCTGCAATTCAAGGCCGACACCGACGTAGCCATGCTCAACGCGCTGATTTACACGGTGATTGACGAAGGGCTGGCGGATCAGGACTTCATCAGCAAGCGGGTGAATAATTTCCAGGCCTTGAAAGAAAACGTCAAGGGCTACAGCCCTGAAGCCATGGCGCCGATCTGCGGAATACCTGCGCGTACCCTGCGCGAAGTGGCGCGCGAATTTGCCAAGGCAAAGGGCGCGATGATTCTGTGGGGAATGGGCGTCAGCCAGCATGTACATGGCACTGACAACGCACGCTGCCTGATTGCGCTCTCTACCGTGACCGGCCAGATTGGCAAGCCCGGCTCGGGCCTGCATCCGCTGCGCGGCCAGAACAATGTGCAGGGTGCGAGTGACGCCGGACTGATTCCGATGATGTTTCCCAACTACCAGCGCGTTACCGACAAAGGCGTGCATGCGTGGTTTGAAGACTTCTGGAGTACAAAGCTGGACGACCAGCCCGGTTATACCGTGGTGGAAATCATGCACAAGATACTGGCCCCGGAGAGCGACCCGCACAAGATCCGCGGCATGTACATCATGGGCGAAAACCCGGCCATGAGCGACCCCGACCTGAACCACGCGCGCCATGCTTTGGCCAGCTTGGAGCACCTGGTGGTGCAGGACATCTTCATGACCGAAACAGCATGGCTGGCTGACGTGGTGCTGCCCGCCACCGCCTGGCCCGAAAAAACCGGCACCGTGAGCAATACCGATCGCATGGTGCAACTGGGCCAGCAGGCGATTGATCCGCCAGGTCAAGCCAAGCCCGATCTGTGGATCATTCAGCAACTGGCTGCACGCATGGGGTTGAACTGGAATTACCCGGGCCTGCATGAAGGCGTGGCGGCCGTGTACGACGAGATGCGGCGGGCCATGCACACGGCAATTTCAGGTATCACCTGGGAGCGCCTGCAGCGTGAGTCCAGCGTGACCTACCCTTGTCTGAGCGCCGATGATCCCGGCGCGCAGACGGTATTCATCGACCGCTTCGATACCGAAGACGGACGCGTGAATCTGGTGCCCGCCGACATCATTCCGGCCAATGAACGGCCCGATGCCGACTTTCCTTTTGTGCTGATCACCGGCCGCCAGCTTGAACACTGGCACACCGGCAGCATGACGCGCCGCTCGGAAGTGCTTGACGCGATTGAGCCGATGGCGACCGCCTCGCTGTGTGGCGCGGACCTGCTTGCCCTCGGCCTGGCGGCAGGCGATGTGATCACGGTGCAGTCTCGCCGCGGCGAGGTGGCGATTCATGTACGTCGGGACGACGGCACTCCACAGGGCGCGGTGTTCATTCCGTTTGCCTATTACGAGGCGGCCGCGAATCTGCTGACGAATGCTGCGCTTGACCCGTTTGGGAAAATCCCGGAATTCAAGTACTGCGCGGTTGCGATACGGCGCGGCGGCACTGCATCACTGGCGGCGGGTTACCGCGCCCAAGGGGTCAACGGTGGTTGACCCAACCCGGGTCCGGATTAGGTCGAGCGGTACTCACGCACAATCAGCCCATGAATACTGGACTTCGCGGCACACCACAACTCAAAGAAAAGCAGTTTCAGGGCGTCGCTGACCTGGCGCGCTGGTTCATGGCTCAAATCGGGAAGGCGCCCTGCAATGGCTTGCTGAAGCGTTCAGCGACTCTCGCGGTGAGCGCTTTTCTCGGCTTGACCTTGAGCACTCTGGCGTTTGCTTCAACCTCTTTCGTCGAAGGTGTGGAGTCTGCCAGCGCAGTGCCGCTGGTAGCCGACTTTGAGCGCGATGTCGTCCCGCGCCTGCTGGTGCCCGACGACGAGCGTGTTGCGTATGCCTCGCGATTGCAGGGCGCGCTGGCCAAGGCGCAGATAACGCTGGCCTTGCCCCAGTTCATCGTGTTGGTGGACCGCAGCCCCAACGTGCAGGCCGCGTTGCTGTACTGGGGTTCGGACGAGCGCGGCTGGGGCTTCATCGGGGCCACGCCGGTATCGACCGGCCTGCCGGGGCGTTATGAGCATTTCCTGACCCCGCTGGGCGTTTTTGATCACTCGATGGCAAATCCGGACTTTCGCGCCGAGGGCACGAAGAACAAGCTCGGCTTTCGTGGCTATGGCGTCAAGGGCATGCGCATCTACGACTTTGGCTGGGTCGAGTCGCCGCGCGGATGGGGCGACGGTGCGATGGGCACGCTGCGGCTGCAGATGCATTCCACCGATCCCGTTTTGGCGGCGCCGCGCCTGGGCACGGCTCAGTCAGAAGGCTGCGTTCGCATTCCGGCAACGCTCAATGCGTTCATCGACCGCCATGCTCTGCTCGATGAAGACTACGAACGCGCGGTGGCCAGTGGAGACCACCTGTGGGTGCTTCGCAAAGATCGTACGCCCACGGCATCGCCGGGCCGCTACATGGTCGTGGTGGATACTCAGCGCGAGGTCAGGCCTGACTGGTCGCCGCAACCGGCAAAGCCGTGAAACGGCACCCGGCTCAAGCGGCTCGCACACCAGGCCAAAGAATCCAGATGAACCCAGCGAGCTGCAGCAGATTCAGCCCGCGGCTTGCATAGTGCAGCGCCTTAAAAGCCTGGCCCAGCGGCGTGCCCGACAGCGCAGCAAAAGTTGCCGTTGTAATGCCCAGAAATAGAAATATTTGGGAAAGAACTTACGCATGTACGCCGTAGCCCATTGAGCTGGCCACGCCATAAAAATAGTCGGCGCAACTGCTACGGTAAACAAAAGTAGGATGCCAACATTGCCGGCAACGATCAGGTCACTGAGCTGGGTCAGCACTATGCTTGCATGGCTCGATTGTGAGAATGTTTCATGGGCTCATCGCTTGGAAACGGTAAACAACTTTTGGTTTTTTCCTGTTATCTGAATTTTAATGTTCGAGTGACTGCTTAAATGATGCCCAAGCGCATGGGCAACGCGGGCGCGAAAAATCCAGTCGCCAAAAAAAGGATGAGTTTGTAAAAAAAGGCGGTGCGAATCGTGCCGTTTGTATCGACAAAATAGCGGTTTTAGGCAATTCCAGATGGCCGAAAGCGACTCCGTTGGGTCGTAAATCGCTCGGCAGATTTTTCCAATGACCCTACGACGAAAATTGTCATGCAGGCTTACTAGACTGCAAGGCCGCCGCATTTTCGGCGCGCAACAGAACGAACCTTATCAAAGGACACAATCACCATGGCAACAACTCACGACATCGTCGATACCGCCGTAGCAGCGGGAAATTTTTCCACACTGGTAACGGCTGTGAAAGCTGCGGGTTTGGTAGAAACACTCAAGGGCGCGGGCCCTTTTACCGTTTTTGCGCCAACGGACGCGGCTTTCGCCAAAGTTCCGAAAGCCACGCTCGAAGGACTGCTGGCCGACAAGGCTGCTCTGACCAAAGTGCTCACGTACCACGTAGTGGCAGGCAAGGTGATGGCTGCTGATGTGAAAGCTGGCCATGTCAAAACCGTGCAAGGCACCGACCTGGCCATGGCAACCGAGGGCGGCGTAACCGTTAACGGCGCGAAAGTCGTGGCGGCCGATGTGGCCGCAAGCAATGGCGTCATCCACGCCATCGACACCGTGTTAATGCCAAAGTAAGCCTTCAGCCGGCCGCTTGAGCCGTTCCTGAAACCCGCAAATCGCAACCCTACGGGCGCGCAATTTGCGGGTTTTTTTTGATGCGTCTTTGCGTCTTTGCATCAGTCCGATTGATGCACGCCTTGCAGACCTGACAGCTGACGAAACGTGGTCAGCCCGGCACTGTTTTTGCCCCTTCAAAGCGGACTATGTCGTATTGGTTGTCGAGCCCGGCCGTCTGAACAACGGTGCGTGGTCGCTGGCAGGCAAGAACCCGCCTTCGCTCAGGTAGATTCCAGCATGGGAAAAGGAATAATCCAACGTGTTGAAAAATATCAGGTTGCTGGCCAGCAGGTCGGCTGGTTTACCGCGCGCATGGCCTTGACCATCGACGCTACGCCCTCCTGCAAGCGGCTGCCGGCGCGGCCGGTAAAGGCCAAAAGCGTCGGGCCGCCCGGTCGTTGACCCAAGCCACTGCGGGAAGACGCTTGATGGTGCATGAAAAATCCACCCGTGACAGCCCGGTTGTCTGTGTACCCAGAAAGAACCCCACGGGCGTTGCCGGGACGGTTTGCGAAATGCGGTGAACCCAGCCGACATCCTGTCGTCAAGGCATCTAAGCCGCTGACACGCCGCTTCAGTCGGCCCGGTAGTACGAAGCGACGGCATCGCCGCAGAGCACTGCTTACTTGCCGAGCGCCGTGACGAGTTTGTCAAGCCGCAGGAGGGTCGCCGGAGCTGTCAGGTTAACGTTCACGGGATCTGGCAAAGTCGAGTGCGGCTTCCAGCATCGCCCGCAAGTGAGGCTGCACATCAGTAGCCAGCCCGGGCAGGTAGTCGAACGGCATGGTTTCCTGCATGTAGGTGCACTGGGTCATTTCCAGCTGGATTGCATGCACGCCATCGGCCGGGCAGCCGTATTGGCGGGTGATGTAGCCGCCTTTGAAGCGGCCGTTCAGCACTGCCCGGTAGCCGCTGGCCGATTCGCCGATACGCAGCAGCATTTGCGACAGCGCCGGATCGCAGCTTGCGCCGTTGGCGGTGCCCAGGTTGAGGTCGGGCAACCTGCCTTCAAAAAAGCGCGGAAGCACGGACCGGATCGAATGCGCATCCCACAGCACGACGCTGCCGTGAGCCGCTTTCAGGCGGCTCAGTTCGGCCTGCAGCTGCTGATGATAGGGCTGCCAGATGACGTCGCGGCGCGCGCTGATTTCCGCATCATCAGGCACGCTGCCGTCCGCGTAAATTGGCGTCTTGTCGAAAGTATCGACCGGGCACAGACCGGTCGTGTCCTGGCCGGGATAGAGGTTCTGATTGTCCGGCGGGCGGTTCAGGTCCACCACATAACGCGAGTGCGTTGCCACCAGCACCGAGGCACCGAGCGCTTCGGCAAAGTCATACAGGCGTTCCAGGTGCCAGTCGGTGTCGCTCACCTGCCGCGCTTCGGGTGTGAAGCGCTCGGCCAGCGCCGGCGGCACATGGGTGCCGACATGCGGCATCGAGATCAGCAGGGGCTGCGTGCCCTGGTGAAAGCGGAAAGCGGCTCCGGTGGTGTCGAACTTCATGTCAATTCTCACAGTGCAAGGAGTTGGGTGCGGGCTGCTAGAAAACCGGCCGTGGCGCTGGTGTTAAGGGGGTGTCGTCCGGCGCTCACGCTCACCTGGCCGGCAACCCGGACTTCATCGATGGCTGAGCTCCGATGGCTGGCAAACACATGGGCCGACAGCATGTCGGGCGCGCTCAGGCCTTGCAGCGACGGATGCCAAGGGTCAAGCACCACAAAGTCGGCTTGTTGCCCCACGGCGAGTCCGCTCACGGCGCGCCCGGCGGCCTGAGCGCCGCCTTTCACTGCCGCCAGCGTCATGGCGCGGGCGACCTGCGGCTGCTCGGGTGTGGCCGCCACATTGCGCTGGCGCGTGGCCAGGCGCTGGCTGTACTCCAGCAGCATCAACTCTTCTGCGGCGTTAACGCAGATGTGGCTGTCCGAGCCGATGCCCCATCGGCCGGATGCTGCGAGCCAGGCCGGCAGGTCAAATATGCCGTCGCCCAGGTTCGCTTCGGTGGCAGGGCACAGGCCGGCCACAGCACCCGATGCGGCGGCTCTGGCGTGTTCAACGGCGTTCATGTGGGTTGCATGCACCAGGCACCACCGCTGGTTGACCTCGGCATGGTCGAGCAGCCAGGCTACCGGGCGCTGGCCGCTCCAGGCGATACAGGCATCAACCTCCTGGGTCTGTTCGGCGATGTGAATATGTACCGGTGCGGTGTTGTCGATCGACGCCAGGCCGGCCAACGCATGGCGTAGCGCCTCGGGCTGTACGGCGCGCAGCGAGTGCGGCGCCAGGCCCAGCCGCGCGGCTTGTTTGTCGCATTGCGGCTTGAGGCCTTCGAGCAATCGAAGCATGGAATCGGTGGAGCGGATAAAACGGCGCTGGCCCGCGTTGGGTGGCAGGCCGCCAAAGCCGCTGGTCTGGTAAAGCACCGGCAACAACGTCATGCCGATGCCGGCGCGCCCGGCGGCGCGCAGCAGCGCCAGCGCGAGCGTGGCGTCGTCGGCGTAAGGCTGGCCATCGCTGTCATGGTGAACGTAGTGGAATTCGCAGACCGACGTATAACCGGCTTCGAGCATCTCGACATAGAGGCCTAATGCAATTGCTTCGAGCTGTGCGGGGCCCAATCTGGCGGCGAAGCGGTACATCAGCGTGCGCCAGCTCCAGAAGCTGTCCTGCCTTCCATCGGTATTCTGGCCCCGGTATTCGGTCAGGCCGGCGAGGGCCCGCTGGAATGCGTGTGAATGCAGGTTGGGCATGCCGGGGATGAGGGGGCCTGCGGCGCTGGCAGCTTCTTTTGGCGGCGTTTCTGTGTTGGGCTGGATTTGTGTGAACGTGCCTTGCTGGTCCCAGGTCAGGAGGACGTTTTTTTGCCAACCTGTGGGGAGCAGGGCGTTTTTGGCGAATATTTTTTTTGACATGGCTTGCTATTGAATTCTTGGTGTTGTGGGTTTCTCCTGGTGTGGCTGCCGGGGCGACACCCGGCCAGCCACACCCCGAAAAACCGCCGCCCCCCGTATCACCGAATCAGCCCCTGTCGTACTACAGTTCGCACCGGCTTGCCACCAAGCCAGTAAGCCAGCTCGGCCGCCTCACGCACATTCCACAGCACAAAGTTGGCCGGCAAGCCAACGGCAATCACGCCATGCGTATCCTGCAAGCCCAAGGCGCGCGCCGCATGCAACGTAACCCCCGCCAGCGCCTCCGGCACGGTCAGGCGAAACAGGGTGCAGGCCATGTTGAGCATCAGCAGCAGGCTCAGGCAGGGCGAGGTGCCCGGGTTGTGGTCGGTCGAGACCGCCATCGGCACGCCCGCTGCGCGCAGGGCTTCAATCGGCGGCAGCTGCGTGTCTCGCAGGGTGTAATAGGCGCCGGGCAGCAGCACGGCCACTGTGCCGGAGTTCCGCATGGCGTCAATGCCGGCTTGCGACAAGTGTTCGATATGGTCGCATGACAGCGCGCCATGACCCGCGGCCAGGGCCGAGCCGCCCATGTCGGACAGTTGCTCGGCGTGCAGTTTGACGGGTAGCTTCAGGGCCTGTGCCGCCTTGAAGACACGCCCGGTTTCTTCCAGCGAGAAACCGATGCGCTCGCAAAACACGTCGACTGCGTCAATCAGCCCCTCGGCCGCCAGTGCCGGCATCATCTCCTGGCAGACCAGGTCGATGTATTCGCTACTTCCGTTTTGGCGGCCTGCGTATTCTGGCGGCAGCGCGTGGGCGCCGAGGAAAGTGGTGCGCACCGTCACGCCGTATGCTTCGCCCAGGCGGCGCGCCACGCGCAGCTGCTTGCGCTCGTGCTCCAGCGCCAGGCCGTAGCCCGACTTGATTTCGATCGCGCAGACACCTTCGGCCAGCAGCACTTCTAGCCGGGCGGCGGCGCTGGCAAAGAGTTCGTCCTCGCTGGCCGCGCGCGTGGCGCGCACGCTGGAGACAATGCCGCCGCCGGCTTTGGCGACGTCCTCGTAGCTGGCGCCAGCCAGCCGCAAGGCGAATTCACTGGCGCGCTGGCCGCCGTAGACCAGGTGGGTATGACAATCGACCATGCCGGGCGTGACGAGCGCGCCGCTGCCCTCGTGCCGCTTCAGGCCCGCATATTGAGCCGGCAGTTCCGCCGCCTTGCCAATCCATTGAATCATCCCCTGCTGCACCACGATCGCGGCCTGGGCTGCGGGCGCAAGCGCGATCCCCGGCGCGCTGCCTGGGGCCAGATGCAGCCCGCTCCACAGGCCATCGGCTGAACCAAAAAGACGTTTGGAAGCGGTCATGTCTGCCTATTTTTGCTGGTTTAATAATGCTATTAAAATAATAGCATGCTGTAGCCATACTTAATGGACTAGAGGCACTTTTTAATCAAAATCATTATCAAACGAAGCGTACCAGCGCCAAGCGGGCGCCCGGTGTTTGTGGTTCGACCCGCCACGCATGGGAAGCATCGGTCCAGTACAGGCCTTCGCCCTGGTGGCAAGATGAGTGTTGGCCGGCCACTCGCCAGCTGCCGCGCAAGGCCAGCAGCACGCCATGCGGCGCTGCCTCGGTGGCGCTGGCCTGATCCAGCACCCGCAGCTCGGCATGCCACTGAACGCGACGCGTCATCACGTTGAAGTCAGTCGAGGGGCCACCGGGTAACGTGCAGTCAATGATTGCATCGCCGCTGAAGGCGAAGGGCTGAAAGGGCGTGTCGAGCCGGTGGTCAATCCGGCCGTTGTCCGAACGCAGCGTCACGCCATCGCCGTCCAGCAGCATGATGCTGCGGTCAACGCCTTCGAACACTGAAAACGGCCCGGCTGCCGCGATGGTCGCAATGCTGACACGCCAGCCGAAATCCTGAACCCCGGCACCTGGCGGCCAGCAGGCAATTTCGCGGGTGCTGCCACCGCCGTTCTTCCAGGGCGTGACGGCAAGCCGGTTTCGTTGGAATCGATGCAGGCCCATGGTCGCTCTATCCACTCAGAAGGCGATCAGGGGCAACAGCGGTGGCCCGATTGGCGCGCCTGCCGGCCACTCGCCGGCCGGGCAGGATATGGCCGGCCGGGCCTTTTTGCCATGGCGCAACGGGGTTACCTCGCCGGGCGTGAGCAGTTGTCGGGTGCACATGGCGCCACCCTGCGCAAAGTCTGGTACCGGCTGGTTTGCCAGGCGCTGCCGGCATCGGCGCTGCAATGCCGGGCAAGGGATGGTCAATGGGAAGTTCACGATCGCTTCTCGGGAATCGGGGTGTTTCGGCGGGCTCAGGTACGCGTCAGCACGGCTTGCAGGAAGGCGCGCGTGCGGTCCTGGCTGGGGTTGGTGAAGAGGATCTCGGGCGGACCTGCTTCGACGATAGCGCCTTCGTCCATCACCACCACCACGTCGCCAACCTCGCGCGCAAAGTCCATTTCGTGGGTTACCACCATCATCGTCATGCCTTCGCTGGCCAGCATCTTCATGACCTGCAACACCTCACCTACCAGCTCTGGGTCCAGCGCCGAGGTGGGTTCGTCAAACAGCATCACGCGCGGCTTCATGGCCAGTGCCCTCGCAATGGCGACGCGCTGCTTCTGGCCACCCGACAGACTGGCCGGCATGGCGTCGGCCTTGTGCGCCAGCCCCACCTTGTCGAGCAGCACGCGGGCCTCTACGTCGGCCTCGGCGCGCGACAGGCCACGCAGCTTGCGCGGTCCCAGCGCAATGTTGTGCAGCACCGTCAGGTGCGGAAACAGGTTGAAGGACTGGAACACCATGCCGACTTCCTCGCGCAGGGTGTCGAGTTCCTGGTCCGGCAACATGCGTCCATCCAGCACCAGCATGCGGCCGCAGATTTCGACGCTGCCGCCTTCGGGCTGCTCCAGCCCGTTACAGCAGCGCAGAAAGGTGCTTTTGCCAGAGCCGCTGGGCCCGATCACGACGATGACCTGTGAAGGCTGCACATCAAAATCAATGCCCTTCAGCACCACATGGTCGCCGAAGGACTTGCGCAGGCCGCGAATGCGGACCATGGGAGTGACGCTGCTCATTGAACCATTCCTCCCGCGCGCAGGCGCAGCTCGATGTGGCGCAGCACCAGCGTGGTGGCGCCGGTCAATATGAAATACACGACAGCAATCGCCAGATAAACTTCCAGCGACCGATAGGACACACTGATAATTTTTTGCCCCTCGTGCATCACGTCATGGATGGTAAGCAGCGACACCAGGGCCGAGTTTTTGATGAGTGCAATGAACTCGTTGCCGAGTGGCGGAATCATGCGCACCACGGCTTGGGGCAGCACCACGCTGCGCATCGCCAGGCCCGACGACATGCCGATCGAGCGTGCCGCCTCCATCTGGCCGCGGTCAATCGACTGGATCGCGCCGCGCACCACCTCCGAGACATAAGCGCCGGAGTAAACGCCGAGGCCGATCACGCCGCAGACAAAGGCCGGCAACAGAATGCCGAACTGCGGCAGCCCAAAAAACAGGATGAACAGTTGCACCAGCAGTGGCGTGCCCCGGATAGTCGCAACATAGGCGGTGCACAGGCCATAGACAATGCGCCGCTTCGGGTTGAGCCTGCCAATGCCGATCAGCAGTCCCATCACACAGCCAAGCAGCAGCGAGGCGGCGGTGATTTCCACGGTCACCAGCGCGCCCTGCAGGAGCTGGGGCAAGCCGGCCCATACCGGGGAAAAATCGAGTTCCATTGTTCAGTCGCTGCGCAGCTTACCTGGGCGTACTGTTGCTGAACCATTTCTTGACAATGGCCGCGTAGGTGCCGTCGGCTTTCAGCCTGGACAGCGCTGCGTTCACCGCCTTGGTCAGCTCGGGCGTGTCCTTGCGCAGCGCCATGCCGTATTCCTCAGTCGTCAGCTGCTCCTCCAGCACGCGCATGCCCGGACGGGTGCGCAGATACTGATAGGCGGCCGGTTTGCCCGTGACGGCAGCGTCGGCACGACCGATGTCGACCAGGTTGAACATTTCCTGATTCTTTTCCACTTCGACGCGCTGCACCTTGGGATGGTGCTCCTGCAGATAGCTCACCGACTTGGTGCCAACCTGAACGGAAACCTTTTTCCCATCCAGGTCAGCCAGCTTCCGGATGGCGGCATTGCCGTCCTTGGTCATGACCACCAGGCCGCCGGCGTAGTACGAGTTGGTGAAGTCAACCACCTTCTTGCGATCATCGGTGATGTAGATGGCCGACACGGCCATGTCAAAACGCCTTGAAATCAGGCCCGGGATCAATCCCTTGAAATCGATGTCGACCCATTCGACCTGCTTGCCCATGGCCTTCGCAAGCGCTTCCACCAGTTCAACGTCAAACCCCGTGCGTTTGCCGTTTTCCACAAACTCCATGGGCGGGAAGGTAGCGTCCGTGCCAACGTGCAGCACGTTGTCCTGTGCCCGTACGCCGCTGGCGGCCAGGGTCAGGGCGGCCAAACTGGCCAGCAACAAGTTGCGACAAATTTTCATGGGAATTTTCCGGTTGATGTAAGTGAAATTAGTGAAGGCCGAGGCGACGTGAAATGCGCGCGGCGGCGACCACCGCCATGCCGACCAGCGCTTGCTCCTGGCCCTGGGCACGCAAAATCGGTGCCATCAGGGTGATGGCGCCGACGGCCTGGCGCGTTGTTCCGAACAGGGGAGCGCTGACGCCCCAGACACCTGGATCGACCTCGCCTGCGGTAACGGCGAAGCCGGCCCCGCAGATGGCCTGCAGTTCGCTCCGGGCGGCCGCCCAGTCAGAGCTGACGGGGTACTGCCGGTCGAGTGCGGCAGAGCGGATGCTGTCAGGAAGATGGGCGAGCAGGCATTTGGCCGACGCTCCGGCCCCCAGCGGAACGCTGCGTCCCTTTTCAAAAGAACAGCGCAGCGATTGCTGGCTTTCGACCATGTCCAGGCAAATAACGTTGTCATTGACCGCCACGACCAAGCCCACACTCTCATGGGACTGCAGGGCCAGGGCCTGCAAGTCAGCACGGGCGTGGCGTACCAGATGCGAAGCCAGGTCAAACCCCAGAGCAAGCTGCAGGCTCAGCGGTCCAGGCGCGTAGTAGCCGTCGCTTTCCAGTACAAATCCCCAGCGCTTGAGTCGGGCCAGTTGGCGGTATAACGTGCTGCGGGCCAGGCCAGTGTGCTCCATCAGTTCGACCGCCGACAGGGCCCGCCCCTGCTGTGCCAGCATGGCCAGCACCTGCAGGACGCGGTCGGCCGTGGTTACGGGGGTGGATGCGCTCATCAGCATGCCGCCAGTATCAAAGAATTCGCGCATTCATCACACCCCAGATTCCCGGATCGTGGGAACGGCAGTCCCTTTTTTTTGCCGCAGGATCATCGAAGCATCGGCAGCTTGAGGCCCTGTTTTTTTGCTGTGGCAATTGCAATGTCGTAGCCCGCATCGGCGTGGCGCATCACGCCGGAGCCCGAGTCATTGACCAGCACCCGCGCCAGGCGCTCGGCGGCGGCATCGGTGCCATCGGCCACGATCACCATGCCCGAGTGCTGCGAATAGCCCATGCCCACGCCGCCGCCGTGGTGCAGGCTGACCCAGGTGGCGCCGCCAGCGGTGTTCAGCAGCGCGTTGAGCAGCGGCCAGTCGGAGACGGCATCGGTGCCGTCCTTCATGGCTTCGGTTTCGCGATTCGGGCTGGCAACCGAACCGGTATCCAGGTGGTCGCGGCCAATGACGATGGGAGCCTTCAACTCGCCGCTTTTCACCATTTCATTGAAGGCCAAGCCGGCCTTGTCGCGCTCCCCCAGGCCCAGCCAGCAAATGCGTGCGGGGAGGCCCTGAAAGGCGATGCGCTCGCGGGCCATGTCGAGCCAGCGGATCATGGCCTTGTTTTCGGGGAACAGTTGCTTGAGTTTGGCGTCGGTCTTGTAGATGTCCTCCGGATCGCCGGACAGTGCAACCCAGCGGAAGGGCCCCTTGCCTTCGCAAAACAGCGGCCGGATGTAGGCGGGTACGAAGCCGGGAAAATTAAACGCGTTCTTTACGCCTTGGTCAAAGGCGACCTGGCGGATGTTGTTGCCGTAGTCCACCGTGGGAATGCCCATGGACTGAAAGTCCAGCATGGCCTGCACATGCTCGGCACATGATTGGGCGGCAGCGGCAGTTAATGCGGCATGCTGCGCTGTTTCTTTTTGCGCGGCCTTCCAGTCGGCCACGTTCCAACCCATGGGAAGATAGCCGTTGATCAGGTCGTGGGCGGAAGTCTGGTCAGTCACCATATCCGGTTTAATGCCGCCGGCTCTGGCGCGCCTGACCAGCTCGGGCAGGATGTCGGCTGCATTGCCCAGCAGGGCGATGGACACGGCTTCCCTTGCGGCCGTGTGTTGACGGATCAGCGCGATGGCGTCGTCGATGTCCCTGGCCTGCTTGTCCACGTAGCGGGTGCGCAGGCGAAAGTCGATGCTGCTTTGCTGGCACTCGATGTTGAGCGATACCGCACCGGCCAGCGTGGCGGCCAGCGGCTGGGCACCGCCCATGCCGCCCAGGCCGGCGGTCAGAATCCATTTGCCGGCCCAGCTACCCTGGTAGTGCTGGCGGCCGGCTTCAACAAAAGTCTCGAAAGTTCCCTGAACGATGCCCTGGCTGCCGATGTAGATCCAGCTTCCGGCGGTCATCTGGCCGTACATGAACAGACCTTTGCGGTCGAGTTCGTTGAAGTGCTCCCAATTGGCCCATTTGGGTACCAGGTTGGAGTTGGCAATTAGCACGCGGGGCGCGTTTTCGTGTGTCTTGAACACGCCAACCGGCTTGCCCGATTGCACTAGCAGCGTTTCGTCGTTGTTCAATTCCTTGAGCGAAGCCAGGATCTGGTCAAAGCATTCCCAGTTGCGCGCGGCGCGGCCAATGCCGCCGTAGACCACCAGGTTTTTCGGGTCTTCCGCCACCTCGGGGTCCAGGTTGTTCTGGATCATCCGGTAGGCGGCTTCGGTAAGCCAGCTTTTGCAGCTGAGCCCGGTGCCGCGCGGCGCGCGGATGACGCGGCTGGCATCATGGCGGGGATCCGCTGCGGGGGGGGTAAATGTTTCGGGGGCGTTCACGGCAAGCTT